>CAZKIB010000042.1:0-23626 GCA_964552425.1 uncultured Anaerolineaceae bacterium | reverse complement strand
GATCGTTTTGTTGGACGCCTGTATGGTGACGGGAATCCCCAGCGGGTTCAGGTCCAAAGTGCCCGAATGCGTACCGGCTGGCGCCCATCGGACACGCACCGTCTGCCCATCCTGAGCGGCATCTGTAAAGTTGAAGTCAAAACTGGAAAAGGCCGCGAAGTACGCCTCGTACAGCGCCAGAAACTCTGCCTTGTTCAGCGGACGAAAATCGCCGGTCATCTGGAAATCGTCGTGCAGAAATGTCGCCAGCGCGCTGAGATCGCGCCGGTCAAAGGCGTCCAGCAGGTGATGAACATTTTCTGAAATGAGCATTGCAAACACTCCATAATCCTTTTAACGTTGTGTTCTTAAGTATAGTTGATGCGGCACGGCAGACACAACGCAGGGTTGAAGCTGCCAGCAATTCGTTTTATGAGCCGCGCATAATATCCCCTTTAGAGCTTGCTGAAGTTTAGTTGCTTCCATGTGATTTGTTTCACATAATGAGTGTATAACAACCACCTGTGGGGGACTTTCGGTATGAAGCAGAAAATTATCGTCATTGGCAGCGGATTCGGCGGGCTGGCCGCAGCTGTGCGTCTGCAAGCTGCCGGGCATGACGTGGAAATTTTCGAGAAGCGCGACAAGCTCGGCGGGCGGGCCTATGTCTACGAGATCAACGGCTTCAAATTCGACGGCGGGCCGACGGTCATTACCGCGCCGTTTATGTTCGACGATCTGTGGGCGGCGGCGGGCAAAAAACGCGAAGATTATTTCCAGATGGTCCCATGCGACCCGTTCTACCGCATCTTCGACCACCACAAGCGCGCCTTCGACTACAACGGCGATGAGGACTTTATCCTCGGCCAGATCGAAAAATTCAACCCGGCAGACCGCGCAGGCTACCAGCGCTTTATGGGCACGACGAAGGCCATCTTCCAGAAGGGGTTTGTCGAACTGGCGGACAAGCCCTTCCTGCATGTGATGGATATGATCCGCGTCGCGCCTGACCTCATCAAACTGCAATCGTACAAGAGCGTCTACCAGTACGCCTCGCAGTTTATTCAGGACGATTTTCTGCGGCGCTGCTTCTCGTTTCACCCGCTGCTGGTGGGCGGCAACCCGTTCACTGCGCCGTCGATCTATGCCATGATCCATTACCTCGAACGCGAGTGGGGCATTCATTATGCCATCGGCGGGACCGGGGCTATCGTCGCGGCAATGGGGCGTCTGTTTGAAGACCTGGGCGGGACGATTCACCTCAGCCGGGGCGTGGATGAAATTCTGATTGAGAACAAACGAGTCATCGGCATCCGTTCGGAGGATGGACAGGTTCACCGGGCGGATTCGGTAGTGAGCAACGCCGACGTGGGCTTTACCTATGAGAAGCTCATCAAAAAGGAACATCAAAGCTGGTTCACGCGCGCGAACATGGCGCGGATGCAGTACAGCATGTCGCTGTTCGTGATCTACTTCGGCACGAAAAAGCAGTACCGCGAACACGGGCTGGCGCATCACAACATCATTCTGGGCGAGCGTTACAAGGCACTGCTGGATGATATTTTCGGAAAAAAGGTGCTGTCCGACGATTTCTCGCTGTACCTGCATATGCCCAGCCTGACCGACCCGTCGATTGCGCCGCCGGGCGGTGAAAATTTTTACGTGCTGTCGCCGGTGCCGCATCTCGGTTCCGGGGTGGACTGGCGCACGGCTGCGAAGCCCTACCGCGATGCCATCATGCAGTTTTTGGAGGATAATTACCTGCCGGATTTGCAGGCCAACCTTATCGCGGAGCATTACATCGACCCGCTGCACTTCGAGGGCGAACTGAACAGCCGCATGGGATCGGCCTTCTCGGTGCAGCCCACCCTCACGCAGTCGGCCTGGTTCCGCCCCCACAATCGCGCCGATGACTTCGACAACCTGTACTTTGTGGGCGCGGGCACGCACCCCGGCGCGGGACTGCCCGGCGTGCTGTCGTCGGCCATCATCGCCGAAAACCTGATCGGCCCGGCGGCCCCGCAGTACCAGACCATCGCTAACGATGCGAGTATCGTGACTGCGGCGTTGTAACAGGCCGGCGATTGATGCAGTTTAAAAAATTAAACGGACAAGCCTGAAAGCGTCACCCAACCCCGCAAGACACCGAATTAGCCCCTGCCCTGAATTCGGGGTAGGGGGTTGGGGGAAGGGGTCAAACTGCGGGTTGTTGTACGATTAAATTCCTAACCTGCATAAATCACCGGCGGCGAAAAACAAGTCCCAGCGGGACTCACAGAACCATCGTAAAGCGCGCATTGTCACAGTGCGCGTTTTGTTTTTCAGGTGGACATTGCCCCGCCGCATATTCCGTTTTATGCTTGACCCCTGAAAACAGATTATTCTCGCAAAGGTGTTTCATTATGAGCGAACAAATACTCACCGGCCCGCGTCTGTCGGACGTGGACTTTTTTACGAAGTGCATCGACACCTCCCGCCCCGGCCTGGCAGGCATCCCCGAACTGGTGCGCAAAGGGGATTTCGCCGAAGCGCGGCGAGTCTTCGCGGCGGACGCGCGCGCCAGTTTGCAGCCGGAGCGCTATCTCGCCACTGTGCGCCCCAGCCGGCGCGAGAACCAGTACACCTATCACGGCGAATCGCTGGAGGACGCCGCCGAGCGCATTCTGCGGCTGGAACTGATCTCATGCGGCGTGCCCATGCAGTTTGAAGGCACAGTGGACTGGTTCGCCAACCCGACCTACAACCAGTACAAGGAATGGACGTGGCAGCTCAGCCGCCATTGGGAATGGGACCTGCTGGCGGAACTGTACGCGCAGAAGCCGGACGAACGCTACGCCGAGGGCTTCGTGCGTTTATTCCAGAGCTGGGTGCGGCAGGCGCTTGTGCCGGAAAATGCGCCGGGCAACGATACGCTGTGCTGGCGCACCATCGAAACGGGCATCCGCATGGGCCGGCCCTGGCCGCGCGCGCTGCATACTTTCTACCAGTCGCCGCATTTTACGGACGCTGTGCTGGTGGACTGGTACAAATCGCTGTGGGAACATGGCTGGCGGCTGCGGAATTTCCACCGCACCCACAACTGGCTCATCATGGAAATGAACGGCCTGTGCCACATCGCGGTGCTGTACCCGCAGTTTACGGACGCGCCGGAATGGCTGGATTATTCGGTCCACAAGCTGGTGCGCGAACTCGACACACAGGTGTACGCCGATGGGATGCAGTTTGAACTGTCCACCGGCTATCATCAGGTCAACATCCGCAACTACCTGCTGGCCTGGCATGTGATGGAAGCCTATGGCGTGGCGATCCCCGATGCCTTCCGCACGGTGCTGGAAAAGATGCACACCGCCAACGTGCGCCTGATGATGCCGGATGGCCGCCTGCCGGACCTGAACGATGGGCACTGGCTGAAGGTCGCGCCGCTGATGGAAGATGCCGTGAAACATTATCCTGACCGGGCCGATTACCGGTGGGTTCTGAGCAGTGGCAAAGAAGGCGCGCCTCCGGCGGAAAAATCGCTGGCGTTTGGCAACTGCGGCTATTACGTCATGCGCACCGGCTGGGAACCGGACGCGATCTGGGCGTTTTTCGACGGCGGCGACTTCGGCTATGCCCACCAGCACGAAGACAAGCTCAACGTGCTGCTGAACGCTTATGGCCGCCTGCTGCTGACCGAAGCGGGCAATTACGCCTATGACTCGTCGGAGATGCGCAAATACACCCTCAGCACACGCGGGCACAACACCATCCGTGTGGACGGTCAGGATCAAAACCGGCGCACCGCCTTCTGGCAGTGGCTGAGCGGCCCGCCCACCGAGGCTGAGGTCATTGACCTGCTCAACAGCCCGAACGAAGCGATCTGGGTGGTATCCGACGCCTATGATCTGGCCGAGGCGGAGTATAACGAAGGCTATGGCCCGGACGCAGATCGCACCGTAACACACCGCCGCAGGCTGATTTTCGTCAAGCAGCCACCCGCGCCGCTGACGCCCTTCTTTCTGGTGATTGACCGCCTGACCCCGGCAGACGATCAGCCGCACGACTATCAGGCGCGCTGGCATTTCAACACGGACGCGGCAATACCAGCCAGCGAAAACCCGCTGGCCGTTATCAGCCAGGATGCCGGGCAGCCCAATCTCGCCGTGATTCTGGCCGACCGGCCGGGCGTGGCTGGCACGGTCATCACCGGGCAGGAAGAACCGGAATGGGCCGGCTGGAAGGCGTATGGGCAGGTGCAGGGCGAACATCTGCCGGCGCCCACCGTCGATTACCGCTGGACCGGCAGCGGCGCGCAGCGCACCGTCACCCTGCTGTATCCCACTCCGGCGGGCGCAACCTGTCCGGTGGTTCGGGTGATGATGGAAGGCGAAAGTATCACCCTGATTCTGAGCGACGGCGGTCAGGTGACACTGGATGAACAGCAGTTTCCGGCTGTCTGATAAACGATGACTGTCAAAGAGACCCGCCTCCACCACCTGGAACGCCAGATCGCGCGCATCGACAGACGCATCGCGGATTTGCGGCGGCTCAGTGATCGCTATGTGCAAATCCGGGTCGGGATCGCGCTGGCGGGTCTGGTCCTCACCTTTCTGGCGTTTTCGCAGGTCAGCGACCCCGCCGGATATTTCAGCGCGCTGGCCGGACTGATCGTATTTCTGATCGCGGCGCGGCTGCATGGGCGGGTGCAGCGCAGCATCCAGCGACAGGTATACTGGCGGCGGCTGAAACAGACGCATCGCGCGCGCATCGGGCTGGATTGGACACAGCTACCGGCCAGTAATGCCAGCGCCCCGGCGGAACACCCCTTCGCGCATGATCTGGACATCGTCGGTCAGCGTTCGATTCACCGCCTGCTGGACACAGCCGTTTCGCTTGAAGGCAGCCAGCGGCTGGCGGACTGGCTGCTGGCAGAAATGCCTGACCCGGCGGCGATTGAGCGGCGGCAAAATCTGGTCGCTGAACTGCAACGGCTGACGCACTTCCGGGACCGGCTGACTCTGCTGGGCTGGCAAACGGCGGGCAAAGCGGAAGGGGCTATTTCCGGCGACGCGCTGCTGAACTGGTTCCAGCGCGATTCTGGTGCTGTCCCGACGCGCTTTGATCTCGTGTTTCTGATCGCCCTGGCGCTGGTGGACGCGGCCCTGTTTATCGGCGCGGCGGCGAATCTCATCCCTTCGCTGTGGCAGTGGACTTTTCTGGTGTACCTGGGCTATTCGCTGTGGCGGCTGCGGGCGATGGGCGATCTGTTCAGCCAGGCCATGTCACTGGCGGACGTGCTGCGCGATCTGCACAGCATCTTTCGTTACCTGGAACGCCGGAATTATGAGACAACACCGCACCTGAAGGCGCTCTGCCAGCCCTTTCTTAGCGCGAGTAAACCGTCTGCTCAACTGCGGCGGTTGGGGCGCATCGTCACCGCGACCAGCCTGCGGGGGAACCCGGTACTGTGGACGCTGGTGAACGCGGTCCTCCCCTGGGACATGCTCTGCGCGGCGCTGCTGGCCCGCCAGAGAACCCGGCTTGCCGGTCAGATGCCGGTGTGGCTGGATACATGGTACGAACTGGAAACACTGAATGCGCTGGCGGCCTTCGCCTATCTCAACCCGGAATACACCCGGCCCATCATCCGAGACGGCTGCCGGTTTGTGGCGCGGCGCATCGGGCATCCGCTGCTGGCGGCGGACGCTAAAGTGTGCAACGATTTCAGCCTCACAGAAAAAGGCGTGCTGGTGATTATCACCGGGTCGAACATGGCGGGGAAAAGCTCGTTCTTGCGGACAATGGGCGTGAACCTCGTGCTGGCCTATGCCGGCGGGCATGTCAACGCCGACCACCTCGAAGCGTCGCTGTTTCGCGTGTATTCGACTATTCGCATCAACGACTCGGTCACGGAGGGATTCTCGTATTTTTATGCCGAAGTGCGCCGCCTGAAGAAACTGCTGCTGGCGCTGGAAACCGATCACCCCTACCCGCTGTTTTTCCTGATCGACGAAATTTTCAAAGGCACGAACAACCGCGAACGGCTCATCGGCAGCCGGGCCTACATCCGGGCGCTGGCCGGGCGCAGCGGAACCGGCGCGGTTTCGACTCACGACCTTGAACTGGTACAGTTGGCCGATGTAATTCCCCAGGTGACGAATTATCATTTCCGCGAAGACGTGGTGGATGGGCGCATGATCTTCGACTACCGGCTGCGGCTCGGTCCCTGCCCGACCACCAACGCGCTCAAGATCATGGCGCTGGAAGGTCTGCCGGTGGATGAAACGGACGGCGTTACCCCATGAACAGCCTGCACGCAATCAGCCGCGAGATCGGCTACAAAGTGATCGACATCGCCACCCCGGCCAGCCAGTTGACCTGCTGGGAAAGCGGCCAATCGCGCGAGGAAATTGTGAACTGCGCGTGCGATAACAACCTGACGTATATCCCCGTGCGTGAAGGAAGCCGCATCACCGGGATTGTGTCGCGCAAGGCGCTGGAAAACGGCGAGGAACCGTGCAGCCTGACCTCGGACTGGCTGATTGCCACCGACACGACCATTCTGGAGATTATTGAACTGTTCGCCCAGCAGCCAGAGCGGGTGTTTCTGGTGCTGCAGGCCAGCCGCATCGTTGGGCTGGTGGCCCCGGCAGACCTCAACAAAATCCCGGCGCGGGCCAGTGTGTACCTGCTGATCGCCCACTTTGAAGCGGAACTTGCCCGCCTGATTCGCCGGGTGATGCCGAACGATGACGACTTTCGTCCGCATCTGAGCGACGAGCGCTGGTCAAAGCTTCAGGAAGAGAAAGCGCAGGCGGCGGAAAAGGACATCGAACTTGACCTGCTGCACCACATGCATATTTATGACCTGACGCTGATCGCCCGACAGCATGACCGCGTGCGCGAATTACTGGGCTTCGATACCGCCAGTCAGGCCCGCCGGGCGCTGGACTTTCAGAGTCTGCGCAACCGGGTCAGCCACCCTACCCGGCCCCTGATTACCACACGGAGCGAACTGGTCAGGCTGGATGAAACCTGCCGCCGGCTGATCGAACTGAACCAGCGCATTGTACAGGCGAATCGTTCACTCTAATCAGGGACCAAAATGGACGATTCGCGAATCGTCCCTACTTGCGTGCGTGCACGAGGCGAAAACCGAAATAATCGAGGCGGCGGTTGGGCAGGTCGTTAAAGCGCGAGCCGCACACCGCCCAATTGCAGACATCCACAAACGAGCCGCCGCGCAGCACACGCGGGTTGTGGCCCTCACAGCCGGTGTGGGCCAGGTTTTTGTATTCGTTCAGACACCACTCCCAGACATTCCCGCTCATATCCAGCGCGCCGCACCAGGCCGCTCCCTGGGGATACAGGCCAACTGGCGTGGTCTGCCCCAGACGGGCCTCGCGGGTGTTGGCGAAACGTTCGTCCCGTTCACCCCAGGGGTATGCCGGGGCAGCGCTGCCCTGCGCTGCCCACTGCCATTCCCATTCGGCCGGCAGGCGAATTTCATGCTGATCGTCGTGGTTCAGGCGCGCATTTAGCCAGCGGGAAAAGGCGACAGCCTGATACCATGAAACGCTGTCACGCGGGTGATTGTCCAGTGGGGTACACGGATCGAGAATGGCCTGCTGGTGATAGCCGGCGGTCAGGCCCTCCCACCAGCGATCATTGGCAAAACCATCGGGCGCAAGCTGGAAGGCGCGGAACTGCTGATACGTGACAGGATACCGGGCGATGGCGAACGGCTGCAAGGCAAACTCACCATAGACCATGCCGCGCTCGTTTCTGAACGGCATCCTGACCCCGCGCAGATCGGCGGGCACATCTACCGCGCACCAGTCGATGTCCGGCAGGCCATCAGGTCGCAGGCCAACGCCGGGGCACGTCTGGCTGAGGGCATGAAGCTGTTCGCCAATTCGCACCCGTTCGTCATGAGTCAGAGTCGCATTGTGCAGGCGGTGGTTCAGATGGGCAGCCGTGAGCATGGATGTCTCATTTCTATCAATGTGAGACATCCATCATAGCGCAGATTCAAACGGGCAGGTTACTCCGCCAGCATGAATTCCTGCTGCCGGGGTTGTGAATCGGGCGGCAGGCTGAACACCAGCGCGTACATCTGGCCTGTGGCATCCGGCCCGGCCAGCACTTCATAATCGCCGGTTTCCAGTTGATAGAGCAGCACATGGACACCACCGCGCCGCGCCCTATCCAGCAGCACCGTACCGGGCGGGTGAGGCGCATCCTCGGAGATGCTTACCGCAATCACCGGTTCCGGGTTATTCGCCGTCGCGTTATCCCAGATTTGAACCTGCCAGCCAGATTCATCCTCGCTGACATAGGTGGTGACAGGGGCCGGACACACCGGGATTTCTTCGACAGGCTGGCTGGTGACAATCACATGCTGGCAGATGCTGGCCTGCTGCGCCGGGGCGGCCAACGGGAACACCAGCATCCAGAACAGTGAGAAAATTGAAAACATGCGCTATCCTTTATCCTATTCTCCACTTCCACCATAGAACAGAATACAGACGCATAACCCTTGAGAAACCCGCTATCACCCATTGATGTGTTGCTAAAGCGGCTCATCCGGCTACAATCGGAATGGTAGGTATTCGCATCAGGAGCATGACGTTATGGCCTATGGTCGTCTTGATGTATTCGTGCCGGAAGGCCCCATCCAGTCGTTTCCCCTGTCCGAAGCGACAGTCTCGGTGGGACGTTCGGCGGGTAATACGATTGCGCTGGAAAACAACACGATCTCGCGCTATCACTTCAGCCTGATTTACGAAGACGGTCAGGTCTTTATCACTGATCTGGAATCGGCCAACGGAACCTATGTGGATGGGGTCAAGCTGCCGGTCAATGAACGGCGGCTGCTGCTGGATGGCGATGAAATCCTGATCGGCAATCTGCGCATTATCTATCATGTGGTGGATGACACCCCCACTGTGAAGCTTGAAGCGCTGGACGAAACCACGCAGCGCATCGAGATGGCGCTGGCAAATTTTTATATCGACCTGCAAGGGCCGGGGCAGGGCGTCGCGCCGGGGGCACATATCTCGGCGGAACTTTCGATCACCAATACCAGTGAACAGGACGAACGTTACAAAATTGAAGTGAGCGGCCCGCCGGAAGACTGGATTCGGATTGACCGGCCCACCCCGCTGGTTGGCGCAGGTGACACGTCCTTCGTACTGATTAACTTCAAACCAGCGCGGATCAGCAGCAGCACGCCAGGCGATCATGAAGTCAGGGTGCGGGTTTACCCCAAAAACCAGCCCAAGGATGTGCTGGAAGCCCGGCTGACTCTGACCGTCCTGCCGTTTTCGAGTTTCAGCGTGCAGATGCAGCACAAGGAACTGACCCCTGGTGAGCGCTTTCAACTGACCATGCACAATCTGGGCAGCAGCCCGCTGCCCCTTTCGCTGCGCGCGACAGACCCGGACAGCGCGCTGGATGTGCGCTACGCGATTTCGCGCTTTTCACTCGCGCCCGATCAGCAGCGGGTGGTCGAAGGCGAGGCCCGTCCCCGAAAAACCATGCTTATCGGCAGCCCCCAGCGCTACCCGTTCGACCTGCTGGTGCATTCGCACGACCATGCCGCCTTTGTGATTCCACTGCGCGGGTATCTGACCGTCAAGCCGGCTCTGCCCACCTGGGCGGCTGTCGCGCTGGCCGGGGCCGGAGCCATGATCGCCCTGCTGGTCGTGGTCGCTCTGGTGGTCATTCTCAGTGCGCCCCCTCCACAGCCGACTATTATCGATTTCAGGGTCAATAAAACTGAACTGGCGCGTGGAGAGGTGCTGGAAGTCAGATGGCAGGCCACCGATGTTGCCAGTGTGCGGCTGAGTCTGAACGGGACGCCTATCGCTGTCGAGGAAGACCCGCAGCGCGTCAGCATGAGCATCGAAACCGAGGAACTTTCCGGCCAGGTCGAAGTGCTGCTGGAAGGTATAAACGGCGACCTGATGGACAGCCGCAGCGCGCTGGTGCAGGTCTACGAACCGATGGTGGTAGAACAGTTCGAGGTGACACCCGCGCAGCTTGTCCGTTATGTCGTCCAGGGTCTGAACATTGAATGGAACGTATCCGGCGCAAGTTCCACCTATGTGGTTGGGCTGGAAAACTTTAGCTCGGTTGAAATCGCCTCAGATGGGCCAGAGGGCAGTTTCCCCGACATTCCCGGCATTCCCACCGATCCACTGGTCCTGCGCCTGATCGCCGAGGATGGCTTCGGGAACGTGCTGGAAGCGCCTTTCACCGTCAATGTTATCAACCCGGAATGTGTGCCGGCCAGCGGGGCCGTCACCCTGCGTTATGGCCCGGATGCCGCCCATCAGGTCCTGGGGACGATTCCGCCCGATGCGATAGTGGCGGTGGATGCGCGCGACAACAGTGGGGGGTGGCTGCGTGTGACCGGGCTGCCAAGCGGTTTGCCGGGATGGGCGCCCGCCGCTGCCCTGCGCTGCAACGATAATTTTAACCCCAAAGATTTGCGGGTTGACCCGAATGCGCCGACACCGCCGCCCACACCGACCCGGACTCCTTCGCCGACGCCCACACTGACTCCGACGCCCACCGCTACGGCGACGGTGATCCCATCGCTGGTTCCGCCGACCCTTGTGGCGCAAACCCCATCGGCGTCCGGTTAACCCTGCAAATCGCTTCCCTTGCGAATGGCATCATCGCCGAAGCGTTCACGCAGGGCATTCAGCGTGTCCTGAAGGGGATTATCTGGTTCGGGATCGGGTGCCGGCAGGGTATCCCACAGCCCAAGCTGACGAATCGGGGGTTCGGTTTCAAAAGCGCTGATACCCACGCCGATCAGCCGTACAGGTCGCCCGCCCGTCCAAACTTTTTCCAGCAGGGCAGCGGCGGCGGTATAGATACTGTCGCCATCGTCCACCGGCTGCGGCAGGGTTGTCTGCCGGGTAAGCGTCGTAAAATCGGACCAGCGCAGTTTGATCGACACGGTCCTGCCCTGCAAGGCGGATTCGCGCACGCGGCTGGCGACTTCGTCGGCCTGTTCGCGCAGGGAACGTCGGAGATACTGCGCATCGCGTACATCATGCACAAAAGTGATTTCACTGCTGATGGACTTGGTTTCGCGCTCCGTTTCGATGGGGCGATCATCCAGACCGCGCGCGCGGCGGGCCATATCGTAACCCATTTTGCCGAAGCGCTGGATCAGATCACGCTCAGAACAGCGAGTCAGATCGCCAATGGTATGCACGTCCATCTCATTCAGGCGCTCGGCAGTTTTAGGGCCAACCCCCCATAATTCGCGGATGTTGAGCGGCGCGAGGAAAGCAGCTTCTTGCCCCGGCGGAACAATCGTAATAGCATTAGGCGGGCCATCCCCCACCGCGCCGGACTTGCCGATGTTGTTGGCGATCTTGGCAACCAGTTTGTTGGTCGCCACGCCGAGCGAACACGGCAGCCTGAGTTCCGTATTGATGCGCGTTTGAAGCTGGCGGGCAAGCGCTTCGCCACCCCCTGGCAGTCCGGTGACATCCAGAAAGGCTTCGTCAATCGACAACTGCTCGACCAGCGGCGTGAGTTCATGCAGCACCGCCATGACCTGACTCGACACGGCGCTGTAACGCCCCATGCTGCGCGAGACGATCAGCAGTTCCGGGCAGCGCTGGATGGCGGTGGACATGGGCATGGCAGAGCGCACGCCAAATTTGCGCGCGGCGTAGGAACATGACGCCACCACGCCGCGTTCCTCTGGCCGGCCGCCCACCGCGAACGGTTTGCCCTTAAGTTCTGGCCGGTGCAGTTCTTCCACCGCGCAGAAAAACGCATCCAGATCGAGATGCACAATTGTCCGGGTCATAATGCACCTGAAAAGCACAAACGATCTGTCACCAGCATAGCGCAAGCCGCGCCGCCGGACAATTGCGCAGATTCAAACGAGCATGGAGACGGTGTTCAGCAGGTGCAGGCCGAGCGCATAATCGCCGGCGATGGTGGCCTGAGCCAGCGCATCCTGCGGGCTGATGCCCCTGGTAAACAGCCGCCACGCCGTTTCCTGACTGAAGGTAACGGTGCTGTCCGGCGCAGGATCACCGGCTTCAGCGACGTACTGAATCCAGCGATTGCTTTCACGGCGTAATAACCACGCGCCCCCGGCCTCACCTGTAATAATACAGGTGATGATTGTCCCTTCCGGCGCGTTCACCTGTTCATAAGCGCGCGGCATGGCCCGCATGAAAGCGTCCAGAACCGGGGCGAACATGCGCGGATCCTTCAGGCCGGGCTGGTCCACCGCATCGCGGATGTGCTGCTGGTGAGTCCAGCGTTCGGTGTATTCACGCGCTAATTCCATCCAGACCGGACCCGGCTGGCTGCTGACCCAGTTGACCGTCCCGCCGGCTGCGTGGGTATCCAGCGACTCGAACAATGCCTGAGTCTGCTGCCCGCTGATATGCAGCAGGTCGATCAACACCGGCGGGCTGAGGCGGCGCATGGCCTGCACCCAGGTCGCGTTCTGGCGGTTGATAAAGGCGATCAGTTCGTCCCAGTCACTGAAGTTGACGCCCTGCCCATCGGGCGAACGAAATTTGTCACGGCGGCCAGAGAGCATCCCCAGGTCATCGCCCAGCAGGTGCGCGGTGATGTCCTTGACCGACCAGCCTTCGCAGACCGTCGGCGCAGACCATTCTTCCGGCGTCAGATTCGAGAGCAGATCCAGCAGCGCGGCGCGTTCGTCTGGGAAAAGATACAGCGTTTCAATGGGGGTGAGTGCTTTCATCGCCATAATCTCATGACTTTGGCCGGTTTCAGCCTCCCTTGTATTACAGATGTCCTTGATTTGTCCAGCACGAATTCCTACGATGTGTGAAATGATCCGTCCGTTTACCTGCTCCCCTCCACCGTCTTGCAAAACGTCAATCGCCCAGATTACAGGAGCCATACCCGATGCGAAGTATCAGCGAACTGCGAAGGACCCTGCGCGAAGTCGATCAGTCGAAATATCCGGCGTTAGCCCGGTACACCAAAGCGGACATCTGGAGAGACATCGGCCCCGGCGGGCTGTATCTTGTATCCGTGCTGGCGAACGAACTGCGACTATGGCCCAGCGAGCTGGTGCTTGATCTGGGCTGCGGGCCTGCCGAATCATCTCTGTATCTGGCGGAACATTTCGGCGTTACGGTCATCGCGGCAGATTTGTGGACAGACCCGGCGGATAACGCCCGGAAAATCGACAACCGGGGATACAGAGGTCGTGTCATTCCAATGCGGCTGGATGCTTCAAAGCCCCTGCCCTTTGCGGACGAGTTTTTTGATGCCATTCTGTGTGTCAACAATCTCAACTTCTATGGAACCGATCTTGCTGTCGTCGATCAGATTGCCGGGTATCTCAAAAAAGGCGGTGTGTTCTGTTCCGGGGGTGAATGCCTGAACGAGGAATTCACGCCAGAGCAGCTTGCCAGCCCACCCGAATGGTACGACTTCGCAGAACCAGTCTGGCAGGAAGACTTTCTCAAGTCACATTCACCGGGCTGGTGGTCGAAGCACATCGCACAATCGAAAAGACTGCAACTCGTTTCATGCCAGGAGTTGGAAGATGGCCGGCGGTTCTATGAAGAACAGGCCCTGCTGTCCGAACCTAAAGGATACTTCGGGCTTACCCCACAGGAAGCCAGAGAACTGGAAATCCGGCAGATTGAATATGGTCGGGCGAACCGGCCGTACATGACCATCTACCAGCTTGTGGCGCTGCGCAGATAAACACGAATTTCGTCCCATCTCACAGGAACGCACGGTAGTCAAACACCCGTTCGATAGGTTAAAATAGAGGTGGCGATTCGTATAAAAATCGCTCACAAAACCATGCACATTGAACATCTGTCGCTCACCAATTTCCGCAATTACGCCCGGCTGGAATGGACGATCCCGAAAGGGACGACGGTCATTCACGGCGCGAACGCCCAGGGCAAAACCAGTCTGCTGGAAGCCATATATTACCTGGCGACTTCGCGTTCCCCTTACACCACCAGTGACCGCCAGTTGATCCACTGGCGCGCGGAAAATGACCTGATCCCCTATGCGCGGCTGGCCGCTGAGGTCTGCACCCGCCGCAGCCCGCTGGACCGCATCGACATGACGCTAATGCTGGACACCAGCAACGGGGACGGGGCGCGCTTCAAAAAAGTTGTCAAAATCAACGGGTCGGAAAAGCGGGTGATGGACCTGGTGGGGCTGGTGAATGTGGTGCTGTTTCTGCCGCGTGATCTGACCCTGGTGGAAGGGTCGCCTTCGGACCGGCGCGGGTTCATGAACGACACCCTGGCCCAGGTGGACACGGATTATCACGAAGCGCTGAACACCTACGAAAAAACCCTGCCACAGCGCAACGCCCTACTGCGGCGCATCAGCGACAATCTGGCCGCGCCGCACGAACTGGATTACTGGGATTCGCAGTTGGTCAGGGCCGGGGCCATCATTATCGCCGGACGGCAGCGCTTCCTGCGCGAACTGGAACTGGAAGCCCAGCGCGCGCATCATGACCTGACCGGCAAACGCGAAACCCTGACGCTGGAATATCTGCCGAGCTTTACACCGACGGCGGAGGCCAATGGGCAGCTATCATTCAACATGACCGGGCTGGACCTGCACCGTGAACTGAGCGCCGAGCAGATCGCGCCGCAGTTTGCCGACAGGCTGGAAGCCGAAAAAAACGAATCCATCAAACGCGGCATTACCCTGAGCGGCCCGCACCGCGACGAACTGCGCCTGCATATTAACGGGCGCGATGCCGGGCTGTATGGCAGCCGGGGGCAGGCCCGCACCGCCGTGATGGCGCTCAAGCTGGCCGAACTGAGCTGGATGCGGGCGCGCATTGGCGAGTGGCCGCTGCTGCTGCTGGATGAAGTCATCGCCGAACTGGACGCCAGCCGCCGCACCTACTTGCTGGAACGGCTGGACGGCGCGACTCAAACCCTGATGACCACCACCGAACTGGACATCTTCACCGAGTCCTTCCTCGAACGTACCTCCGTGCTGCACATTGTCGATGGGCAGATCGCCACGACCACGCCTTAGCGCCTTGTGATATAAACGGGTTGGGAAAAACGGTCATTCTGTGAGTACAATAGGAGGGAGCATTACCGTCCTACTGGATGACCGCATGACGAAGATTTTTATCAGCTACGCCAGCATCGACTCCGCCTTCGCGGACGAATATTACGACGAACTCCTCCAGCGCGGGCATGAGGTGTGGATGGACCGCGCCGAACTGAAGGGCGGTCAGGACTGGGTCAAGGTCATTCAGGAGCGCATCCGCTGGTCCGAAGCGATGATCGTACTGTGGAGCGCCGGGGCGCTGGCGTCGGCCTGGGTCGAGATGGAGATGACCTACGCGCACACGCTCAAAAAGAAGATCATCCCCTTGCAGATCGACCAGACCTCGCCGCAGGAACACATGATCGTCAACGCCCGGCAGGTGATCGACGCGCGCGGCAAAAGCTGTAAAATCATTGTCGACCTGATCGAGAGTCGATGCGGCGCGATAATCGGCGGCCTATTACCACGCACACCCCCCCGGTTGCCAGTGACGCGCCGGCAGCGCTGCCGCAAAAAACCGGCGGGTTGAACCCTCGGCTGCTGATCGCCGGCGCAGCAGTGATGCTGCTGGTGGCAGTTGGCCTGTCGATTGCCCTGAGTGGTACCGGCCCGGTGGTGGTGACGGAAACCCCCTCGCCGCAGATTGGCCCCACCGCAACCGACCCGATTGTCGCCCCGGCGGTGACACTGCCCCCCAACGCGCTCGAACAACCGGCCTCGCTGGATTTGCTGAATGTGTGGCGCACGAACAATGGCATGTCAGCCCTCACCGTCCATGCTGCGCTGCAATCCATCGCCGATGAACACGTCAGCTATCTGCGTTCGCTGCCTCTGCCGGAACTGGAAAGCACCAATATGTTCCGCAACGCAGACGGCCAGGACGTGATCTTCATGGCGAACAGCGCCGGCTACAGCGCGGAGGTGCTGATGGTGGTCGAAGCGACGGACGCCGATTTCACCCTGCAAAACCTCCTCGGCCAGTTAGACGATCAGGCCCGCTTTACGGACGCGGGTTACAGCCAGGTGCGCTCGATTGCCACGAACAAGCTGTATTTTGTGCTGATTTTGGGCGCAGGCGGCTGATCGGTTATACTTACCCCGGTGAATAACAGACCCTTACCGGGGAACCCCATGACACTCAAATCTCTGCGCTGGCTCACGGCGATAATTTTTATCCCGCTCATCTTTTATGGATTGGCTGCCGCTCAGGAACCGGCGGAATCCGCTGTCCTGAACAATGATGAAACCTTCATCCTTAACCGCATCAATGACTCGCGCCTGCGGGAAAATCTGGTGCATCTGGTTCCCAGTGAGCAGCTCAACCGGATCGCAGACCTGTGGGTGGAAGACCTGACGGCCCGCCCGATTGATGCGCTGGGTGATGTCTACCGCACGCGCATGAACCAGACCATTGAGGACCTCATGGAGGACGAGAGCATCCAGCCGTACTCGGATGGTTTCGTGGTCGATTTTATCCCGATTGTCGTGCGCGATTTCGGTCCGTCGCAGATTGTTGATTTCTGGGTGAACGATTTCCGCCAACCTGAGCCGCAGCTTCGCACCCGGCGCAACGTCCGCTTTGGCGAACCGAGCCTGCCGATGTTCAGCGCGCTGTACCGTGAGATCGGCATCGCCTGGAAATTTAACGAGACCACACAACGGCATTACTACACGATCATTTTCGCGGCTGAACCGAACGTGCTGCCGGTGGTGGCCGCCCAGCGCAGCGCCATCACCGAAATCGCGCAGATGGTGAACCAGCGTGAAGTGGTACTGTATATTCACGATGAGCGGGTGAACCGTTTTGGTCAGGGCAGCACGCTGGGCGCGGTGGAGAAAATTCGCATTTCGGAGCAGCCGGGCGAACTGGATTGCAGCGCGGACAGCCCGGACTGGAGACCTTACAATAACGAGGTGTTGTATACCCTCAGCCCCGGCGCAGGACAAAAATCTGTCCATGTGCAGATGTGCGATTCGGCGGGCCGCACACTTGTATCCAGCATCCGGCTGACGCTGACGGATTCATCATTCGCGCCCGATGTGATGCGGGCGGTGCGAGCGACCCAGACCGCTGCTGCTGAGGCGACGCTGTTCGCGCCCTACCAGCCCACTATCGAGGCGGTGCTGACCGCAACAGCCAATATCGCCGCGACAGCCACACCCACAGCAGACGGGACCTGATTGATATTTACTGGTTCAGGACATTACGAACAACACAATCGGGATCATGAGACCCAGGACACTGCCGGCCAGGACCTGTGACAGCGTGTGGCGTCTGAGTTGCAGGCGGGCCGCGCCAACCAGCACCACCAGCGGCAGGATCAGCACCGCCCACACCGGGCCAAACAGCGCGAAGGCCGCCACCATTGCCCCCGTGATACTCATGGCATGGACGCTGATCTGCCAGACCAGCGAAATGATGGTCATGACCACCAGTTGAATCAGGCTGAACAGAGCGAACAGGGGCACGACTGGCGGCGCGCCCAGGCCACGCAGCACCCACCACGCGATGGTTGTACACAGCAGCGATACCAGAAATGGACGAATCCGCTGTTCACGCACCCGCATATGCAGGTCGGTAATTTTGCCCTGATGAACCTTCCAGGCGACATACAGCATCGGCAGCAGACAGACCAGCACGCCATACACAAACGCCCAGGTGAGCGCCTGCATCTCGGATTTCGCATCGCGGAACGCAATCGGGAACGCCATCACCGCCCAGACGACAGGCGGACTAAGCAAGTCCGATACCAGGCGTGCCCAGGACATATTTTCGCGCTTCAGCAATTTATTACTCTCCCTGAGATTGAGTTCAATGTTAATCATAATGCAGCCCTGGCAAAATCCCCAAACCAGAAAGATTAAAAAAACGATAAGATTTCGCCATGTTTGTCCATCAACCGGGCCGCGCGCCAGGCCTGCCTGTGTGAGTTTATTACGTTTGAGGAGATACTGGAGTTCAAAATATCGTTTGAAATGTGGGAGTAGGTGGATAGGTGTAGGTATGAACAACCACACCCATCCACAAATTGAACGCTTACAACTTCTGGCGCAGGGGGCGCATCCCGTTGAGGGTGACGATCAGCGACATACCCACATCAGCGAAGACAGCCGCCCACAACGACGCGCCGCCCAGCAGCGCCAGCACCAGAAAAGCGGCTTTCAGGCCAAAACTGAGCGCCACATTCTGTTTAATCAGGCTGCGGCTGAACCGCGCCAGACGCACCGCAAAGGGAAGCTGAGTCAGGTCATCGGCCATCAGCACAATATCGGCAGTTTCCATCGCCTGCGCGTTGCCCGCGCCGCCCATCGCAATGCCGACTGTCGCCGTCGCCAGCGCCGGGGTGTCGTTGACCCCATCTCCGATCATGGCGACCCGCTGATGGTCTGCCAGCATCTGGTGTACCGCCGCTACCTTGTCTGCGGGCATCAGATTGGCGCGCACATCGGTCACACCCACCGCCTGCCCGATAGCCTGCGCCGCGCGTTCGTTATCCCCGGTCAGCATGACGGTTCGCAGGCCCAGGCCGTTCAGTTCCTGAATGACGGATTGACTGCTGCTGCGGGGTTCATCGGCCACCGCGATATAACCGCGCACCCGCTCCCCATCACACAACAGCATCGCCGTCTGGCCCTGCGCCTCAGCCCTATCCACCAGCGTACATAATGCGGCAGAATGTGGGTATTGAGCCTCGAAAAACGGATGACTGCCAACTGTCACCAGCCGGTCCCCCACCCGGCCCTGAACGCCCTGCCCGGCCAGCACAGCCACATCAGTGGCAGGCGCATACTGGTTCAGTACCTGGCGGGCTTCCGCCGCGTTTAGCACGGCCTGCGCCAGTGGATGGGTACTGCGTTTTTCTACCGCTGCGGCCAGCGCCAGCACATCGGTACAGCGCTCGCAGGTATTCTCGCCGATTTCACAGTCTACCGAACGAAGCTGCGTGACGACAGGTTGGCCGGCAGTCAGTGTGCCGGTTTTATCAAATGCAATGGCTCGAATCTCACTCAAGGCTTCGAGATGCGCGCCACCTTTAATCAGAACACCGCGCCGGGCTGCTGCGGTAATTGCTGAAATGATCGTAACCGGGGTGCTGATGACCAGCGCACACGGACAGGCGATGACCAGCATGGACAAGGCACGATAAAACCAGCCATGTCCTTCTGGCGTATCAATAAAGGGCGCGCCAAACAGCAGCGGCGGCACAGTGGCGACCAGCAGGGCCAGCACGACCACGCCAGGTGTATAGTAATGCGCGAAACGATCAATCAAACGCTGGCTGGGGGCACGCACACTCTGCGCTTCCTCCACCAGTTTGATAATGCGGCTGAGGGTATTGTCGGCGGCCAGATGTGTGACCCGCATTTCGAGCGCGCCTTCGCCATTGATGCTGCCGGCATAGACCGCATCGCCGACGGTCTTATGCACGGGAATACTCTCGCCGGTGATTGGGGCCTGATTGGCGCTGCTGGTCCCGGCTGTCACCTCGCCATCCATCGGGACACGTTCCCCCGGCCTGACCAGCAGGGTATCTCCCACGAGTAGGGCTTCTACCGGCACATCTTCCTCGTGACCATCCCGCAGGCGCAGCGCGCGCGGGGGCGCAAGGTCCAGCAGACTGCGCAGGCTGTGGCGTGCCCGGTCAGCGGTATAGCCTTCCAGTGCCTCACCCACTGCGAACAGGAAAATAACCGTTGCGCCTTCGAGAAATTCCCCTATCAGAATGGCGCCCACTGCCGCAATGGTCATCAGGAGATTGATGTTAAACTCGCGGTTGATGCGCAGCGTATTGATGCCACTGCGTGCGATGGGGACTAAAGTCACCAGCATAAACAGTATGTAGGCGACGCCTGTCACCTGTTCGTTGATCTGCAACACAAGCGAGGACAACAGGGTAAGCAGCACACCAGCCCCGCCGATCAGAGCCAACTGCGTTTCACGGCGATTGGTGAGGTAATCCCAGAAACCCAGCACACCACCGCGTGGCAATTTCCCACCAGCCGGTTGGCGATCTTCGAGGGTTTTACCCAGCGCCTCGACCCGCTGTTTCAGTACAGGATAAGCAACATCACCATCCAGGGTCATCTGGCCGGTGGCGAAATCAACCTGGACGTGCTGAACACCCTCCAGTTTGCCCACACCGGTTTCAACTTCGCGGGCACAGTTTACACAGTCCATGTTTCCAATTTTGTAGATGCGTTGAGTCATGTGACTGATACCTTGTCTCATATATATGCGTGATCGCGCATATATACTTAACTATAGCATCAACGCCGCACAGCCGTCAATAACCATTTTTAGGTAGACCTAAAATGCTGGGAGCGCGGTCAGCAATTTTTGAAACGCTTTGTGCTTTTCGCGCTGCTTTGCGTCAACCACTCTCAGGTAATATACCATGCCGGGACCAATACGAAGCAAACAACCAAAACCCAGAATCATCTTAAGCAGGAATGCGGATGCTCCACCGTAATTTTTACGGAAAAAAGCTACTCTGCTGCGATAAAGCTGCAAGAACATCTCAACCCGCACCTGCTGGCTGCTGCCACCCCAAAGGTGAACCGCCTGCGCTTCTGGATTATAAAGAATTTTCCAACCCTGCTGCTTAATACGATAGCACCAGTCCACTTCTTCAGAGTACATGAAGTAGCTCTCGTCCATACCACCTGTCTGTTCGATCACTTCGCGGCGCACCAGCATAAACGCGCCCATGACTGCGTCGACATCGCGCACGTCGTTAAAATCCCACCAGGACATCTTGTATTTGCCAAATTCGCGATGCTGCGCAAGCAGTTTATCGAGCTGAAGGGCAGTATAGAATTCCGTGGTCAGTGACGGAAAAGTGTAACAGGACGGCTGTAAGCTGCCATCTTCATTTAACAGTTTACAGCCGGACATACCGGCTTCAGGGTGGTTATCCATGAATTCAACCATAGCATCAATCGTATGGTTTTCGACAAACGCATCGCTGTTGAGCAGCAGGATATAACGGCCCTGGCTGATGGCGATACCCTGATTATTGGCGCGGGTAAAACCGGCGTTATCGCTGTTCTCAATCTGGATCACCGCAGGAAATTCATTTCTGACCATCGCCTGGCTGCCGTCGGTTGAGGCATTATCCACGACGATGATTTCATATGTAACCTGCTGAACGGTGGTCTGAACACATTGCAGGCATTTTCGCAGCAGGTCCTGAGCATTCCAGTTGACAACGATGATGGACACATCCAGCATAGCGTGACTCCAGATTGAGTGGTCAGTTATCGGCTTCAGTTTGCGGCGCTGACCTTGCCGCGTACTAAACCCCGCAGAAGTAGGACAGCATTCCAAATGCAAAAGGAACGCAAAAAGCTGTTTTAGATTATACTGGCCGTAAGGCGTGATGTGTGTAGCAGTCTGGAGGAATTCCATGTTAAATACCCATAAACTGCTGGCGAAGGGATTTCTGCCTTACCGCAAAAAGACCCTCACATACGCCAAGCGCATGACGACACCGTTCAATATCCGGTTGAGCAGCGGTGAGGTTATTCATGGCAAACCGGGTGATTATGCCTGCGTCAGCCCGGAGGACGGTGGACGCTGGATTGTGGACCATGAAATTTTTGAACAGACTTACAAAGCCGTCCGGCAAATTCCCAATGGTTTGGATGCTGTTCAGAAACGCCTGCTGCAACATGGTTTCCGGCCATTCGCCAAACATCAGATCACCTGGGCGCGCAAACTGAACAAACCGCTGATTGTCCATACACTGGAAGGTGATGTCACTGCCATGCCAGGCGATTATCTGTGTATCGGCCCCACCGGGGATCGCTGGCCGCAAAAAGCCGCCCGCTTCGAGGCGCACTACGAACAGGTGAACACCCCGGCACAGCGCTAAACACCAGAGCGTTGATTTCAGCGGTGGTTTTTGATGGTGGATGTGGCGAGTTCCATAAACCCGCCGAGATTGTCGACCTGATAAGTGGGGATGCGCCGCACGACCCGAACCTTGCCATTCAGGTTGGTCTGCACCACCAGTTTTTCACCTTTCACGAATACATTCAGCGCTTTCCAGGGGAACTCCTCTTTGCCCACCTGAAGGCCACCCGGCCACACCACCAGTCGGGGATGTACCCGCACCGGTTTTTCTTCCCGCAAACGCCGTCCCATGTGAATGCCGGTGACTTCCGCTGCATACGGGCGGATCGCGCGGGCAAGCAGGCGCAGATCACCATGCCGGGGCAGCAGTTTCAGCACCCGTTTATCGCTCATCACCAAGGTAAGCGAACCCCACTGCACCAGCGGGCGTTTGCCCAGATAGATACCGCGCACACCTTCGCGAAACGTTTGCAGCTTTTCCCAGCGATACTGGTACTTTTCGCCACCGCGAGTCCAGGAAAAGCCCTGATCGAAAAAACGCAGATGTTCGTTGGGACGCCTGCGCCAGCGCACCAGATTAATCACCGCGCGGATGCCGGCCAGCAGGATGATGGCAGCAGCAGCGAGACTGCCAAACTCCAGCGCCCGCGCGTCAACCTGAAGGCCGGGCCGCAGTTTCACCTGCTGCAAGGCCACCCAGCCTAACACAGCCGCAAGGAACACAATTATCAGGAAAAGGAAACGGCGCAGATACGGGCGTCGTTCCACAGTCACCTCAAACAAGAGCTTCGGTTTTTGAAGCGCGCGCGTGACACTGGTCATATTAAATGATGTTCAGATTGTATCGATAAGTGTGTTCTGAGATCGCTCTATTATACGCTGATCTCCGCTTTTCAGCATCTTCGCCATGCCCCGGCTTTGATGATGTTTCAGACAGACGCCTCGACTGAGCGCAAACCCATTAAAGGAACCAGTTTCTCCTGAACAGTACCCGGTTCCAGCAGCACGCCGCCGCGTTCGGCATCCAGAAAGTTATAGAATGATTTAACACCCTGCGCAAAGCGGTCCTTAATCTGCTTTTCGATGGCCTGGGCATGAGACGCGCGGGTTAACACGACAAAATGGTTGCCCGTAACGCCCACAAAATCCTGCGCTGTGCCTTCGGTGCTGATGACTTCCTGAATACAGCGGCCCGCAAAACCGAAAACTTCATCTGCCGCAATAAACCCATAGACATCCCGGTAGGCGTTAAAACCTTCAATACCCATGCGCAGGGTACGGCACTCACTATCCAGCAGTTGACGCTGGGCCAGTTCCTCTTCGACCAGCGAACCTGTTGGCAGGCCCGTGCGAATTTCGTGCAGGCTGGCACGAGTCGCGCGCCGGATCGAGCCATCCACCCGCAGGCGCAGTTCATCCACATCAAAAGGTTTGGTGATGTAGTCGTCAGCGCCAAGTTCCAGACCCTTGACGCGATCTGCCCGTTCATCCCGCTGAGTCAGAAAAATGATGGGGATATACTTTGTCAGAGCAACCTGACGCAAACGCCGGCAGACTTCGTAACCATCCATGTATGGCAGCATCACATCCAGCAGAATGATATTGGGAAAATGAGTGCGCGCCAGTTCGATGCCCACATTGCCATCTTCAGCGTGGAAAATCTCGAACTCACGAGACTCAAAGTACATCAGCAGCATTTCCGCAACGTCAAAATCATCCTCAATCACCAGGATGCGTTTG
>CAZKIB010000041.1:15815-35482 GCA_964552425.1 uncultured Anaerolineaceae bacterium | reverse complement strand
TCCGGGGAGCCGCTGCCGGCATGGACCCTGCTGGCGGAGGTTACCCGCCGGGCGCCTGCCCGCCGGGCGGCCTCATAACTGTTGTACGCGCCGATGACGTTGAGCGGGAGCAGTGTGTCCCACGCGGCAGTAGTACGCCGGTCCGCTGCCAGATGCGCCACTGTATCGACGCCTTCACAGGCGGCCCGGAACTGGTCCAGGCTGGTGATGTCCATCTCAATAAACGCGGCGGCAGGTGTGTAATTGGGATGGCGAATGTCTGCCAGCACCAGATCATAACGATCTGTGGGGAGATTTTGCGCCAGAAAGCTGCCAATTTCGCCAGCCGCGCCGGTAATGAGAACTTTTTTTGCAGCCATTGATTTCGTTTTCTCCTCGATGTTGGGTTTGCGCTGCATCCGACTATTAATCGAAATACGTATCTCCGTTCCACAGAAGCGATTTTGCGACCTTATCGTTCAGTTCCACGCCGATACCGGGCTTCTCTGAAACGGCCATCCAGCCGTTCTGGATGTAGGGTTTATCGCCATCGCACAGGTCTTCCCACCATGAAATTTCACGGCCATGAAACTCCAGCACGAGGAAGTTCGGCACAGCCGCCATTACATGGCAGGCGGCCATCATCCCTAATGGGGATGAAACGTTGTGCGGCGCGATGGGAACGTAGAAGGTATCAGCCAGTTCCGCGATGCGTTTACCTTCCATAATGCCGCCGGCTTTTGCCAGGTCTGGCATGATGACATCAGCAGCTTTGCGCTGCAAAAGTTCCAGAAACTCGAAGCGGGTGTATTGATTTTCTCCGGTGCAGATCACCGTACTAGTGGTCGCTTTGACCTGAGCCAGAGCGTCAATATTTTCTGAGGGAACCGGTTCTTCCAGCCACAACAGCCGCAGCGGTTCGATAGCTTTGGCGAGGGTAATGGCTGAGGGTAAATCGAACTGGCCGTGACAGTCTATAGCCAGGTCGACTTCATACCCGATGGCCTCGCGGGTGGTCTGAATCAGATTGATGACGTGGGTCATTTCCTTAGCCCCAACTGTCCAGTTGTAAGGGTCCAGGCGGCCAACACCGGCGTGATCCACATCAAATTTGACCGCGCTGTAACCTTCTTCAACAACTTGCAGCGCTTTTTCGGCATAAGCCTGGGGTTCGTTGGATTCCCCGGCGTGGCAGTCGGCATACAGGCGAATCTTGTCGCGGAATTTACCGCCGAGGAGTTTGTAAACCGGCACGCCAAGCGCCTTGCCCGCAATATCGTACAGTGCATTTTCGATGCCAGTGATGGCGAAAATGATGGGGGCATTGGTGGTGCCCCCATAGCGACCACTGCGCCGCAGCGTTTCATAGAGTGGGCCGATGTTCAGCGGGTCCTGCCCGATCAGACGAGGTTTGAGGTGCAGAATGGCCTGCTTGTTGGCAAAGCCGGAGGCACTTGGGCCGGCGGAATTGCACTCACCTGTGCCGACGATGCCTTCATCCGTGTAGATGCGCACAAAAGTCCACACGCTGCCACCGCTGTGCGGTTCTGATCTGCCAATGACGCAGGCCTGTACATCCGTAATTTTCATTTGCAAAAACTCCTTGTTCAAAGTGAGGTACTATAGCCGGGATGATTGTATCCAGAAAGTAAAAACATGCGACCAACCAATTTGCTGTTCATTCTATCGGATCAACATAATCGTCATGCGCTGGGGTGCTACGGAAATCCGGTGATTCAAACTCCGCATCTTGACCGCCTGGCCGAGTCTGGGGTGCGATTCACGAGTGCCTATACCACCTGCCCGATCTGCGTGCCGGCGCGAGCGTCCCTGGCAACCGGACGCTACGTTCATCAGCTTGGAAACTGGGACAATGCCTTCCCTTATGACGGCAGTGTGCCGGGATGGGGGCATCAGTTGAAGGCGCAGGGCTACCGGGTGGATTCTATCGGGAAACTTCATTTTCGCACCACCGAGGACGACAATGGCTTTACCGAGGAGATTGATCCGCTGCATGTGGTTGATGGGTTAGGGGACGTGCTGGGATGTATCCGCGAGAATCCCCCACTGCGCGATCATCGCCCTGGTATTATCGGCGCAGGGCCAGGCGAATCGACTTATCTTGACTATGACGTTCGCAATGCGGACAGCGCCTGCGCATGGCTGCGACAGCACGCGCAGGATGAGCGGCCCTGGGTGTTGTTTTTGTCCTTCGTGTGCCCACATCCGCCTTATACTTCACCGCAAGACACATATCACCTGTACGCACCCGAAAATATTCCGCTGCCGTCCCAATGGAAAATGGAGACCTGGCCCGATCATCCCGCCCTGAATTACTGTCGGCAGTTTTTCGGGTTTGACAAGGGGTTTGATGAAGCTGTCATCCGCAAAATGAATGCCGCCTATTATGGGGTGTGCACCTTTCTGGATTCTCAGATAGGGCGTGTCCTCGATTGTCTGAAGGAAACCAGCCTTCACACCGACACGCGCGTGATCTACACATCCGATCATGGCGAGTCCCTTGGCGCACGTGGTTTATTCGGCAAATTTACGATGTACGACGAATCGGCAGGGATTCCTCTGATTATTGCCGGGCCGGATGTGCCACAGGGCCACGTCTGCGATACGCCGGTTTCGCTTGTGGACTGTTATCCAACCATTCTGGAAGCTGTCGGATGTCCGCTTGATGAGCCAGTTGTGGATCGACCAGGTGTATCGCTGTGGTCGATCATGACCCAGGCTGATCTGGAACGTACTGTTTTCAGCGAATACCACGCAGTCGGATCACGCAACGCAACCTACATGCTGCGGGACCGCCGTTACAAGTATGTGCATTATGTGGGTGCGCCGCGCCAGTTGTTCGACCTTGTGGCTGATCCTGACGAACTGCGTAATCTCGCTGCTGAAATGCCTGATCTGACTCGTGAATACGAACAGCGGCTCAGGGTGACGCTGGACCCGGACGTGGTGGATGCTCATGCGAAGGCCGATCAACAGCGACGTGTTGCAGCGTTTGGCGGTGAGGCTGCTGTACGGCGGCGCGGGTCATTTGTGAATTCGCCCGTGCCAGGTGAAGCACCCAAATTCGTCGCAGGTCATTCCACGTGAGCCGGACGCCCTGTGCCCAGATACGTCTTGATAGTTTCTTCATCGGCCAGACATTCCTGAGCGGTTCCATAAAAGGCAAGCTGACCTTCGCGCAGGATAAACACATCGTCGCACCAGCGAAGCACACTGCGCGCATTCTGTTCGACCACCACCAGCGTGATGCCCTGATCGCGCAGGGTTTGCAGGGTGCGGAAAACTTCAGTGACGAGCAGGGGGGCCAGACCTGCGCTCGGTTCATCCAGCAGCATCAGGCGCGGGCGCAAAAGCCAACCAATGGCGATGGCAAGCATCTGGCGTTCGCCGCCGCTCAACTGCCCGGCGCGCTGATTCTGTCGTTTATCGAGCGTGGGAAACAGGCTATACGTCTGTGCAAGCGCGTCATGGGCTGCCTGCCGACCCATCTGGCGGACAGCCAGCAGCAGGTTTTCGCGCACAGTCATCGCTGTAAAGATGTTGTTGCGCTGGGGTACATACGCGATGGCGCGCTGGCGGATGTCTTCCGGTGATAATCCGACCAGTTCCTGATCCTTGACCCGAATAGAGCCGCTGAAGATGCGTGTCAGGCCGAATATGGACTTGAGCCGGGTGCTTTTGCCACTGCCATTCGGTCCAAGAATAGCCGTAAAACGCCCGGTCTCGACTGTCAGACTGAGATCGTGAATGACAGTCAGGCTGCCGTAACCCGCGTTCAAGTTGGAAACTGCCAGCATCTTATTCGCCAAAATAGACCTCACGGACTGGCGCGCTGGCTTCAATTTCTGTGGGTGTCCCCTGCGCCAGCACACGGCCCATGTGCAGTACATAGACCCTATCGACAAATTCAAAGAGCATTTCGAGCCGGTGTTCGACGATCAGGAACGTGATTCCCGCATCACGGCGCAGCTTCTCAATCTGCCGGAAAATATCATAGGCGAGGGTGGGCGCGACCCCGGCGGTTGGTTCGTCAAGCAGCATGAGTTTCGGGCTGCCCATCATGCAGCGGGCGATTTCCAGCAGTTTCATCTGTCCGCCGGAAAGATCAGAAGCGCGTTTATCAAAGTGACTGCGAAGTGTGACCTGCGCCAACTGCCGGGTTGCACGGGTGGCATGGCTGATTTCCTGCTGATTCCAGAAGCGCCGCCAGGGGGCATACCAGGGTTGTTCGCCGCGCTGCCCCTTGACCGGCAGGAGCGTATTGTCCAGTACCGTCATCTGAAAGAACAGCGCCGGGTCCTGATAACCACGCGCAAGCCCCAGTTGAAAGATCGTGTCTGGCGCTGCATGGGTGATATCGTGACCATCAAACAGAATTTTCCCGGTTGAGGCTCGCTGTGTGCCGGCGATGACACTGAGCAGAGTGCTTTTGCCGCTGCCGTTGGGGCCGATCAGACCGATTATTTGCCCTTCAGCCACTGTCAGGGACACATCATCAAGCGCGCGCAGCCCGTCAAAATCTTTGCGAACACAATGAATTTCAAGCATCATGGGACTCCCGGACATGCTGATGCGCTGTCGTCGTAAAGGGCGCTTCCGGCAGCAAACCCTGTGGGCGAAAACGAAGCATCAGCAAGAGGATGACTGCAAACAGGATAAACCGGAAATAGTTAAATTCCAGCGCAGTGCCAAGCATGTTGAGCTGAATGGCGACAATCGCGGTGACGCGATCCAGCAAGGTAATAATCAGCGCGCCGAGCAGCGCGCCCCGGCTGCTGCCCAACCCGCCGAGTACGATCATCACCCAGACATCGAGAGTCAGGGTCACTACATAATCGTTGGTGCTGATAAAGCCGACATTGAGCGCGAACAACACCCCAGACACTGCCGCGAGGGCCGAACCGATAAACATGACCTGTGCGCGGATGCGGGCAATATTCTTGCCCAGACTCAGCGCCACCTGATCGTTTTCACGCACGGCTTTGAGCAGGCGGCCATAGGGCGAACGCACCAGTTTTTCGCTGTACCAGTAGGCGGCCCCCGCAAACATGAGGACCAGGACTGCGAACAAAATCGAGGCGGTCTGAGCGCTGCCGATCCAGGCGAATGGCCCGGCAATACCCGAAATTCCGTTGCTGGCGCACGTAATCGGCTCGTAGCCCCGCACAAAAATACGGATGGTTTCACCGCCCACCAGCAGCACCAGCGCCAGATACCATTCCTGCTTCAGGCGCAGGATCACATAGGAAATCGCGTACCCGACGATGCCGCCAATCAGGGCCGCGATGAGCAGCGTGATGACGAAGTTGGTCAGCCCGGCAGCCGGCAGTGAGCGCATAATATCGGAGCGCAGTTGCAGGGCTGGGCCGAGTGTTGTGCCGCAGGGGTAGATGGCTGCCTGCCCGGCCAGAAGTGGCAGAAGTCGGGTATAAGTCAGGCCGGTGGTGTATGCCCCGATGGAAACAAACAGCGCCTGTCCAAAATTGGGGATACCGGCTACACCATATTCCAGATTGAGACTGATTGCCATAAGGGCGGCGATGCCAAAGAAGGTCAGCAGGGCAATCAGCGACGCGAAGACATCAATATTCATCAGCGCTGGAGCCTGCGATTTCCCCGGATGAGTTCAGTAAATCCCTGCGGACGGAACAGCAGCACCAGAATGATGATGACAAACGGGATAGCTGGTTTGAAGCTGAAATCCAGCCCGGTGTAGACGTTCAGCGCCTGCATCACTGTGTTTTCTGAAAGTGCCACCAGATAAGCGCCGAGGATTGTCCCCGGAAAACTGGAAAGCCCGCCGAGGATGGCGGCTGCGAAAACCGAGAGGATCGCAAACCACCCCATGAGCGGATTAACGGACGTATAAATGCCCCACAACGCACCAGCCACCCCGGCCAGTCCACCCACCAGCAGCCAGGTGACGTTCACGACCCGGCTGACCCGAATGCCGATAATCCGGGCCAGATCGAGATTGTTCGCCAGCGCGCGCATCTCCCGGCCAAGCGGGGTACGGTTCAGCAGCAGGCTGAGGACAATGACCAATCCGATGCTGGTCGGGACGACCCAGAAAAAGATGTTGGTGAGAATTACGATATTGCTGCGATACCAGATTTCCAGAGGAACCTGAATGCGTTTATCGAACAGTTCATAATAGTCCGCCAGCAGAAAGAGGATATACCGCAGGATGAGACCTACCGCGAAAGATGCCAGCAGCATCGTGTAGGTAGAGGAGCGCTGTTTTTCAAGCGGGCGGAACACAGTCTGATGGGACACCAGCGCAACCAGAGCTGTGATGAGAAAGGCTGCACCAAGTACGATTAATGGATTGGATGAAATGCCGAGTGAAACCACCAGCGCGGTGTACGCCCCAATCGTGACGTATTCGGCATGAGCAAAATTCGGCAGCTTCATTACGTTCATGGTCAGGGTGAGACCAATCGCCATCAAAGCGTACAGGCTACCCACCTGTAGGGAGCGAATTAAGGAGTCGATCAGCAGCGTTGGCGTCATGCGGTGAATTCCTGAATATGGAAAGAGACCCTCCACAAATGTAGAGGGTCCCGCAGTAGGGCTGTGCTTATTCTTCCAGTGTCAATGTGTCAGAAGAACCGTCGTAAGTACCCACGACTTCGAACTCTGTGCCGTTCTCGGCGACTTTGTAGATACCATAAAATACAATTGCCTGATCACCATTTTCGTCGAGATAGGCCTGAACCGATGTGCCGATGTAATGGTTAGAAATGAACGGCAGCATTTCTTTCACCGCCGCGCCATCATTGCCGGCAGCCAGCATCGTCAGCATGGCGATATTGGCGGCATCGAAGGCATAGTTTGTGAACGGCCCCGGCGCGCTGCCATATTTTTCGGTAAACGACTCAATAAACGGCTGAGTCAGCGGGGTCTGGTTATCGGTGAAGGAAACCGATACAAAATTGGCGTTTTGCAGGAATGCCGAGAAATTCTGGTCTTCCAATAGTTCCGGGTTCGCCAGATTTTCAATGCCCAGCCATTCCAGAGTAGACAGTACCGGGTCAACCTGAGCGAGTTGCAGCACTTTTTGCGCATCGGCCAGGAAGCAGATGCAGAATACGGCGGTTTCGCCGCTGGCGGAAAGCTGGCTGGCGTCAGCGCTCAGACGGGTAACTTCGCTGGTGACATCTGCCGGGTCCGGCGCATAGGTTACAACGGTGACTTCACCGCCGCCAAGCGCCTGGAAATCGGCCTGAAACTGTTCCGCCAGACCATTGCCAAAGGGATCGTCCATGTGGAGAATGGCGATGTTCTGATAGCCGCGTGAGGTGGCGATCTGCGCAAAGGCTTTGGCTGCATAGTTATCCGGCGGATAAATGACACGGTAGATATTGTCACCGGGGATTCCACCTGCCGCGCCGCTGGAGGCCGGGGCTACAATCACGACGTTATTGTCATCGGCGAACTGCTTGGCTCCCAGCACTTCGGAGGTGGTCAGTGGGCCGACAATCACGGTTGCGCCGGTGGTTTGCACAACGGTCTGCACGGCGCGGGCTGCGCCGTCCGGCGTGCCTTCCGTATCCGCACTGGCGGTCTGGAAGCGGATATTCGAGCCTGCCTTTTCCAGTTCGGCGTTCATCTGCTCCACTGCCAGGTCAATCCCTTTAGTGAAGTCTGTGCCGAATGAGCCAAGTGGGCCGGTAAATGGCTGTACCACGCCAAGCATATAAGTGACCTGTTCTTCCTGTGCGGACAGCACCCCGGCCCCGATGAGCAGGGCAGCCACACAGGCCAGGATCATCAAACGTGTTCTCATAGAAGCCTTCCTCCCCGGTAAATGAATTGATACATTTACAAATCTTGCAGTGAACTATATCCAACAGTGGGCCTTACACGCAAACACAGTTTTCAGCAGTCCGGGGCGTCGATCTCAAAATCGTTTTTGCGCGAAGCCTGGTCCTTCGTTACGCCCAGATGGATGCAGTGCGGTACAATCCGGCAAAATATAACCTGCATCACACGGAGGCAATATTCATGAGTGATCGCGTTCTGATTTTAGTCGGCACGTATACGACTCGTTTGCCACATGTCGAAGGCAAAAGCGAGGGCATATATGCGTACTGGCTGGACCTGGCATCCGGCGCCCTGGAACATGCCAGCACACGCGCGGGGATTGTGAACCCTTCCTATCTGGCGACGGACCCGCAGCAGCGCTATGTCTACGCTACCAGCGAAGTGGATGAAAGTGGGGCGGTCAGCGCGTTTCGCCTGAACCGTGTTGTGGGTGACATGACGCCGCTGAACTATCAGTCATCCGGGGGAAAAGGCCCGTGCCATGTATGGGTGGACGCCACAGGCCAATGGGCGCTGGTTGCCAACTATGGTTCCGGCTCGATAGCCGTGTATCCTGTTCTGGAAGATGGCAGCCTGGACGCAGCGGCTGACTTTGTGCAGCATGAAGGTTCGAGCGTCAACCCGAACCGTCAGGAAGGACCGCACGCGCACTGCATTATGACCGACCCGGCCAATGAACATGTTCTGGTCGCGGACCTGGGGATGGATAAGCTGCTGGTTTACCGGCTGAATCCCGAAACAGGCAAGCTCGCTTTATCCTCGTTTGCAGAGGTCGAAGCCGGGTCAGGGCCGCGTCATTTCGATTTTCACCCTTCGGGGCGTTTCTGTTTTCTGATTAACGAACTGGCTTCAACGATAACCGTATTTGGCTATGAAAACGGAATTCTGGAAAAGCGCCAGACGATTTCGACTCTGCCGGATGAGTTCAAAGAAACAAACTACACTGCCGCGATCCACGTATCGCCGGATGGCCGGTTTGTGTATGGCTCCAATCGTGGGCATGACAGCATCGCCATCTTTGCGTTCGATGAAAGGGCGGGTGCATTGACCGCAGCGGGCCATGAATCGACGCAGGGACGGACGCCGCGCGATTTTATGGTCGACCCCACCGGGACCTATCTGCTGGCGGCCAATCAGGATACGGATACGGTGGTTTCCTACCGGATCGATTCAGGGACCGGACAGTTGACCCCAACAGGTCATACAGTGCGCATTCCGACACCTGTGTGCCTGAAGCCTGTGTAGTTGTGGAAAGCAGAGCCGGCGGGGAAGGAAAACTCCGCAGCATCGTTAATGTGAAGGCTGCGGAGTTCAGGCGGTCTGTAGGCTGCGCCTAGACCGCATACATTTCCTGTGTCTGGAAGATTTCTGCATTGCGCCCGCGAATTTTCCTGCGCTGTGGTTTGCGCTGGCCGAAGCGCAGATAGAGCAGCAGCATGAGCAGAGTGGTGACGGTGAAATATCCGTGCAGCAGCCATACTGGACCGAGGGGCAGACTGGCGACGTACAGCCAATGGATCAGATTGCCGACGTTAGACAGAATGAGATTGGTCAGGCTGTACGAGCGCAAATCTCTGGTTCGCAGCACCTTCACCAGCATCGGAATATTGCCTGCCGCAAATATGAAGGTGGAGATTGCCCCCGCCAGCACGTCGAGTTGTATATTCTCCATGATGTTTACTCCTGATGGGACTCCACCATGACCGGTTGTGAATGGCGGAGTCCTTCAAACAGATCGTGTTCTAGATCGCGCCCGCCGTTCACGAGGCTGAGGGCACGATAAAAGGATTGGCTGCCCCAAAGCTGACGGTGAACCACTTCCGGCAAGCGCTGGAGCGCTGAATAACCGGGCAGTTGGCTGCGATGGCACAGCACAGCTTTCCATACCTGGCACCAGTAGTCACTGGTATCCACCTGTGTTGTGATGGCCCATTCCGGCCAGGCGGTAGCGCTGCGCTGAATGCCATCAATTTCCATCGCCAGTTTGCCGAAGGCGTCTTCGTATATGCTCAGGTTCGCAGCCGTTTCTGCGAAGTAGTACAGTTTGGATACGCGATGTGCAGGCCACGCGCTGGCATCATCCGAATTGGCCGCCGCGACTATGGCCGCAGTCGTAAACTGGCTGATGGCGATATGGTCGGGATGGCCGTATGCGCCAAAGGGGTCGAAGGTGACGACCACCTGTGGACGCATGCGCCGGATATGCTGGGCGATGGTATCAACCGCTTCACCCGCGTCGGCCTGGTCCAGCTCACCGTCGACGTAATTCAACAGAACCGTTTCCTGGATACGCAGGATGCTGGCTGCTGCGTACAGCTCGCCCTGCCGGATTTTGCCAAGCGCTTTCAGGCCGGGGTTGTCATCTGGCGCGCCGAACCAACCGCGCTGCCCGCGAGTAGCAGTGATGAGATACGTTTCGACTCCCTCCGCCGCATAACGGGCCAGAATGCCCCCGGTTCCGAGCGATTCGTCGTCTGGATGTGCCAGGATGCAGAGAAGTTTCAGTTGATCTGCCACGATGTTAACTCCTGAGTGAAGCCTGGAAAGGATATTTCCGGGCCGGATTTCAGAGACTCGGTTTGATGTTCGGGTTCAGGCTGAACAGGTTGGTCGGATCGTACTTGTTCTTGAGTTCAACCAGACGCTGATAGTTGGAACCAAACGCGCTGCGGGCGATGGCATCCCGGTCTTCCAAAAGGCCCGGAAAATTCTGATATTCCGACCCGTTGGAATAGGGCTGCAATTCCCGATAGACCTTGCGATTCCAGCTAATGTTGGCGGTATCCTGTTCAGGATGCACCCAGTTCGCCTCAATGCCAATCAGAAACGGCGCGGAACGACTGCCGAATGCCGTGGCATCTGGCGCGACCCGGCTCATCGCACCACCAAGCTGCCAGATGTCGATGGTCGAAAAGCCAGATGGATTTTCTGCCTGAAGCGCGATGAGTTTGTCAATGGCTTCGTCACTGAGCGCGTTCAGGTAGGTGGACTTCCAGTAGTAGCGCATTTCATGGGCAGGGTAGTCCGCATCGAACAGGGCTGACTGCGCTTCGACATAAGGCATTACACCGCTGAGGTCGACAATGGGCGTGCTGAATTCGCGCAGCGGTTTGAAGGCGGTTTCTCCATCCTGCACGGAGCCAGCGTAGACGGCGGCGAAGAGGACAAACTCTTTGCCATGCGCAGCCTGCGGGAAATGTTCCGTTGGAGGGATGCGTCCCAGAATGGCAAATGAACTGACTTCGTCGGGCGCTTGAGCCGCATACTGCCGGTAGAATTGCAGCGCCTCGCGGGCCTGTTCACCGGGATGAAAGACGAAGCAGACCATGACCTCTGGCCCGACAGGGTGAAGCTGAAACTCGAATGAAGTGACGACCCCAAAGTTGCCACCGCTGCCGCGCACGCCCCAGAACAGATCGGCATTTTCGGTTTCACTGGCTTTAAGCAGCCTGCCATCCGCAGTGACGATGTCGACGGACAGCAGATTATCGCTGCTGAGGCCGTACTTACGGCGCAGCCAGCCCAATCCACCGCCCAGAGTCAGACCGGCGACGCCTGTGTCTGATACGACACCGCCAGGCGCTGCCAGATTATAAATCTGGGTGGTGCGATCCAGTTCGCCCCAGGTTACACCGGCCTGCACGCGGGCGGTTCTGCGTGAAGGGTCCACAGCGATGCGCTTCATCGGTGACAGGTCAATGACCAGACCATCATCACAAACGGCGCTGCCAGCGACATTATGACCGCCGCCGCGCACCGAAATCGTCAGTTCATGGTCACGCGCGAACTGGATGGCCGCGATGACATCACTCGTCGCAGCACAGCGGACGATAATGGCCGGATATTTGTCGATCATGCCATTCCAGACCGCCCGCGCTTTATCATAGTCTGTATCACCAGGAAGAATGACATTCCCGATAAGCTGCTGTGCGAAGTGTTGCACGACTTCTTTATCCAGAATGCGTTTCATGCTGTTTGTTTCAACCATCTGTAAATTAGACACTGCTGCCGCTCCATATGCTCAACCAACCTGTTTAATCCATTGCCAGACTGCCGATGCGTGTTTCTGACGTCTGGAATTTGGTGATACGATGACGGAAGCGCAGGATTTCCGCGCTCAATTCACACTTCGGCCCGTAGATGATCTGCACGATGAAATCTTCCAGATCATAACCATCGCCGTACCAGGGAATGAGGTCGGGCTGCTGAAGCTGGGCTGGTGGAATGCGGACGATCAGATTGAGTGTTTCAAAGTGCGCTTCCTGATAATCGGCAATGACCTGATCCGGTGTCATATAACGACGCTGTTCGATGCCATCGCGCTCAAACTTGATCCGATTGCGAACCCAGCGGTTCAGCATCGGTGATGCCCCATGACAGAAGGTGATATACAGCGCATCGGACAGGACATATTCCAGGGATGCCAGATGTGCTAAGGCGTCTTTGACGGTCCAGCCATTGCGAAGGGCAGGCACGTTCCAGCTTTCGTTGGGAAGACCCGCAATCGCGTCCATTACGGTCTGATGACCGTGTTCGAGTGTGTTCAATGCGTTCATCTGTGCCTCCAGACTTGTATTGTGTTTCTTATTACAGGCATATCCTATGGCAAAAACGCATTGAAAACGCCTATTGAGCGTATAGGTGAGGAAGCCAGGCGTAAGTCAGATGATTTTCCGCTCGGCCAGGTCTCTGATCGCTGCCTGGTCCAGTTGCAGGTGATCACGCAGAATTTGTTCGGTATGCTGTCCGAGGGTGGGCGGTGGCTGATAAATGCCGGGGGGTGTAGTCAAAAGTCTGGCGGCAGGGCCAATGCTCATGAACGGCGGATAATAGTCGGAGGCCACTTCGCGGATAAGGCTGCGTGCCTGAACATGCGGATCATGAAGCGCGGTGGGAATGTCCGAAATCGGGCCGGCAGGGATGCCCACCGCCTGACATGTTTCGATCCAGTCCTGGGCGGGGCGCTGTCTGAAGATCGGCTGAAGGATGGCGATCAAAGCTTCCCGGTGGGTGACACGAGCTGGATTGGTTTGAAAGCGCGAGTCATCAGCTAATTCGGGACGGTCTATCAGGCGGCATAATCTGGTGAACTGCTCGTCATTGCCGACAGCCAGGATAAACCAGTGGTCTGCCGACTCAAACGCTTCGTAGGGCACAATGCTGGGGTGGGCGTTGCCATAGCGCGCTGGCGGTGTCTGAGAAACAAGATAACCACTGGCGATATTGACCAGCGCCGCAAGTTGTGAATCCAGCAGGGCGATGTCAATATACTGTCCCTGGCCGGTTTGCTGGCGGTGGATGAGGGCAGATTGAATAGCGTTGGCCGCAGTCAGCCCGGTGATGACATCCGAGATAGCGACCCCGACCTTATAGGGCGGCCCTTCCTTTGGCCCGGTGATGGACATGAGGCCGCTCTGTCCCTGAATCACAAAGTCATAACCCGCATGGCTGGCATAGGGACTGTCCTGTCCATAGCCGGTGATGCTGCAATACACCAGCGCCGGGTTCAGGCTGCTCAGGGTGTCATAGCCCAGCCCATAGCGCTGCATCTGGCCGACCTTGAAGTTCTCAACCAGAACATCGCACTTCTGAGCAATTTGGCGGGCGATGGCCTGACCTTCCGGTTTTTGTAAATCGAGTGTGAGGCTGTACTTGTTGCGGTTGACGCTGAGAAAGTAAGCGCTCTGGCGTTCAGGGCCGCTGCCCAGCCAGGGCGGCCCCCACTGGCGGGTATCATCGCCGCTGTCGGGGCGCTCCACCTTGATGACTTCAGCGCCAAAGTCGCCGAGCATCATCGTGCAGTATGGCCCGGCCAGGATGCGGCTGAAATCCAGCACTCGTAAACCACTTAATGCTTGCACAGGCACGCTCGTTATACCGGTTCCACCTGCACCAGAACTGCCCAGTAGCCTTCTTCGGCAGGGGTGACAAGCGGCAGCAAGTGGCTGTGTTCCAGGGGCACTGCGGATGTTCTTTCCAGCCAGCGGCTCTGGCGAATATCGAGCCAGCGCACGCTGAACGCGCTCTGCCCAGCAGAGACATCCAGAAGGACGTTTCCGCCATCCGGGAAAAAGACAGCATATTTCGCGCCTGGCCTGGCTATGCAATAGGCTTCGTTGTAACTGCGCTGCTGGAGCAGGTCAGTATGAGGCTCACAGTCAAACACAACGAGAGCGTCGGTCAACATACGCATTGAGCGGATATGAGCCTGCGCGATGGGGCCAAGTCCCAACCCGGATGGTGGGCGATGAAAGCGGGATGAGGCCATGCCGCCAAAAATATTGCGCCAGAAACGCTCCTGAGCATCTCGCGTTGATCCATAGCGCCCGGTGTTTGCGCCATAGATTTTGACGCTGTTTATGGGACGTGGCTGGCCGGATGCAAGCAGACGTTCACGTACCCGCTGGATATTTGCTCCATGCTCATGGGCTGGACGGTGATTGTTCTGAGAAATATCTACAAACGTGTACAGTTGTGGATGATCGAAGGTCGCGTTATGCTGCGGGTCGGCCAAGTCCCAGGCATCCCACATTTCGGTCAGGTGAACCTCGACTCCCTTTTGATCTGCCTGCTGGAGGATGTGATTTGCCCAGTATGCGCCCCACTCTGGTGACTCGTTGGTTTCGTTGTCCATGCAGTACAGTACATTACCGTAAGAAAGCGCAATATCCAGCAGTTGATTGACCTGGGCGTGCTGGTAGGGCAGTATCGCATGATTGTTTTCGAGCGCTGGTACAGAACGAAAAAACGCATTTTCACGCTGGCCGGGATGTGTCTCGATTAGTTCCGATAGACCTGATTCCTGAGCCGTGTAATTGCGATTGTTTCTGGGACTATAGGGATTATCCTCCCAGGGGCTTCTGGCAAAGTCGAAACGATCCCAAAGCTCAATCTGAGCAATAATGTCGCGTTCAGCCGCCAGTTCGAGAAAGCGACTGAAACGCCGCCAGTATTCCGTGCCGGGCTGATTCAGATCGTACAATTGGGTCTGTGGGTCACGTTCAAACGGCCAGACATCGCCTTCATCGCGGCTGGACATGGTGCAGCGTACATAATTGCCGCCAACAGATTTTAATAAATCGAGGTGCTGTTCAATATCCCGAATCTGAAAGAGATTATCCTCGATGCTGCCGCCGAGCAGTAGAACGGGGTTTTCTTTGAACTGCCAGTAAAATGGATTGGCAGGGTAGGGTCGAATGCGACTGTTCAAGCGATATTCTCCTTTATGCTTCCAGGTTACTGGGGATAGTGAACCATTTACTGCCCCGGCGTACCGCATCAATGATTACCTGAAAAATCCAACCATCAAAAAATGTCTGGTAGGGCGGAGCAGGTTCACCGCGAATATCGGCAGCAAACTCGCGCGCTAACTGGGTCCAGTTGCGCTGAGTATCATCGTTGATTCTGGGCAGCGCTTCGATGATGTGTTCTGGAACCTTGATTTCATCCCACGCACCGCCGCGAGTCTGTACATAGAGCGGCCCTTGCGCGTAGCTGCCGTTGATGTGGATCGCCCCCGCGCTGCCATAGAAAGCGACATAATCGGCATGAAAGCGAGGCTGCAAACCGCCGTGCCTGAACAGCGCGGATACGGGCTGTGTGGCTGGTGTCTGGGGTTGAAGATGCGCCATCACGGTGTAGGACCACTCGGCATTGCCTTCACCCCAACTGATCTGGTCAAGCTGATCCGGTTCTGGTGCGAACTGTTCACGTTCACGAAAGTCATGTACTCCGGTGACGATGGGCGCTCTGGGGAGATCATTGCGCGCCTCGCCACAAACCTCGGTAACGGCGGCTTCCAGCACGTGCAGGACAATCGCAAGTTTGTGGGTGAAGTTGTTGTTGAGGCGACCCCCGCCTTGCTCGATGCGATGCGACCATCCAAACGGGATAAGAGGGTTGAGATTATAGTGAGAAACACATTCGACTTCCTGGGGTTCACCGATAACGCCGCTGGCGATCAGTTCTTTCGCCAGCAGGGCATGAGGCTGATAGCGATAGGACGCGGCGTAGGCGGTTTTGACACCTGTTTCGTGTGCTTTCAGGACCATCTGCCGGGCTTCTGTGGGGGTGGCGGCCAGCGGTTTATCACAGTAGACATGACAGCCGTAAGCCAGCGCGGCCATCACAGGTTCAAAATGCGCGCCGCCCGGCGTGCCGATGGCGACTATATCAGGCTGGAGTTCTCGCAGCGCCTGCTCCCAATTGGTGGAGGCGTATGGGATGCCCAATTCGGCGGCGACCTGACGAACGACCTCCGGCGTGCGGCTGACCATGCCGACCACTTCCAGTCCGGCATCGCGCAGCGCGAGGGTGTGGCCCTGTCCCGCGAAACCGGAACCCAGGATCAAAGCGCGTAATGGTTCTGTCATTGTGATGGCCTCATCTGCAAAATGCTGCTTGATGATAACCTGTTTGCGGCGACCTGTCGTTAAATGCGATACCATTTCAGGTCGCAACCGGATTGGCTGACAAACACCGCAAAACGAGGAAAGAGCCTTGAAGAAGATACTCATCACGGGGGCTTATGGCCGTGTAGGGCGGGTCATCGCCGATGGCCTGCGGCAGACCGGGGACTATAATGTTGTGGCAACCGACCTTCAGACGGACGCGGAAGCCGGGATTGAAAGGCTGGATGTACAGGACATCAATGCTCTCCGCGATTACACCAGCGGAGTGGACAGCATTATTCATCTGGCATGGTACATGAAGTCCAAAGAATTTTACGAAAAAATCGTGCCAGTCAACCTGGTGGGAACGTATAACCTTTACGAAGCAGCCCGGCTGAATCATGTACGGCGGGTTATTTTTGGCAGTTCGAACCACGCCACTGGTTTCTATCAGTCAGACGAAATCATCACGCCGGATATGCCCATGCGTCCCGATTCACTGTATGGCCTGGGCAAGTGCTGGGGTGAGCTGGTCGGGCGAATGTATGCCGACAAATATGGAATTTCGGCCATCAATGTGCGCATCGGTAATTTCAGCGGTGAGAACCGCCCCGGCAACCTGCGTTCGACGCGCATCTGGATCAGCCATCGGGATATGATTCAGTTGATGATCCGCTGTATCGAAGCCGATGACAGCATCAAATTTCTGACGATTTTTGGCACATCCGCGAATACCCGAACCTATTATGATAACCAGAACCTCAGCGCACTGATAGGTTTCGAGCCGCAGGATAATGGCGAAGACTATGCGGAGGCCATTCGTCTTAGCAACCCGGAAGATCGCAGCGAACACGACTTCCAGGGCGGTGGATTTCTGCGGCACGAAGAACGCCCGGATTAGTTGATAACTTCAGAGTTCCCGATTTTTCCGCCATGCTTCGTATTCGGCGCGGGTTGCATCGTTGGGCGGGTACACGCCGCGAATACTCGCGCCATTCGCAACTTTCTGCTGAAGAAAGGTTTCCAGCAGGTCCTGCTCGTAAGTGGCGTGGGCGACTTCCTCAGCCATCTGCGCCGGGATAATCACAACCCCTTCGGCATCACCAACCACAACATCACCGGGGACGACCAGTACCCCGCCGCAGCCGATTGGTACGTTCATATCTACCGGGTGATGGATCAGCGAGGATGTGGTGGCGTGAGGCGCTTTGATATACGCGGGCAGATCGAGGGTTCTGAATGCCGGTGTATCGCGCAGGCCACCATCTGTCACCAGACCCGCCGCGCCGCGCACCATGATACGCGTGCCAATGATGTGGCCGAAGGAAGCTGCGCGGGTGTCGCCGCGCGCATCAATCACCAGCACCTGCTGTGGCTCAATGGCTTCCACCGCCAGACGCTGGACATTGCGCGTGTTGTCGTAGTCGGCAGACATATCAAAGTCCTCGCGGGCCGGGACATAGCGCAGTGTGAAGGCGTACCCGACCATGCGCAGATCAGGTCGCAGCGGGGTGAGGCCGGCAATAAATGTATTACGAAAACCGCGTTTGAGCAGTTGGGTCGTCAGCGACGCAGTGGAAACCTGACGAAGCTTCTCAAATGCTTCAGGTGTGACAGGCATAATGTTCTCCGATTAAGCGCCAATGGACTGCCATTGGTCTGAGTGTGACCTTCTATGAATGCGGTTATAATGGAACTAATTTCCAATATAGAACTGAGAATTATTCCATGATTGATATTCAGGCCGAACCGGCGGTTTCCACTGTGTCAGCCGCTCCACCCATCATCGCGGTGCAGCAGCTTACCAAACGGTTTGGTGATTTCTGTGCAGTCAATACTATATCGTTTGAAGTGGGCGAAGGCGAAATCTTTGGCTTCCTGGGGCCAAACGGCGCAGGCAAATCTACCACGATCAAGATGCTTTGCACCCTGCTCAAACCCACTTCCGGGCAAGCGCAGGTGGCGGGTTACGATGTCATGGCTGCCTCGGACGCGGTACGTTCCAGTATCGGCATAGTGTTTCAGGATAATTCGCTGGACAGCGGGCTGACGGCGCAGGAAAACCTGGATTTCCACTGCATGGTTTATCATGTGCCGCGCAGCCAACGTAAAGAGCGGATCGAGTGGGTGCTTTCACTGATGGGGCTGGTTGAACATCGCAACCGGATCGTGAAGACGTTTTCGGGTGGGATGCGCCGTCGACTAGAGATCGCGCGCGGGCTGCTGCATGAGCCGCGTCTGTTATTTCTGGATGAACCCACCGTCGGGCTGGACCCCCAGACTCGCAAACTGATCTGGGAATATGTGCGCGAGCTACGCCAGAGTCATCACACGGCTATCTTTATGACGACACACTACATGGATGAGGCGGAACATTGTGATCGTATTGCCATTATCGATCATGGTGAGATCATCGCGCTGGATACGCCCGCCGCGCTCAAACGCCGGGTCGGTGCGGATCGGATCGAATTGCAGACCAATGACAACACGAAGGCTGCCACCGCTATCGAGGCTGCCTACGGGGTAAAGACTGAATCGCACAATGACCGTCTTGTGCTGCAAGTTCATGAAGCGGACCGATTTGTACCGCGTCTGCTGAGCGGCTTGCCAGAGGGTGTGATCGTTGAAACGCTTCAGGTGCGCGGGCCAACCCTGGAAGATGTGTTTATCAGTCTGACTGGACGCCTTATTCGTGAGGAAGAAGGTGGAAAGGATCAGGCCCGGTTGAATATGCGCCAGCGTGGGCGCATCTGACCTTGAGGGCAACAGGGGAGCGATGATGGCAGAACGTGGGATTTCCATAGAACCGGCGGCTGAAAGTGTCGTTATAAAGACTTCGGCCTACCGGCTGGATTTTGAGGCGATTTACGGTATCTGGCTGCGGGACCTGAAAAAATTCTGGCGGGAACGAAGCCGGTTATGGGGTGGAGTGGCGCGGCCTATCCTTTGGCTGTTGATTCTGGGCAGCAGTCTGCGGCCGGCGATCAGCCAGAGCAGTCTGGTCGGCGCGAACGGCGAGATTGATTATTTGCAGTATATTTTCCCCGGTGTGGTGGCTCTCACGCTGGTGTTTGCGTCGTTGCAGTCCGCTGTGAGCATTATCTGGGACCGGGAGTTTGGATTTCTGAAGGAAGTGCTGGTCGCGCCGGTTTCGCGCCTGTCGATTATTGTCGGCAAGACACTGGGCGGTGCAACGCAGGCAACGCTGCAAGGGATTATCACCATGCTGTTCGCGCCGCTCATTGGTCTGTGGCTGCCACCACTGACCATTGTAGCCGCCATCCTGATGATGTTTGTCACTTCGTTCGCGCTCACTGCGATGGGCATTGTGATTTCCAGCCGGATGACCTCATTTGAGGGCTTTGGTGTAATTTCTAATTTTGTGGTTATGCCGATGTACTTTCTCAGCGGGGCCATTTACCCCACGGCCAGCGTGCCGGAATGGATCAG
>CAZKIB010000041.1:11382-15800 GCA_964552425.1 uncultured Anaerolineaceae bacterium | reverse complement strand
ATGGATCAGGCCGTTAATTGTCATCAACCCGTTAAGTTACGGGGTGGATGCGCTGCGCCACATTACGGTGGGGGCAGGCAGTTTCGCCTTCCTGTTTGATCTCGGATTTCTGGTCGTTTTCGCCATCGCCATGATTGCGCTGGCGCTTCCGTTTTTCAATAGAGAATAAAAAGGGCGCACCAGTTGTGTGCGCCCCGGACAAACACAGAAAAATCCGATCAGCCGTTGATGGTCTCGCCGGACGTGAGACGTTCGATCAATGTTTCGGCATCGATCTGAGCCACCGCTTTGACATACACAGACAGGGGTTCACGGGGGTCGGCGTAGGCCAGGTCCACGCTCAGGTCTGAACTGGTATATAGCGAGGACGCAAATGCCCCTATCTCAGCCGCTGCCGCCGCGAGAGCTTCTGGCGTGTTCGGTGTGTTCAGACGATCAAAGAAGATGATCTGAGCGTGTGTGTAGTCAAAGCCAATTCCCTTGATGGTTGGCTCGGCGGTCAGCTTGTGCGCCGCTAAGAGTGCCAGCCGAAATGTGGTGCGCAGACTGTCCTGAAATGTATCCCCCATCTGGCGCTTGCGGGTATAGAGCAGACCAGGACGGCCATCCCGGTTATCAAGCGCATAGTCACCCTCATCGCCAATCAGGATAATACCCGGCCCCTGCGGCACATGCTCATACGCGGCCACATCAATCAGCAGGCCCTCAACCCAACTGCGTTGAATCCAGCGCTGGTAGATCGGGACGAATTTCGAGAGTTCCACACTCCCTGGATCAGTCACAAAGAATTTGACGCCGAAGCGTTTGGGCTGCATATTCGGCTTCCTTTCTAGCTCACAATGACGCCGTTGACACGCTGCTCGGCGGCGTGTGTGGCTTCGATGAACAACTGCGCTTCTTCCACGACCCGATGCGCCACCTGGCGATCAGGGTTAACGGGTGGATTATCGTGCCGGCCAAAGAAATACTGCGCGAATTTGCCACCCGCAAATTTGTCGAAGAACAACTGGGTATCGTAAAAACGCGTGCGGAACTCCTGAACAATGTCGTTGGGTTCCGTACTGACATTAGGATACTGGGTGCGGATGAGTGCGCGCGCTGCCAGCAGCATGGCATTATAGGCCCGTTGATCTGCGAGGGTGTAATGACCCTCATCGAGCGCCACGAGCGAGTCAAAATGTTCAGACTCCGCTTTGGCGATTTCAATCGAGAACAGCGATACAACTTCACCCGCGCATTCACCGACACCGATGTCGTCAATGCTGTAAGTGCGCGAATCGCCCCAGTCGCGGAAGAAGAGCGGGTTTTCCTCGTATTCCGGGATCGCTACGAAGGGGTCAAGGAGGGTCTTGACTTCCTTCCGGCCCAACCGCTGAATCCAGCCCTGGAAGGTTTCGCCTTTCTGACGGCCTTCCACGTAACTGCTGGTGAGGCTGTCGAGCAAATCCGGGATGTTTTTGGCCGGGACTGCACCGATTGCCAGACCATAGCTGCCCGCGTTTTCCGTCCACTGGCCGCCCAGCACGACCTGGAAGTGGGGCACTTTGTAATTGCCGGCGCGCCGGCTGTTGCCGAAGAACCCGATGTCGGCGACATGATGCTGGCCGCAGGAGTTAAAGCATCCGCTGATCTTGATCTTGAGTTCCTTCACGGCATCTGGCAGGGTGGCATTCTTCACGCTCAGACGGCGGCGCAGTTCACCGGCCAGCCCACGCGATGACGCGATGCCGAGCTTGCAGGTATCCGTGCCGGGGCAGGAGGTAATGTCGACAATTGTGCCCGCGCCGGGTTCGCCCAGACCAATGGCCTTAAGTTCTTCATAGACCGCCGCCAGATCGGATTCGGCGACCCAGCGCAGCACCATATTCTGCTCCACAGTGGTGCGGACGGCGTCGCCCACATATTTGCGGGCAATATCGGCCAACTGGAACATCTGGCGGGAAGTCAGATCGCCGAGGGGCAGGTTGATCGTGACCACATAATAACCGGGCTGGCGCTGGGCATAGACATTGGTTTTATGCCATTCCTGAAAGCCTGCGGGCAGGGCCGCGCCGTTCAGCGAAAAGTCCGGTTTGAGGGGCTTTTCTTCGTAGGCAGCGACATCGCTGAGGTAGCTTGTCCAGCGATCATCGTGAGGCAGTTTCGCGCGTTCTTCAAAGACCAGCCGGCGGAATTCCTCAATACCGACCTGAGCTACCAGGAATTTGATGCGGGCACGATTGCGATTTTTCTTCTCGCCGAGGCGCGCAAACACCCGCGCAATTGCCTGGGAAGTGGGCAGGATTTCATCTTCTGTGACGAAATCACTGAGCAGTTCGGCCTGATGGGGGACTGTGCCGAGACCGCCGCCCACAAACATGGCGAACCCGCGCTGCTGCACACCATCCACCTCTTTGACTCGCGCCAAAAAGCCCAGGTCGTGCATGTTGACCAGCGCGCAGGCCTGATGTTCGCAGCCGGAAAAGGCAATCTTGAATTTGCGGCCAAAATCCTGGGTGTCGTCGTGACCGAGCAGGAAGGTGGCTGTCGCATCGGAATAGGGTGTGACATCAAAGGTCTGGTCACGGCAGACACCGGCCAGCGGGCAGGCGGTGACATTGCGCACCGAGTTACCGCAGGCTTCACGGGTGGTCAGGCCAACCGAAGCCAGTCGCCGCATCAGATCGGGCGTGTCTTCGATGTGGATGTAGTGGAGTTGGAAGTCCTGCCGGGTGGTGACATGCAGGATACCATCTGAATATTCGTCCGCCAGTTCCGCAAGCACCTCCATCTGCGCGATGGTCAGGCCCCCGTAAGGCACTTTGATACGCTGCATCCCCGGAGCATCCCAGATTGTGTCCGGCCCTTTGGTCAGTTCACCGGAGGGATATTCCAGCGCGCGTGTCTGGATACCATCATGGCGCTGGCCGTTGTCGTAGCGCTGGCCGTAAGTGCCCCGGCGCAGACGGGTTTCGGCAAATACCTTTTCGTCAATTTTCCCCTGCTTGCGCAGGATCATCTGGCCTTCAAAAATATCGATTTCATGTGCCAGATCGTCGGGCATTTTCCCCTGTAAAATGTCTTTCCACGATGTGTCAGCCATACTTTTTCTCCCAAACGGCTACCCGTTTTGTACGCCCTTAAACAGTGTGTGCTCAGTTTCCGAAAGATTAAACCACTCGACCCCTTGCGCGCGCAGCCGCACCACTTCCCCCAGAACTGCTGTAGCCGGTGATTTGATTTCCGCTTCAGTGACAAGCTGCGCAAGACTTTGTGCCGTGCCCTCCACCACCCGTTGAAACGGCGTGCTGCCCCATTCAATCACCGCCGCAGGCGTGTCAGGATTCAGGCCCGCATGAATAAGTTGTTCGATGATGTGCTGTAATTGGGCCACACCCATTAGAATGACAATCGTTCCACCCAACCGGGCAACAGCTTCATAATTCACGCTGGTATCACCTTTGGTCGGGTCTTCATGTCCCGTAATAACGGTGAACGCGCTGCTCATGTTGCGGTGAGTCAATGGAATCCCAGCATAAGCCGGCACGGCATAGGAGCTGCTGATACCGGGTACGATCTCAAACGGGATACCGGCCTGATGACAGGCGAGGGCTTCCTCACTGCCACGTCCGAAGACCAGCGGGTCGCCACCCTTAAGACGGACGACCATCTTGCCACTGAGCGCATAACGGATAATGGTCTCGTTGATGGTCTCCTGGCTGAGGCGATGTTTGGCCGGCGCTTTGCCCGCGTTGACAAATTCGGTGTCGGGGCGTGCTTCATCCAGCAGTTCCAGCGGAATCAGGCGGTCAAAAATGATGACATCAGCAGTCTGGATGAGACGAAGCCCTTTGCGGGTGATAAGGTCAGGATCGCCCGCCCCGGCGCCGACCAGGTAAACTTTACCCATGTTCATAAAGCGATAGTCTCCTTAACCCTGCTCAACCACAGGTTACAGGGTTCTGGACAGGGGATGGTGTCTTCTGGTGAGCGACCATAGTACCAGGTGGCATGACGCACACAATGGTCGCAAAGCGCTTGGATATTCTCCTGAACAATATCTGGTGAAGTTTCATGAATTCCCCGAAACATGCCGACCTGCCGGCTGCTCACTTCTTCAAGTGAACCAATGTGCAGTTCACCACGACCATTGAGCGCCCAATCTGCCAGCGTGCCCGGATAAATCGTCTCGACAATCGCCGGGAGGGTGTCATCTGCAACCACCGGCACACGCCAATCCTCTGGCAGATTATCCAGTGTAACCAGCGGACGGAAGGGATTCTCGCGCACATGGTGGCGCAGGGCCGCCGGGTCTGTGATCGCTGTGCAGGTGTTATCCGCCGCTGTATGGCGTACCTCAGTTGGTGTGAGTATGAGCTGTCCGAAGCGCATTATACCGTGTTCCCGCACAGCAGCGAGTAATTGGTGCGCGCCTGTCT
>CAZKIB010000041.1:0-11330 GCA_964552425.1 uncultured Anaerolineaceae bacterium | reverse complement strand
ATTGCAGACCGGTATCGCGTGCCAGTTCCAGAATCAGGCGGCAAACGGCGTCGTCTGTGCCTGTGGGGGCGGTGTAAAAGACCTGCCTGTCTCGGAATGTGCAGGGTATTTTATCAAGCGTAATTCCCAGCGCATCGGGTAAATCCTGAGTGACATGGGAACCCGGCGCGAGAAAAAAAGGGATGGCGATCACTGACTGGGACCGGGTGGTCTCGTAAATGCTTGGAATGTCTGGCTCATCGTCAAGATAAACATCCACGACTTCAGCGGTAAGATTTTGAGCGCGCAGTTGATTGGCCTGAGAACGGGTGGCGTCGCGGCTTTCTGCACTGCGGCGGGTTCCGTGACCAATCAGCGCAACCGCTGTCTGATTGGGGTCAAGGGCATAGTCGCGCAGGGTTTCACTCACACGCTGGCGGACAATCTGTGCCAGGTAGGGATGTTCACCAAGCGTCCGGGTATAGTAGAGTGTCCGGCCATTGCGATGGGTGATGTCGCCATCCAGTCCCGTTTCCGCCGGGATTACGGCTGTGGAAAAGTAACCCCTGGCAGTAAATACCGGCACGATCACCACCTGATCGGATTGTACGGTGTTCAGTACCTGACTCAGTGAAGGTGTTTCTTTCCAGAAGGCAGCAGTCACCTCGTCCGCCACGCCCCAGGCGCGCAGTTGGTCGACATAAGACCAGACCAGGCCGGCAGTATGTGGGCTGATATGTGATCCGTGACCGGCCAGGATCAGCGCGATCATATTCGCACGCCCTGGTCCTGGACGAGGCGTTCAAACTGGTCACGCGCCGCGTCATTTTTTCCTTCCCGGAGCAGGGGTAATATATTTGCAGTGAGCAGTGATTCGTAAAGCTGCTGGCGTTCTGCCTGCGTGCTGATCTGTTTGCCTGTGTAAGCTCGCAGGCTGCCGAGCCACTCTGCCAATATGGAATACTCATCGCCGATGAGGTTTTCAACCTGCTCACGGACATGTTTTACCAGAGCCGGCGAGGCTCCGCCGCTGTGGAAGGCAATCGTCAATGGCGGACGATGGACAGTCCCCATGCTGCTGAAGTCACTTTCTGTTGAAAGATCGGTTACATTGACCAGCGCGCCTATAGCCTGGGCATCAACTTTTATCTGCTGGTTGGTTTCCGGGTCGTTCGTTGCCGCAAAGACGAGCAGCGGCTGAAGGCCAGCCAATATGCCGCTGATATAAGTCTGCTGGAGCCAGTGAAACTGCTGCTTTTGGGCGTCTGTTTCCGGCGCGAGTTCTGGACTGATGACCGTGACCCTTGCCCTGGCCTCAGACAATCCGGCGATCTTCCGGGCGGCGACCTTGCCCCCACCGACGACGACGCAGGGTTTATTGGTTAAGTCCAGCACTACCGGATAACCGTGTTCCATGTGTCTACATACCCGACCACAACCCGACATTAGCTTCGAACACTGCTGTCATCCACCAGTGAAACATGGATGCCGCACTCAGTCTTCTGATGATTGACCCACCGCCCGCTGCGAGGATCATCCCCGTTAGCAACCGGCTGGGTGCAGTGGGTGCAGCCGATGCTGGGATAACCCTGATCGTGCAGTTCGTTGTAGGGCAGATCGTGGGCGAGAATATACGTCCAGATCATATCCTCTGTCCAGTTTGCAAACGGGCAAAGTTTCATCAGGTTATTGCGCGCGTCCCAGGCGATGATGGGCGTATGTGAACGGCGTGAGGATTGGTCACGACGGAGGCCGGTGATCCAGGCATTGTAACCGGACAGGGCCTGTTTGAGCGGCACGGTTTTGCGAATATGGCAGCACTGGTCAGGATTCTGCGCCCACAACCGGTCACCATAAACGGCGGCCTGCTGCTCAACGGTCATTTCTGGCTTCACACGAATCAGATTGAGATTGAACAGCGCTTCAACCTGAGTCATGAGATTGTTGGTTTCGGGGAACAGGAATTCGGTGTCGAGGGTAACGATGGCGGTTTGGGGCGCAATTTCGCTTAACATGTGCAGAGTAACGATGCCAGTGGGTTGAAAACTGGTGACAACGGCCAGCGAGTCCCCGTAATGTTCGGCAGCCCACTGCAAAATGTCCTGCGGTGAGGCTGACTCAAGCTGCTCCTGCCAGTAGGCAATATCGTCGTGCTGGATCTGCGGTAGTACAGCGTTGGTCATGTTTGCTCTCCGGTGTGCGACGCGCAGGTTGTTTTCAACGTAGATCATGGTCAATCCTCAATTCACAAAAAAAGCCCCGGTGATTTATCCGGGGCCTGTGTGTGTCAGAAGGCGTGCCTTTTTCAGGCATGAAAAACCGGATAACTCCGTTCAGTGGAGTATCTCACAACACAGACAACAACAGCTACAGATCAACAGGTTCATGGTTATCTCCAACAAAAAGCCCCGACTACGTTCGTTCGGGGCTTTGATGGTTACTCACATCAGGGCGGTGTACATGCAATCCTGCACTACTCCACCGAACGAAATGCTTCCGGTGAATGTTCACAACAACAACAGGTGCAGCCAAAATGAATGGATTGCATAATACCCTCAACACTTGGAACTTCTGGCATCATAACGTAAGAATAATTGCCTGTCAATGAATTGGTACACAATAGGTCAATTCTTAAACTTCTATCCTCTGGCAATCTGGCGCCTGCACAGTTCATGATTTGAAAAATTAGATAGAATGATAACAATCTCGCTGTAGTGTGATGAGAAAAACGATGCGCAAATGGTTTACTATACCCAATTTTGAAGACCCTTATCAATCCTTTGCCTTTCGTGTCCTTCATTACACCCTGCTGCTGTTGATCGGTCTTTTACTGATATTTCCTGTATTTGCGACTTCGGCTGCCCAACTTGTGTTTCTGCCTGTAGCGCTGCTTGTATTTGGCACATGCTACTACCTGCTGCACACTGACCGGATGAAACTGGCAGGCAGCCTTTTTTTGGGGGGCTTTTGGATCATCATTACTATTGCGGCGTTCAGCCTGAATGGCATTCGCAATTCCAGCCTGAGCAGCTACGCAATTGTCGTCATTTACGCGGCCATCCTGTTTTCTGATCGGACGGTCATTCTATTCACAGCTCTCAGCGTTCTTTCTGGTTTAATTCTGGTTGTGGGTGAAATGCAGGGTGTGCTGCCTGCGCGCACGACACCGCTGTATGTGGCAGATCGGTTTTTTCAGCTTCTGGCCCTGTTTCTCTCATCCGGGATTTTACTATCGGCTGCGTCGCGGATCATACGCCGCAGTATGGCACAAATACGCCAGAGCGAACGGATGCTGCTGGATCGCAATACTGAACTCAACAACGAGATTGCGGAACGTCGGCAGGTCGAAGCCACTCTGATTGCCAGTGAAGAAAAGTACCGCATCCTCTTTGAAAATACCGGTGTGATGGCGGTGGTCTATGACCGTAGCGGTGTTGTGGTGCTTGCCAATGCTGCGGCTGCCCGTTTTTTTGGAACGACACCACAAGCCCTGCAAGGTTGCAGTCTCCATGCTCTGCTGCTGCCGCAGGATGCGGAAGCTGCCATACAATGGCAGGCGCAGGTTATGGACAGCGGTGTACCCGCGACTGGCGAGGGCGTAATTATTCTGCCTGATGGGAGAGAGGTTTATTATGTTCGGAATGTGATTCCTTTGCCGCCGGCCGAGGCAGATGAACCCGTGTCGCAGGTGCTGGTTATCACCACAGACCTGACCGAACACCGGCAGATTGAAGAACGCAAGCGGGAGCTTGCCATCGTGCAGGAGAAAAACGCCTTCCTGACGGATTTTCTCAGTACCGTTTCGCACGATCTCAAGACACCCCTGGCAGTCATGAACACCAGTCTGTATCTGCTGGAACGTATTCAGGACCCGGCGCAACATCAGCGGAAAGTGGCGCAAATGAAAGAACAGGTTGATCTGCTGGATGGATACATTCAGGATATGCTGATGATTTCGCGCCTCGAACATCTGCCGACTTTGAACCGGGAAGTCCTGGACATTCGCGTTCTGATTCAGGAGGTGTTTGCGCTGCTGCACCCCCGATCCGATAAAAAGCGCATCACCTGTGAACTGATCTGCGATGAGAGTCTGCCTCCGGTTGCCGGAGATCGGGAACAGGTGAGAAGACTGTTTATTAATCTGATCGAAAATGCAATTAACTACACCCCTGCCGGCGGGCATGTGACTGTTGCGGCATGGCAGCATGACGATCAGTTGCTGGTTGAAGTCAGGGATACGGGCATTGGAATTGCACCCGATGATATACCCCACATTTTTGAGCGGTTTTATCGCGCACCGGCGGCTCGTGCTGCCGAAAGCACCGGCACAGGGCTTGGGCTGGCGATTGTCAAAAAAATTGTTGAACTGCATCAGGGTTCAATAGAGGTCGACAGCCAGCCCGGAGAAGGGACAGTTTTTCGTCTCAGGCTTGCTGTCGATCGGGATATGATGAGAGTTTAGCCGTAAAACTCACCTAATCAACTGGCACCAGCAGCGTTTTGACCCCCTGCTTTGAATCAAACGCCTGAAATGCCTGCTCCCATTCATTGACCGGAAATGTGTCTGTAATCAGCGCCCCGGTCTGAACGGTTCCCTCGGCCAGTAATTTAAGCGCTTTGTCCCACGCGGATGGCACGCTGGCGTTGCTGCCTGTGACCGTCAGTTCCTTGTAACAGACCTGGTCGAGGTCCCAGTTGATCGACTTCCCGAACAGGCCAATCTGCACGTAACGCCCACGCCGCCGCACAAGGCGTACAAGCTGTTGAGCCGCCGGACCAGCGCCGGAGCATTCATAAACCACATCGGCTCCCAGACCTTCCTGAGTGATTTCAGAAACGAGAGTTTCGGCTGAGTCACGTTCGACATTCACAACGTAATCCGCGCCCAGTTCACGGGCGAGGGTGAGCCTGCGTTCGTCAACATTGGTCCCCAGCATAATCGTGGTGGCCCCGGCAGCTTTGACGACCTGGAGGGCGAGCAGGCCAATTGCGCCCGGCCCGGCGATGACGGCGACATCCCCTGGCGAGACTGTCGGGGTGTTCAGGACACCATGAACGACGCAGGCAAGCGGTTCTGTCAGCGCGCCAGAACGAAAGTCCACATTCTTTGGCAGAAGGTGAATATTGCTGGCCGGAACAATGACGTAACTGGTAAAACCGCCATTCACGCCAGAGCCGATGGACAGACGGTTGAGACACAGGTTCGACTGACCGCGCCGGCAGTACATGCACACACCACAGGTGGAATAATAGGTTTCGGTGGTGACGCGCATTCCGGGCTGAATATGGGTGACATCCGGGCTGACCGCGCTGATTTCTCCGGCGATTTCATGTCCCAGCACCACCGGGGGCCGCGAACGAAACTCATCTTTGTAAATGTGCAAATCTGTGCCACAAATGCCGGCAGCCTGAACCCTGATTTTGACCTGACCGGGGCCGGGTACGGGTTCAGCGATATCGCGCACTTCAATATTGCCAACCCCTGGGGCTACTTTCATGACCGCTTTCATGGCACAAATCTCCCTGATTTAAGCATTTTTTGGATAGTGACGATAATCTGTCAGATCAACCACTTTTCCCGCAGCCGCCCAATCTGCCAACCCACTTTCAGATGGTAAACAATTGCCGTCATAACAGGCAGTCAGCAGGTCTTCAAGCCCTTCTACACAGGTCAGGTTCTGGCCGGCTTTGCGGATGATATGCGTCAGGGAGGCGGGGAAATTGACAATTGCAGGCATTGATTCCTGCGCGCCGTTGACGCACAGGATGTGGGGAATGGATGCCGCGATGCCACAGGCTGTGGGCAGATGTGTGTCCAGAGCCTCGACACACTGCCAGATTTTGGCATTCCGATCCAGATTGGGGTTGCCGTAGGATTTCTGGCTGCCATCAGCAAAGTGCGCGACAAATTCCTGACTGCCGTTGCCATCGTAGGTGACGGTGGTATTTTCGAACTCGTATTCAAAAATCGGGTCTACAGTCTGCTGGACGGCGTGAGTCGTGTAAAAAAGAACTTCGACGTTCTGATCGGTGACGCAGCGGAGTACCGCCGTGTCGTAATTTTCAATCGGGTTGGCGCGGTACAGTTCGGCCTGAACGGTTTGGACCGTCGCGCTGGTTGCGCGCGCAGCGCCCAGCACATAGAGCATATTGTGCAGGTAATGAGCCGTAGCGTTATTGACCGGGCTGTCCAGCACCCAATCCCCATCCTCGGTTTTCAGACGCGCGGCCCAGCGATTGCGAGCGAAATAAGCGTCGGTGCGCGGCCAGTACACACGGGTTTTCAGGCGCACAGGCCGGCCCAGAGCGCCCTGCATGATGTCCTGCTTGAGTGCCTGTACGGCCTGCGAAAAGGACCACTGGTAGCCGATGGCGACGAAACCATCCGAGCGCGCCTCCGCATCTGCCATGCGGTGAGCGTCCTGGATGGTGGCGCAAATGGGCTTCTCGCACAGCACACTGGCTCCATATTCCAGCGCGGCAATGGTCTGGGGTGTGTGCAGATGAATAGGGGAGGCGATGCACACCAGATCGGCATGACTGGCTGCGTAAAACACGGTCAGGTCCGCAAAAACAGGAATCTGGCGTGAGTTCAGTTCATCGTAGAGCGGGGAATGCTCGGCATAGGGGTCGATGACACCAACCAGTTTTGCGCTTTCTGACGGATTAAAGAAGAATTCGTTCAGGTAGGTTGTGCCATAACCGCCCGCCCCGACCAGCGCAATCGTGTGTGTCATCCTGCCTTTGTCCCATCGATGCGAAACGCTTTGCCAATGATATTAACGACTGGTGGATGGAACGTAAAGAGCCGCGCTGGCGCAGCCGGACCATCACTGCCATTTTGCCCGCAGCCGGCGCAGCTTATCCTGAAAGGCTGCATGATCGGTCACTGCCGGGTTGACCAGGTAGGGTATGTCAGGCAGATTACCCCGCAAGACCGTCAGGATATTCTGGCAGGCGCGTTCACTGTTGCCTGCGTACAGATCGTCTGTCCACGCCATGCCGTGCGGGCTGAGGATCACATTTTCGAGAGCGGTCAGAGGATGATCTGCTGGCAATGGCTCCTGTTCAAATACGTCCAGCCCGGCCCCCGCGATGGCATTTGACTTCAGCGCTGCGACCAGATCGCCCTGATTGACGACTGCGCCCCGCGCCGTGTTGACCAGGTAGGCGGTGGGCTTCATGAGACTCAGCAGTTTTTTGTTGACCATGCCGCGTGTCTGGTCTGTGAGCGGGCAGTTAATCGCCAGAAAGTCAGATTCCCGAAACAGCGTGGGCAGGTCCACCAATTCAACCCCTGCCGCCAGCGCTCTGGCCTGATCCATATAAGGGTCATGGGCGATCTTTCGGCCCAGGTCGAAAGGGCCAAGCAGGTGAAACATTTCCGCTGCGATGTTGCCGAGGCCCAGTGATCCGACCACCTTGCCACGCAGCCCCAACCCGGAGGCTTCTGCTTTCTGATCCCAGCGCCCGGAACGCGCGATCTGGTCTTTGCGGGGCAGCTTTTTCGCCAGCGCCAGAAAGAAGGTCAGGATCGCTTCGGCAACGGGCCGGTTGACTGTGCCGGTGGTGATGGTCAGGAGGACATTGGCCTGTGTACAGGCGGGCACGTCAATCACATCGTAACCCACACCCCAGCGGGCAATAACTGCCAGACGATCCACACCCACAAAGGACTGCGCGGTCAAGCGCGGGCGCAGGGTAAGCAGCGCGTCATAATTCTGGATCTGTTCGGGCATGACGTGGGTCCCCGCGTCCGCAGGGAACGCACTTATTGCAATCTGAGGGAATGGTCCGAAAATTCGCTGGAGAAACGGCTCCAGGATGCCAGCGGCTTCGAGCTGGAAGTCGGCTGAAACACCAATCTGTATCGCTCCGGGCATAATCATCGCTTTCGCCGCATCAGACACTTTTGTTTGATTATAACAGCCCGTATTCTCCTGCGCAGAATTCTATCCTCTGTCGTGCGATTGCACCCGCACCGGGCGAAAAGGCACGACCTTGCCGGTGAGCGGGCTGCCGCCGTACTCCGGCGAGCAGCGCTTGTCCACGTTATACAGCACCAGCGTCAGCGTCGAGTTGTCGGCCATTTCCTGGTACGCCTGGCGCATTCCCAGAAACCAGTTGGCCGAGATAACGCGGCTGGTCACGTCATCGAATTCATTTGCGTAGCTGCCGTTGCGATCCCAATCTATTGCTACTGTCCATGTGGTTGTCATAATTTCATCCTTATACCTTGTAAATCAGCTATCGACAATTACTGTTAGATCCCAGATGCGGAGCAAACTATCTCCTCCCACACTCGCCAGCTTGCTACCGTCAGGACTCCAGGCAATGGTATAGGCGTAATCAGCAATGTCTGCAAGGTGTGCCTTAATGGCAAGCCCGTTCGTCAACGCAGCAACCTCTTGCCAGGTCTGTGCATTCCAAATACGAGTAATTCCGTCACGGCTGTTGGTTGCCAACCACTCACCGTTTGGATTCCAGGCCAAAGAGACATCTTGGCGAGTTTGATCGCCTAAATTGGCAATGGTTTCCCCGGTAAATGGATCGACAATCTGGGTATGGCCTTTCTGGATCGCCATCAGGATTCCATCGGGACTCCAAGTAAATGAATCCAACCCGGTACTGCCCCCACCCACATAGTTCGGGCGAAACTCAACGATAATGTTACCTGTCTCTATATTCCAAACCCAGATTGGTGAGCCGAAACCACCCGCCGCAATCGCCTCCCCATCAAAACGCCAGGCTACAGAGTTGGTATTTGTAGCATATTGATCAAGGTGAACCGTGAAATCCGTTTTTATTTCGCCAGTCCGCGGATTCCAGACATACACCATTTCATCCCATCCACCGCTGACAAGCATTTCACCCTCTGGTTGCCATGCAATTGCTGATACTCGATTTTTATGCATTTCGAATACAGTAATCGTATTGCCCGTCGCAATATCCCAAACCCGTACTGTTTCGTCCCACCCGGCGCTAGCAAGGAGGTTACCATCTGGACTCCAGGCGAGCGCGGTAACGAGATTCGAATGTCCTGTGAAGTGTCTCACCAAGTCCAGGGTATTTCCATCGTAATCGTAGAGCCATATATCCTTATCTCCGCTAATCGCCAGAGTTTGTCCATCAGGACTCCATCCAATGTTATTAAAATATCGCAGTTGGGGAAGCTCATACGTTTGCGCGTCAAATATCGAATCCCCGTCGGTTTGCTCCTGGGCTAGTGCAAACGAGCAACAGATCAGTACAACGATCAGGATTAGTGCCGCAGCGAAAAAGGTTGTGCTGTATATTCGCATATTTCACCTCTCGATCATTTATCCGGGAAGCAGATAAGTTCGGGATCAGGTGCAAATGGGTCATATTTCGGAACGCAGATCCGGGTAACACCTGGATCAGAAGTGACGATTAAGAATGCTGTTGTGGCAATTCGTGCCGCTTTTGAGGTCCCAACATGCTCACCGTTAAATCGATTCCATTCGATAGGGGCATAGTTCCCTAAACTATAACCTTCATAGCCTTGCTGATCCAATACCGATGTCATGCGCAGGTCTGCAAAGATTTCCGGGTCCTTATCCAGGTTAAAGACGGCTTCGAAACCTCCAACTACATCTTGTCGTAGTGTCCCAAGCCCGATCTGATTAAAAAGATCTCTCAACTGCCCTGACAATAGCTGGTGATTCTCAAGTTTATTACTTGGGGGATACTGAGAACGATCTGTTTGATGTTCTAATTCGTGCGTTATTCCTGGTACACTCATTGCGCTTCCAATGTAGATACGACGAGTTTCTGTAGGGTTATCTGTTGACGCAGGCAAAGGGGTGAGGCCCTGACTCGCACCACCCGCAGCATCGTCTGCACCCAAGTATATAGTTACTTGCCCTGGCTCACCAAAGCGTTGACGATATAGATTGTAACCAGTTTGAGATGTTCGCCCTTCAATCCTTATGATGTCGTTCTCCGCCATTCTATTTAGTATGCGAATATCCTCATCCAGGCTTGCCACCCCATGCAAATTTGATATTAGCAGATTCATCAACACTGCTGCACGCTGCTGATCATTTTCAAAATATCTATCGCCTTGTTCAGGGCTACCCCATTCAATGTTATAGCCGAATGACCTTGACATCTCGGTGGCAATGATGCCAATTTCCTCAGAATCTAGCTTTCCGCTCTCAAGGCCGATACCTAATTTTTCTCGGACAGTCGCCAAATGCGGAACTGCGTAGGAGCTGGACAGTTGGAGACGTTCCCAAGCCTGGTTAAAATTTTTGCATACTTCATCGCCAAATGCTGAACAATCAAGTATTCCTTGTTCGTTATTACCAGATTCTTGATAAAGTACAGGCATACTCCTGAACAACTCGGATGCATCACCTGATCTTACCATTTGATAGTTTCCCCCCACTTTTGAATAAGTTGATCCCCCTGCCCACGCAGCATCACTTGCCAACAACAGTTCTATCTGTTCGGGAGTCATCAAGCGGGTAGGAGCATCACCCGTCTGTGGATCATCCACAAGCGCTGCAAATTGAGTCAGTGCTTCGGTTTCTGCCATGCCAATTTCATATTGAGCGATCAACGTTGCCCACGCATGGGGGATGGATGGCGACACGGCGATCACTGTCCGCAGTAGATTCGGTTCCAGGCGCAGGATATGCAGTCCTGTTGCGAGAATTGTGCTTTCCGCCGCCATCAGCATCAACTCTGCTGTCATCGGCTGCCCTTGTATCCATTCATCAATATCCAACCCCACCTCCGCCGCCAGTTCCCGCAGGGTAGGTGCACTCTGCGCAGCGTCGCCTTCCCCATCGGAGCGATCATCGGGATCGTCCCCCACAGGGCTGGCCGCGATGTCGGAGGTCGGCTTCGCAACGGGCGTCTGGCCTGGCTTACCGCCCGTGCCTTTCAGGGCGCTGCGGTTGCCGCGATTGGCCGCCGTGGAGCCGCGTTTGTCCCCGTCATCGGAATGCGAGTCCCGCTTCGCCTTCCGAACCTGCTGGACAAAGCTGTCCACCGCCTGCACCGCTTTGGCGACCTGCGGACTGCTTTTGGCGACGTGGCGGATGACTTTGTGGGCAACCGCCGCCACCGCGACGGCTGCTTTCAGGATATTCCCCAGATTGAACATGCGTTCTCGGCTCCGTTTCCGTGTGGTCTTCCGGTCACAAAAAAGGAAAAACTCTTTTCATCTTTTGGGATAGGTGCCAGGCTGCCGCTGTCACGACGGCAGCCTGGCACTGGACTGAGACTGTCGGGCTAGACCGTGCCCCAGACCGGGGCCGTGCCGGTGGCAGGCTGTAACCGCGCCTGAAACATCACCGCGCCGCCGGTTTGCAGGGTCGGGC
>CAZKIB010000040.1:27241-35562 GCA_964552425.1 uncultured Anaerolineaceae bacterium | reverse complement strand
GGTATTGAGCATATTGAACAGGTTGGGCATCGGGTCCATTCTGATAACGTGCATGCCTTCCGGGCCAAAGACCTGTTCATCGCACTGAAAGCCGGTGAACTGCTGCGCATCCAGATCAATGCTGATGCGCAGATAGCTCCAGTTCATTTTGGTCGCAATCTCGTTGTAACACACAATCTGGTCACTGCCGGGCACATCCACCCAGCCTTCCGGCCCCAGGTGAAAATGCGAGACGGTTTCGCCGCTGCCGCCAATCTTTTCGATGCGGCGGGTTTCCGGTTTGGTCTGCCAGCGGCCCACCCGTTTCCCGTCGAGGGCGTTGAGATAGCGCAGGTGGGGCATCCAGCGGGCGCGCGGGTTGTGATAGCCGCCCTGAATATCAAACAGCACCCCGAAGGCGCGCACATCCGTCGCGGACAGGCGCAGTTCAGCGGCTTCTGGCTTGAAGCAGAAGTAACATTCAAACTGGATTTTGGTCAGCCTGCGGAAAGTCTGGCGTTTGATGCCCACGCCGATGCTGCCGGCACGCGGGCGGGCCGCCATTTTGAGCGCATAACTGCCGGTCATGGACCCGGCGGTTCCGGTGTCCCACATGGTCAGATTGCTCAACTGCGGCGGGCGAATATCAGCATAGTCTGGCAGCACGCTGTCGAGGGTGTGTTCGTAATTGCCTATAAGCTGGGTCCAGCCGTGCATCCCCTCGTCAAAATCGTCATAAAACAGGATGCGCTCCAGCGGCTCGAACCGGCTGAGGTTCGGTTGGGCGCGCAGGAACGCGCGTTGGGTTTCATTCACAGAAATTTCCTTCTGATGCGGGAAAACAACTTCATTGTAACGCAGGCTGTAAAAATGCACAGGCGGGCTTTTTGGTTAAATGCACTTAAAGGGAAGGCTAAGATTGTGTCGGAAATCACTGGTTTCATTGAAATGCCAATGGCAGGGGTTATAATCCGCAGGTGGTGATCGGTTTCAACGGTAATTTCAGATGTCAGCACAGGCTTCCGGTTTGTTCAGTTCGCGGCGCGGGCGCATCCTTGTGGAAAACCTGACCGCTTATGCGTTTCTCGCCCCCGCAGGCATCATCATTTTTCTGTTTGGCATTTTCCCCGTATTGTTCGCCTTTTTTGTCAGCCTGCACCGCTGGCGGCGCTTCCCCGGTGATTATCGCGGGCTGGACTTTTATGTCGAAGCGATAGGCAGTTTTGCGTATGTGGTTTTTTTCTGGCTGTCCATCGGGGCTGTACTATACGGTGTGTACTGCCTGTGGCGTTTATGGCGTGAAAGCCGGGGGGAGCGGCAGGGGCTGGCTTATATGATCTCCGGGGCGGTGGCATCTGCCGGGTTTTTGAGTTTCATCAACTGGTTTTTTGTGCTGCTGCCTGTCATTCTGGATGTGCCCCAGCGTCTGCGCGGCCAGCAGATCACCCAGGAAATGTTCATCAGTGAATTTTTTGCCAGCTTTCAGTTTCCACAGGTGCTGGCTGCCAATGACATGATGCTGATCGCAGTGTGGCTTACACTGGTAGTGAGCATCGTATTTTTCCGTTTTGTGAAGACCGGGCGCAGCAATTTCTACTTCATCATGGCGCTGGCCGGGATTACGGCGCTGGTCTGTGGCGTTCTGCTGATGCAGTTGACCCTCGCCGAAATGGAGATTGCGATTGCCGAGGCGCAGGAGAACGGCGAGACTCTGCCCATCTGGTCGCAAATTCTTTTAATCAGTGCCGGGGCCGGGCTGATGGGTGTGGCCCTGTGGCTGTGGCAGCGCGGCGTGGCTGACTACGATGATCGCCGTTTTGTGATGCGGGTGCTGCTGGTCATTCTGGCAGTCAGCGGGGCATATCTGCTGATTACCCAACTCCCACCGGCGCTGGCGGAAGCGGATCGGGACATCCTGCGGGGTTTCAGCGTGACGGTGATGTACTCTGTTTTTTCTGTGCCGCTTCAGCTTGCGCTTGGTCTTGGCCTGGCAGTGCTTCTGTTCCAGAACATCCGCGCCAAGTCGTTTTTCCGGGTGGTTTATTTCATGCCCTATATTACGCCGTTTGTGGCGACTTCGGCGGTGTTCGCGCTGCTTTTTTCGCACAGCAGTGGTTCGCCTGCCAACCAGCTTATGGCAGCGCTGGGCCTGTCAAAACAGAACTGGTTGCTGGAACCGAGAGGTATTTTTCAACTGATGTTTGGGCCGGACGTGCCGGCGGCACTGGCGGGGCCGGGGCTGGCGCTGGTCGTCATCATTATTTATAACATCTGGGTCTATGCTGGCTACAGCACCGTGATTTTTCTGGCCGGGCTGGGGAACATTCCGCGTGAGTTATACGAAGCGGCGCGCATTGATGGGGCAAACAACTGGCATCAGTTCCGTTTCGTGACCCTGCCCCTGTTATCCCCGACGACATTTTTCCTGATCCTGATTGCCACCATTGGCACATTTCAGGCGTTCACACAGATTTTCCTGCTGCGACGGCCAGGGGCCTATACCGCAGTGGATACGGTCAATATCTACATTTATGAAGAAATTCGTGCGGCCAACCCGGATTATGGTTATGGCGCGGCGATGGCGTTTGTGCTGTTCGGAGTTATCCTGATCCTGACGCTGATTCAGAATCGCGTGATCGGACGGAGAGTGTTTTATGGCTGATGTCACCACGCCGGCTGAATCCTACGTGGGGACGTATTCCGCTCCGGCGCGGCGGGCAGTTCCCTGGAGGAAGGTGGGAATTTACACCGTTCTGATTCTGGGCGCGCTGCTGGCGGTGCTGCCGTTCTTGTGGATGGTAAGCTGGTCGCTGATGACCAATGTCGAAGTGGCGGTGGGGCGCATTCTGCCGTCTCAGGTGATGTGGAGCAATTACGAAACAGCCTGGAATCTCGCTAATTTTTCGCAGTTTATGTGGAACAGCGTGCGCATTACAGCGATCACCACTGTAGGGCTGCTGCTGTTTTGTATTCCGGCGGCCTATGCCTTTGCGCGGATGCGTTTCTGGGGACGCAACGTGCTGTTCGCGGTAATGCTGGCGACCCTGATGATCCCGGACATTGTAACCTTGATTCCCAATTTCCTGACGGTGGTCTGGATCAGCCGCCTTAGTGAAAGTATCTTTGGTCCGGCGGGGGCGTGGCTGAACAGTTGGCCTTCGCTGACCGTCCCGTTTATGGCCTCGGCGTTCGCCATTTTTTTGCTTCGTCAGTTTTTCAGCCAGATTCCCGATGAATTGTGGGACGCCGCCCGCATTGACGGCGCTGGACACCTGCTGTTTCTGGCGCGGGTGATTGTGCCGCTGTCCAAACCAGCGATCATGACCGTCGTGACCTTCTCATTTATCGGGTCATGGAATTCACTACTGTGGCCGCTGCTGATGGTGCAAACGGATGAATGGCGTCCGGTGGCGTTCGGCCTGGCAAAATTTGTTCAGAATGACGCCAGCGACGAATTTAACCTGCATATGGCCGCATCGGTTATTATGATTCTGCCAATTGTGCTGCTGTATTTTTTCGCGCAAAAGCAGTTTACCGAAGGTATTGCGACGACAGGTTCAAAAGGTTAATGTCTCCCCTCACGGTTTGACCGTGTTTTGTTTTCCGGTGGATGGGGATGATTCACCGGAGCAGGCTTTGTGCATTTACAGAAGGAGAGTAGGTCCATGAGAAAGATTACGTTTGTGCTGTTAATGGCGCTGCTGCTGAGTGTGGGGGTCGTATCCGCTCAGATCACGGACGTGGAGATTCCAGAGACGCTGCCCGAAGGGATTACGGTTACATACTGGCACGAATGGGATGGCGCGCAGCAGGAAGCCATCGACATCATCATTAATGATTTTAACGAGAACAATGAATGGGGCATTACCGTCGAGCAGGTGTATCAGGGCAATACCGGCGGCCTGCGCGATCAACTGACTGCCGCTATCACCAGTGGTGCGCTGCCTAACCTGAGCGGCGCGGTTTTTGCGGATGTGGCCCAGAGCTACTATCTGGACGGCGTGATGGTTCCGCTCGATGCGTACTACAATCACCCGACCTGGGGCTTTTCTGAAGAAGAAGTGGCCGATCTCAACCAGGATTTGCTGGACATCAACCGCATTCAGGGTGAGCCGTTTAACGGCCAACTGCTGGCCTGGCCGATTGGTGTTTCGGGCGTGGTGCTGTCGGTCAACATGGAAATGCTGGCTGAACTGGGCTATGATGCTCCGCCCGCCACATTTGAGGAATTCCGCGAGATTGCCTGTGCCGCCAACGAACTGACTGGCCCGAATGGCGAAGATGTGTTTGGCTTCCCCATCCGCATCAACAACTTCGACTGGTATTCGTTTGTTCTGAGCAACGGCGGCTATGTCTATGACGCCGAAACCGGTTACTACAACTTCACCAATGAGGGTGCGATTGGCGCGCTCCAGTTCTTGCAGGACCTGTACAGCGACGGCTGTGCCTATATCCCGGAGACCGCATTCCAGAATACCCAGCATTTCGCGTTCGGTCTGAACCCGATGGCGGTGGGCAGCAGCGTGGGTGTGCCGTTTATCAAAGCTGATATTGAGGCCAGCGGCAGCGGGATTGAGGACTGGATCAATACCCCCCCCCCCTGGACAGAGGGCAACCGCACGCTTCAGGTATCCATGCGCAGCATTGGCATGTTCGTCAGCTCGCCGGAGCAGCAGCTTGCGACCTGGCTGTTTATCAAGCACATGGCCTCGACAGCGTCGCAGGTGACATGGACGGAATATGCGCAGTATCAGCCGTATACCACCTCCGGGCTGGAAGGTCTGAGCGAAGAATTCCTGGCAACCAACCCGCAGTTCGGTACGATCCGCGAAATTCTGTTGAGCGGTGAGGCCCAGGTCTGGTCGCCCCCGGCGCTGCCCGTTTCGGCAGACGTGAACAACGTCATCAACGAAATGATTACCAGCGTGCTGACCGGCGGCGCGGATGTGGCCGAGGCAGCCGCAGCGGCTGAAGAAGAAGCCAAAGAAATCGTGGATGAAATGATGGCGGATATGTAAGTTCAGCTTCTGATTGAAGCCAAACGGGATAGCCTGCCTGTGGGGTTATCCCGTTTTTGTTAGGGGCGATTACCCGCCATTCGTGATGTGTTTGACCAGATTGAAGAAACCGCGTTTGCGTTCGGAATGGATGCCCCAGTCCACCGGGACACTCTGGTAGCCCTCGACGAAACCTTCACCCGCCATGCGATAATCGAAGTAACCCCAGGAAGCATACGCGCGGGTGGCAGCGACGCAGTTGTTCAGGGGCTGGTCAAAGTCGAAATGATCGTCTTCATTGAAGATAATCGGCATAGGCCGGTAGCCTTCGACCTGGCGGGTTTCGCGTACCATTGCGGCGATGCGCTGCGGGTCATTGACTCCGTTGCCGTGCAGCAGCAGGAAATCGGCATTCTGGACAACATTCGGGCGCGGCACGACCCCGCCGCCGTAACTGGTACTGACCAGAAACCGACGGCCATTCTGCATGATTCCCTGCGTATAACGAATCAGTTGATCGACGCCCTCCGGCATCAGCAGGGGCTGCCGGTAGCGCACGTTGCATTCGTTGTTGATCTCGATCAGCACATGGCGGTCATCGCGCTGGAACAACCACGCGAGTGTCTCGTCAATCGCCCGGTAGATAGCAGCTTCACCTTCCAGCCGGTTCTCCTGCCCGAAATAAAACAGGCCCAGAATGACCACCATGCCGAGTTCATCGGCTTTGTCGAGAATGCCCCCCAATCGCGCCAGGTAGCCGGCTTGCAGCGTGCCATCCCCGTTAATGGCGGAATTGTGCCAGGGCTGTTCTTTGGAATACCCCTGTGGGCTGCCGCCTTGCAGGTTGATGGTGAAAGCCAGCAGACCGTGTTCGCGCCAGACGGGCATCGCTGCGAGAAATTCACGGGTGTTGCGCTCCGCATCCCACATGCCTGTATCCGGGTAGGCCCACAGTGAACGGGTCTCCGGGTTGAGGTCGTCATAAATGCCCTGAACCATGCGCGAATTGAACAGCAGACCCTCGATACGCTGGCCGTTCCAGGTCACGCCCTTGTAGGTAGGTTCGCCGTTGATGAGAATCTGTTCTCCGTCAATCGAAACCTGTGTCTGTCCCATCTGTATCCTGTCTCCCGATGCTGATCCAGCCAGATTATGCCGCCAAATGTGCGCGAATCCCACTGCGCAACCCCCCGCCTGACCCATCCCCAAACCCCCCGCCGGACTCATCGCTGAGGCGCGGGCCTGACTTATGATGGGGACGAAGTTGAAACTTCAAGCCAAAATTCATAAGAGGAGTAACGATGATGGCTGACCCAACGTGGGACAAAATTCAGGGTAAATGGAAACAGTTCAAAGGTCAGGTGCAGCAGAAATGGGGCGAACTGACCGATGATGAACTGGATCAGGTCGAAGGCCGCCGCGAAAAACTGGCCGGTCTGATTCAGGAAAAATACGGCGTGGCAAAAGAACAGGCCAACCGTGAAATTGACGAGTGGGCACGGGCGCTCAAGTTCTAGCTTTGCCTGAGTAACAACCGTTGTGGCCTGACGAGCAGCAGGGGCGAAACCCGCCCCTGTTTGCGTTTACCCGGCATACAAAATCCAGAACGCAGGCGTCTTATTCGATGTATTTGCCGGCCCGCACCCGCTGGAGGCGTTGTTCCTCTTTGACATGCGTGTACTGCGTCAGGTGGATGCGGTGGGCCAGCAGCGCCGATACCAGTTCGAGCGTAACGTGTTCGTAGCCCGCCACACCTGCCAGATTATGCTGCTCGTGTGGATCAACCGCCAGATTAAAGAGAAACTGCGCGCCGCCCTGTTCCGGGTCGAACACCAGCTTCCAGTTCCCGGTGCGGATCATCGCGCAGGTTGCCAGTTCGGCAAACACGGCGCGGTGGCCGGACAGCCCATTTTTGAGGATGTCGTGCCCGGCGCGGCGGCGATTTTCTGGCACAGGGACCCCCGCTAATCCCAGAATGGTCGGGTACAGATCAAGATGAGTCACCAGCGCCCGGCTGATGCGCGGGCCATTGAGCCGTTCCTGCGCGGGGATGCCCGGCCCGCACATCCACAAGGGCACGCCGGCGCTCTGTTCGTAAAAATAGCGCTTGTCCCAGATACCATAATCGCCCAGGTTATCGCCGTGATCGGACGTGAAAATAATCACGGTGTTGTCAAAATGACCGCGTGCCTTAAGCGCTTCGACCAGCCTGCCGATACAGCCGTCAATCAGCGCGCATTTGTCCATATAATGGGCGCGGCGTTCACGGGTGAGAGGGTCATCCGGCGCGCCGACGGGAGCAGGCATTTGCCCCGGATCATGCTCGTGCGGGTTGGGATGCCACAGCGGGGGGTGCGGGCCGATGAATGACAGATTCAGGTAAAAGGGCTGGTCGTTGTGATAGCGGTTGATGAAGTCCACTCCCCGGTTCCCGATAAAACCGTCCGCCGAATCGTCCGGCTCAAACGGGTGGCTGTAGGGATTGGCGCGCTGTTTGAGTTCTGTACGAAAGATGTCCAGCAGACCTTTTTCGCGCAGGTAGGCCGTATATTCGTCGTCGTTGTGGGCGTTCTCGCCATCGTCCAGCACAATGCAGACATGGTCAAAGCCGTAGCGCTTGAGTTCCTCAGTGTCTTCGCGGGTGTCCATATAGGCGGCATAGCGGTCAATATAATGATGCTTGCCGATCATGGCGGTGTAGTAACCGGCGCGCTGAAGATGGTTCATGAAGGTGTCGTCGCGCAGGTCGTTGTGAATGATTTCAGCCTGATTGCCCGATACCCCATGCTGTGAGGGATACAGCCCGCAGATGAGCGATACGCGCGAGGGGCCGCACAGGGGGGACGCGCAGTAAGCGTTCTCGAAGCGTGTGCCGGTATTCGCCAGCGCCATCAGGTTCGGGGTGCTTTTTCCGAGCGCATCCCGCCGGAAATGATCGGTCATTATCAGGATGATGTTGGGGGGTGTCAGGCTGCTCATAAAATATTCGCTTTCGTTTGGGTGGTGGTCTGCCAGTCTGCCAGCAGGGCGCTCAGTTCATCGCGCAGCGCGGGGTGCTGAGCTGCCCGATTCGTCGTCTCGCCAATGTCATTTTCCAGATCGTAGAGTTCGTCGCCGCTGACCCCGCGAATCAGTTTCCACTGTCCCCGGCGAACTGCCGCGTGCCCCGCTGGAATGTCCGTGACCACCTCATCCTCATAAAACCAGAACAGGGCCTCGTGGGGTGAGGGTGCGCCAGATTCGACAACGGCATGAACGTCCTGCCCATCCAGCACCCGATCAGCAGGCGGTTGCACGCCAGCCCAGTACAGGATGGTCGGGAACCAGTCCATGCCAATGGTCTGG
>CAZKIB010000040.1:24055-27231 GCA_964552425.1 uncultured Anaerolineaceae bacterium | reverse complement strand
ATACCTGCCCGGCGGGAATATGCCCCGGCCATGTCACCAGCGCGGGGACGCGGATGCCGCCTTCGTACAGCCAGTATTTACCGAGGCGCAGCGGCGCGTTGTTAGCGTAGGCAGGGGCGTGCGGTTCACGGTAATCCCAGCCGTGATCGCAGGTGAAAATGATGATGGTATCCTCCATTAAGCCCTGTTCAGCCAGTGTGCTGCGGATCGCGCCGACACCATCATCGAGGCAGGCGACCATCGCAGCGAATACCCGGCGGTGATTGTCCGGCAGATGGGCGAAACGGTTCAGGTATTCATCAGGAACCTGCATGGGGATATGCGGCGCGGTATACGCCAGATACAGGAAAAACGGCCCGGCGGCATGGCGTTCGATAAAATCGCAGGCTTCGCGTGTCACCAGTTCGGTGAAATATTCCGGTTCGCTGTCGACATGCTGGTCGTCGCGGTAGAACAGTTTGCCATGTACCCTGCCACCCCACAGGCGTTCGTGACTGTAATAATCAATCATGCCGTCCAGCACGCCGCGAAATTCCTGAAAACCGCGCCGCGTCGGGCGATACGCCTCACCGATGCCAAGATGCCACTTGCCGATGCAGCCTGTCGCATAACCGGCGGATTTCAGCAGTTCGGGCAGCAAAATTTCGTTCAGGTCGAGGCCTGCTTCGTCGTCTTTGGGGCGGATATTGGGCGTGCCGGTACGCAGCGGGTGACGCCCGGTGAGCCACGCGGAACGCGCCGGGGAACACACCGGGGCCGCGCTGTAGTAATTTGTTAGGCGCAGGCCGTCCACCGCCAGCGAATCAATGTGCGGGGTGAGCAGGTCCGGCGAACCATAGCAGCCCAGGTTGGTGTAGCCCAGATCATCAGCCGTGAGCAGGATAATATTGGGCCTTCTGCGCGCAGAGTCGCTCATGATTCAATCCTTCTCCGTTCCTGATCGACCTCCACGAACCAGCCTTCCAGGGCGCTCAGCATACGCTCCAAGCGCTGCGGTTGCGCGGCGGCCAGGTCGTGCTGTTCCAGTGGATCATCCTTCAGGTTGAACAACTGCGCCGGCGGTGGGGACGGAATTTCGCGCTGTGGTTCGGGGCTGCGTTCAATGTCGGCAAAGTCATCCGGTTGATACTTCAGGGCGCGGTCCATCGCCAGGTCCGCCTCGCTGACTACCATCGCTTCGCGGATGACCGGGCGCACCAGCTTCCAGTCGCCATCGCGCATGGCGGCGTTGCAGGTCGCGACTGGCGTGTAGCGGTTCCACTGCCAGAAACGCGCTGGGTTTACCTGATCGCTTTCGCCGCGCAGCACCGGCAGCATATTCTGCCCGTCCAGATTAGCCGGTGATTGGATGCCCACAGCGGCCAGCAGCGTTGGCAGCCAGTCGGTGTAATGCACCATCGTATCAAAGTTCCGGTTTCCGTTCAGGCCATCCGGCCAGCGCACGATCATCGGCACGCGGATGCCGCCTTCGTAGACATTGCCCTTGCTGCCATTGAACCCGCAGTTGAAGCGCTGCTGGTCAAATCCCTGCCAGGGGCCGAGCGCCGGGTCGTTATCGCTGGTGAACAGGACGATGGTGTTATTCGCGATGCCCTGCTGGTCCAGCGTTTCAAGAATGTGCGCGATGCCGCTGTCCATAATCTCGATCATGGCATAGATCAGGCTGACACCCCGGCTGAAACCGCGTGCTTCATAACGCTGCACGATTGCTTCGGGCGCTTGCAGCGGGAAGTGCGGCGCATTATAAGCGACATGCAGCAGGAATGGTTCATGCGCGTGCCGCTGAATAAAACTCACGGCTTCGTCGGTCAGCACATCCGTCAGGTAGCGGCCATCCGCCGGCCTGAACGTGCCGTTGTAATCCAGCCGCCACTGATGGTAATCCTGCCAGCCGCCGCGAAACCCGGCGAACTCATCGAAGCCGCGCGCGTTGGGGTGATAACGCGGGTCCAGCGCGCCGTTGTGCCACTTGCCGACTAACCCGGTAGCATAGCCCTGTGCCTTGAACAGATCGGCCATCGTCGTTTCAGTCAGCTTCAGCCGATCCAGCCCACGCCCTTCCAGCGTGTCAATCGCGCCCGTGCGGTGCTGGTAGCGCCCGGTGAGCAGGCCGGCCCGCGCCGGGGCACACACCGCGGAGGCGGAATAATGCTGTGTCAGGCAGACGCTTTCTGTCACCAGATGATCGAGGATGGGAGTGCAGGAAACCTGCGGGTTAAACACGCCGAAGTCCCCATAGCCCATATCATCCGCGACGATCAGCACCACATTCGGTCTGGACATCAGGTTATCGGACCTCATTTACAGGTGTCAGCGGATGCTGGCCGCGCAGCACCGCCGCGACATTTTCAGCGCACAACCGCCGGGCAGCGTAGCGGCTTTCGATTGTGCCGCCGCCAAGATGGGGCGACAGCACGACATTGTCCATCGCCAGCAGATCAGGATGTACAGCGGGTTCATTCTCAAATACGTCGAGCGCCGCGCCGGCCAGATGCCCGGACTTCAGGGCCGCCACCAGTGCGTTTTCATCGACCACCGGGCCGCGCGCCATGTTAATCAGATAAGCGCCGCGTTTCATTTGCGCCAGCCGCCGGGCGTTGATCAGGTGGCGGGTTTCGGGCGTGAGCGGGGTGTGCAGCGTCACGAAATCCGCCTCCGCCAGCAGCGCATCCAGCGAGCGTGATTCCGGGTCATCAGCCGGGGGGCGCAGCCGGTTGTAGATGATCTTCATGCCGAAGGCGCGCGCGCGTTTTGCCACAGCCTGCCCGGTGCGCCCGTAACCCACGATGCCGAGTGTTTTATCCGCCAGCAGCAGACCATCCCACACCCCTGGCTGGAAGGAGTTCCACGCGCCAGAGCGCACGTAACGATCCGCTTTGACGTGCATCCGCGCCACGCACAGCAGCAGGCCAAGCGTGCAGTCCGCTGTGGATTCGATAAAAGTGTCCGGGGTGTTGGTCGCCCACACGCCGTGCTGCGCCATCAGGGTTCCATCGAGGTTGTTGTATCCGGCGGCGACGTTGGCGACGATTTTCAGGTTCGGCGCGGCGTCCAGCAGTTCCTGATCGACCCGTAGTTCGCCCTGGTTGATGATGGCGTCCAGCCGGGGGGCAAGCCGCAGCACCTCGGCGCGCGGCATGGTGTTTCCATCGTTCGGTCCCTGGATAACCTGCGCC
>CAZKIB010000040.1:22985-24037 GCA_964552425.1 uncultured Anaerolineaceae bacterium | reverse complement strand
GATTCGCCAGCGGCTCCAGCACATTGGATGGAACGGTGTTGGTAATGAGGACAGTGGGTTGGCCTGTCTGATCCATGCGAATCCTCAATGATTAGACGTAAAAATTGCGCCCGGCGGGCTGAACCCGAATGCCGGGATGCTGCGATAGGACTGATTCGTCCACGTCAAAGCCCAGACCTGGACGGTCCGGCAGGACAAAAAAACCATTCTCCACCGGCAGGGGGTGCGACAGGCAGCCATCGCGCCAGGGCACATCCTTCAGCATGAATTCCTGGCGGAAGAAGTTCGGCACGGTTGCCATGACATGCGCCGACGCGATGGTCGAAAACGGGCCGTTGGGATTGTGCGGCGCGATGGGCACGTTATAGACCTCGGCGAGATTGGCGATCTTGCGCATCTCGCTGATGCCACCGCAGCGCGTAATATCCGGCATCAGAAAGTCAGCGGCCTGACGTTCCAGAATGCGCTGGGCCATGTAGCGGCTGTGCAGGCGTTCCCCAACGCAAACTGGCAGCGGAATCTGGCGGCGAATATCGGCGATAGCATCCGGGTATTCCGGCAGCGCGGGTTCTTCATACCACATGCAGTTGAAGTTGAGTTTTGCCAGTCGATGCGCCATCTCGACGGCGGTGGGGCCGTTGAGAAAGGCGTGCGTTTCGATAGCGATGGCAACCTCTCGCCCGGCAGCTTCGGCTACTGCCGCGACCAGATCGACGGCAAGCTGTTTCTGCGCCTCCGTCAGGCTGTTATTGTCGCTCAGGTCTTCGCCATACCAGTAGTTCACATGGGCGAAGGGGTCAAATTTCAGCCCGGTAAAGCCCTGGGCAACCACTTCACGAGCCTGCCGGATATAATCCCCGGCGTTATGGCCGCCCTCGATAAACCAGTAGTTGGCATAAAGCTGGATACCCTGGCGATAGGCCCCGCCGAGCAGCTCATAAACCGGCGCGCCGAGGGCCTTGCCCTTGATGTCCCACAGGGCGATGTCGATGGCGCTGATGGCCGAGAGCAGCGGGCCGGCCTGACCGGGCCAGTTCATATCTCGGTAGATT
>CAZKIB010000040.1:18044-22975 GCA_964552425.1 uncultured Anaerolineaceae bacterium | reverse complement strand
GTCCATAGAAAGTCAATGCGGCGGGCGTCATGACCGGTTACGAACTGGCCGACATGCTGGCAGGCCGCCTCGACCAGCGGTGAACCGGGCCAGTTGGTCGCTTCGCCCCAGCCGTGAATGCCGCTGTCGGTTTCGACTTTCACCAGCGTCCAGTTGTATTTGATACCTTCGACCAGATAGGTCTTTACAGCCGTGATTTTCATAGGTGTCCCGTGTTCAGCCCAGTACATTGCTCATATCGTAGAGATGGTCGTCCGCTTCGATGACCCGGCCATCGCGCAGGCGATAATGGGCGGCAGATCGGCTCAGTCGCCGAAAAGGCTCTCGTTTCTGATACTCCGTCTCCCGGATGTGGTCCAGTTCATCCCAACTGCCACCCGAACGCACGACAGCCTGCAACAGGGGGATGGGGGCGTCTTCCGGTGGTACAGCCCACAGGTTACGCCGTTCACCGGGGTCGTTCAGCAGATCGAACAAACGCGGCGGGCTGATCGGGAATTCGACGTATTTCCAGCGCTCATCCCGCACCATGCGGAAACGGTTCTGCGGTTTCTCGCCAAGCAGTTCCGAAATGGCACAGCGCTTGCGGCGTGCTTCGCCGCGCAGCAGCGGCAGCAGGCTTTCGCCAGCGAGTCCCGGCGGCGGTTCGACCCTGGCCCATTCGCAGAAGGTCGGAAAAAGATCAACCAGCTCAACCGGCATCGTGATGTGCTTGCCGCCTGAGATACCGGGGCCGGAAACGATCAATGGCACGCCTGCCGAGGCATCATAATAGGTGCGCTTCCACCACAGACCATGCTCACCGGCCATCTCGCCATGATCGGCAGTGTAAACTACCAGCGTATTGTCCAGCAGGCCCGCCGCGCGCAGTCCGTCCAGCAGCCTGCCTATGAGCTGATCGACATAATCCACCAGCCCGTAATAAGCTCTGAGCGCGGCACGGCGTTCGTCATCGGAGAAGCGCAGCAGGTTAAAATCATCCACGATGTAGCGATCATGCGCGTGCAGTTCATCGGGAAAGTTGGATGGCAGCGGCGGCAAAGGCACATCGCGGCGCTGGTATTTGCGGATGAAACGTCCCGGCGCGGTCAGTGGAAAATGTGGACGATAGTAGGAGGCACAGAAAAACCAGGGTTGATCCGGGTGTTCATCAGCAAAATCGAGCAGCCAGGCCAGACTTTCGGTGGTGACGACAGTATCCAGATGCAGACTTTCTGGAACGGCGGATACCCCGGCAAACGGAAATCGGCCTGCGGCATGGCTTTCAGCGCGCCCGTCCACCGTGTCCGGTGGGTCCGGCTGGTGGATCAGGACCGGGGTGTCCACCAGATCACCATAAGGACGGTGCTGGAAGCCGTGCATCTGTTCTTCACCCCGGAAGTGCATTTTGCCCACCCCTGCCGTGACATACCCGTTCTGTGCCAGCCAGCCTGGCAGGGTTGGACGCGCGGGATCAATCATCGAACGGTTGTCCCAGGCCGAGCAGCGATGCGGGTACTGGCCGGTCCACAGTGAAATGCGGCTGGGGACACACAATGGCGACTGGCAGTAAGCTGCGTCAAAGACGACTCCCGACTGCGCCAGCTTATCCAGAGACGGGGTATCGACATGGGCGCTGCCGGCGAAGCCCGCTGCATGAGGGTTGTGCTGGTCGCTCAGGATAAGGAGGATATTGGGCGGCCTGGACATTCAATCACTCCTGGCGACTCGCCCTGAAGTTGCCGATGGCTTCAGAGGTGCGCAGCGCCCGGTTAAAGACCCGCAGCAAACGGATTTCACCATCCATGTGCGGCGCGATCTGAACATTTTCAAGCTGGTTAGCCTGAGTCGGATCAGGTTGTGATGAGACTCCCGGCTGATTTTTATTGCCTGGCGCGGTCAGCGAACGGCTTGCGAAGGTGTTCACATTGCGCAGGTGCGGGTTGAAGCGCCCCCATCCAAACTGCCGGAACGTGCCGCCATCACACAGCGCGCCATCAACCACAAAGGTAATAATCTTCGGCCCGCCATCCACCGTCACGACCAGATGATGCCACTGGCCGGGTTGCAGCAGGCCGGGGTCGCAGTCCCAACGGCTCTCGGTGCGTCCATCGTTCAGCACGATTTCGATGGTGCTGTGCTGTGTGGTTTGCAGGTACAGGCCCTGACCGTTGGGTGCGCGCTTGTCCAGAATGATCTGCCCGGCGTCCAGCCTGTCCAGCCGCAGGAGGAGTTCAATCGAAAAGCCGCTGCGCAGGTCGCCCGTGCCGTAATCCAGCCGGGTGTTATCGCGCTGCGTAAAATTCGGCAGCGGCGGCATCTGCGCGGAAGCCGGGAGGGCGCTGCCATCCGCGCCAAGTTCGAGGATGCAGCCTTCGCGGGTCAGCGTACCGGCATCGAACTGGCCCCACAGACCGGCCAGCAGGGTGGGATCGACAGGATGAACGCGGGCCTTGTCCTTCTGCGTTTCCGTCAGATAGTACACGCCGCCGTCTTCAACCAGATCAGGGTAGCTCATGCGGATGTAAGGATCGTCGTCGTAAATGACAATCTCGGGTTGGGACCACTGGATAACGCGACCTGTCGGGGAATCGGTCTCGACCCCGCCCAGTAGCCAGACCGGGTTGCGGTCCTCGTACCAGTTGCCGCCGTGATTGTGATACCAGTAGAGATAATGACCGTTTTCACATTTCCAGGCGAAGTTCGCGGCGCGCGGGTGCTTGACGAGCCGCCCATCGGCATAGCGAAGATACTGCGGCGCGCTCCAAGTGTGACCGGCATCACGGCTGTAGGCAAAGGCCGGGTGGCCGTCGATGGTGCGGTAGACACAGAAGAACGAGCCATCGCTCAGGACGCTGTAACTCTGTTCCTCGGCGATAGGGCCGCCGCCTGCCGGTGCGCGCAGACCGGAGTCCCCATCCGGCAGAGTCTCCCAGTTGAGTTTATCCGGTTCGCGTTCCGTAAAGATGTTGTCGCTCTTGAGCAGCACGCCTTCCGAACGGGTGAAAAAGCCGTGCCCGATGCCGCCGACCTTGTGCAGTGAAATATAGGCCGCGCCCTCGTGAACGATGGGTTTGCCGACGTTCCAGAAAAAGCGGATTTTGCCGCCGTAAGGGTTCTGCCGGTCAATTTCCATCTCGCGCACGGGGATCGGGTAGCGTTTTTCGGACCAGGTCTGGCCGTGATCGTCGCTGTACTTGAAGACGAAATAGCCCATCGAATCCACGCGGTAGCATTTGCCATCCGGGTAGGGCGGGTTGTCAGCGATAATCCAGCGCAGGTCGTCCGTGTTGTGGTTGTAGAAACAGTATACCCGTCCGCCGGGTACTTTAAGCAGTACGGCGTAGGACGCCTCTGGCCCGCCGAGCGGTTCCAGCGGCACAGGCTGGCTCCAGCTTTTGCCTTGGTCGGTGCTGCGCAGCGTGACGACGTGCTGGCCCGGTTCACCCTCACGCCCGCCGCCGGTGGTCAGCACACACAGCCACGCGCCATCATCGGTTTTGACGATATAGGGCTGGTCGCTGTAGGACGCGGTGGGAATTTCCAGCCCGTTGGTGATGTGGCGGGGGTCAGGAATGGGCGTTGCAGCAGGCAAGGCAGCTTCCGCCCCGGCCCGGCCACGAGTGGGATCGTCAATGTCGATTTGTTCAGTTTTAGGCGGCATGGTTATCCTCAAATTTGTTCTCTAAACGCGCACATAGTTCATATAAGTCAGCAGTCGATAGTCTCTGGTGTTTAGTCAATGACGTCTCAGTCTGTTTCAGACGGCTCCCGCTTTTCTGGTAGGCGTGGCGTCTGGATACAAAAAGGAGTAACCGGCAATCACGCCAATTCATCTTTGGACTATCGACTATGGACTAAAGACTTTGGACAATCCGCTAATCCACCCCCTTCAGCGGCAGTTCAGCAGCGAAGTGACAGGCGGAAAGATGCCCCGGTTCGACCTCAACCAGCGGCGGCGGAATATCCCGGCAAATCTGCTCGGCATATTTGCAGCGCGGGTGGAAGTAACACCCCTTCGGTGGGTTGGCCGGGTCGGGCAGTTCCCCCTCGATGACGTTTTCCGGCAGCAGATGATCCGGGTCCGGGCGCGGGATGGACGCCAGCAGCGCTTCGGTATAGGGGTGTTTGGGCGCTGCGAACAGCTTCTTCGTGGCAGCCTTTTCGACCACCTTGCCGACATACATCACCGCCACCTCGTCCGACACATGTTCGACCACGCTGAGATCATGGGCGATGAACAGATAGGTCAGGTTCAGTGCCTGCTGCAGATCCTTGAGCAGGTTGAGAATCTGCGCCTGAACGGAGACATCCAGCGCGGAGACCGCTTCGTCACAGACCACCAGCTTTGGGTTAATGCTCAGGGCGCGGGCGATGCCGATGCGCTGGCGCTGGCCGCCGCTGAAGGCATGGGGATAACGTTTCATGTAGCGCACGCCCAGGCCAACCCGCTCCAGCACCTGCCGGACGCGCTGTTCCAGTTCCACGCCTTTTGCCATGCGGTTGATGCGCAGCGGTTCGCTGACAATGTCGAAGACCGTCTTGCGCGGGTCCAGGCTGGAATAGGGGTCCTGAAAGATCATCTGCATATGGCGGCGCAGCGGGCGCAGTTCCCCCTGCGAGAGTTCCGCGACATTCACCGGCTTGCCATCCAGATACAGCAGAATTTCGCCTTCGCTCGGCTCCACAGCGCGCAGCACGCAGCGGCCCAGCGTCGTTTTGCCAGAGCCGGATTCGCCTACCAGGCCCAGTGTTTTGCCTTCGGGAACTGCCAGGGTGACATCATCCACCGCCCGCACATGTCCCACCACCCGGCGCAGCAGACCTTTCTCAATGGGGAAGTATTTTTTCAGCCCCTTGATTTCCAGCAGCGGCTGGTTTGCAACCACGATCTTTTCGTTCATGATTCGGACTCGTATAACACACAGTTGACCGTATGGCCGGGTTCCACC
>CAZKIB010000040.1:16506-18015 GCA_964552425.1 uncultured Anaerolineaceae bacterium | reverse complement strand
CGGCGATAAATTCCGTGCAGCGGCTGGCGAATGGGCAGGCATCCGGCGGGTCCAGCGGGATGGGCACGTTGCCCTTGATGGTTGCCAGCCGGTCTCCATCGGACTCGCCAAATTTGGGGATAGAACGCAGCAGAGCGCGGGTGTACGGGTGTTTGGGATTTTTGAAAATGTGCCGCACGCTGCCATATTCCACGATTTTGCCCATGTACATGACCGCGACTTCATCGGCCATGTTGGCGATTACGCCCAGGTTGTGGGTGATGAAGATGATCGCCATGCCGGTTTCGCGCTGAAGACGTTTCATCAGACGCAAAATCTGGGCCTGAATGGTCACATCCAGCGCGGTGGTCGGTTCGTCGGCGATCAGCAAACGCGGGTTCATGACCATCGCCATCGCGATCATGCTGCGCTGGCGCATCCCACCGGAAAGCTGGAAGGGATACTCGTCCACGCGGCGTTCTGGCGCGGGGATACCTACCTGGGTCAGCAGTTCAATCGCGCGCTGGCGGGCTTTGGGTTTGGATTGTTCGCCATGCACGAACATCGTTTCCATGATCTGGTTGCCGACGGTATGTACAGGTGAGAAGGCCGTCATTGGCTCCTGAAAGACCATCCCGATTTCACGCCCGCGAATGTCGCGCATGGTTTCGCTTTCCGGGTCCAACTGGCCGATGTCAATCACGCTGCCATCGCTGCGCTCAAAGCGCATCTGCCCGGTGACAGACCCGGTTTTCGGCACGATTTGCAGGATGGACTGCGACGTAACACTTTTGCCACAGCCAGACTCCCCCACGATGCCGAGTGTGCGGTTCTTGCGGAGCGTAAATGAAATGCCGTTGACTGCCTTGAGCGTGCCTTCTTCCAGCGCAAAGTGGGTGTGCAAATCCTTAACGTCGAGCAGAATATCGGACATGGCTACAACTCTTTATAGGGGTCAGCTGCGTCGCGCAGGCCATCGCCCACAAAGTTGAACAACAGCACGGCGGCGATGACGAAGAACGCGGGTGTGAGCATCCAGGGCCGCAGCGCCACATTCGAGATATTCTGCGCGCCTTGCAGCAGCGTGCCCCAGCTAACCGCCGGGGCGCGGATGCCCAACCCCAGGAAACTGAGCGCGGTTTCGCCCAGGATCATGCCGGGGATCGCCAGTGTCAGGCTGACAATCAACAGGCTGATATAGGCCGGCAGGAGATGATCGTAAATGACGCGAATGTCGCTGGAACCGGCAATCTTGGCGGCGGTGACATAATCGTGTTCGCGCAGTTCCAGCAGCTTGGCCCGCACCAGCCGCGCCAGCCCCGTCCACGACATGGTGGACAGGATGATGGTGATGGCGAGATAGGTGCGTGTCACCGGCCAGTCTATTGGCACAATTGCCGCCAGCGCGATCCACAGCGGAATCTGCGGGATGGCGCTCAATACTTCGGTAAAGCGCATGATGATGATGTCCACGATGCCGCCGTAAAAGCCGGATATGCCGCCGAGAGTCGCGCCCAGCACAAAACTGAT
>CAZKIB010000040.1:0-16485 GCA_964552425.1 uncultured Anaerolineaceae bacterium | reverse complement strand
CCAATCGTCAGGCTGATGCGGCTGGCGGTGAGGATGCGCGAGAACACATCCTGCCCCAGTTCATCTGTGCCCAGCAGGAAAATTTTCGCTTCATCATCCACGCCGAAGAAATGGATGTTTGCGCTGAACAGGCCCCAGAAGCGATAGGTCTCGGCCTGCACGAAAAAACGCAGCGGGTAAATCTGGCTGGTATCTTCGGTATAGATGCGCTCAAACGTGTCTAGGTTCATCTCAGCCTTGAGACCATAGACAAATGGGCCGCGAAAATTGCCCTCACTGTCGATCAGGCGAATCGCGGTGGGCGGCGTGTTGACGTAGCCGGCATGTTTGGTAAGGGCATCGTAGGGCGACCAGAACTCATAGCTGAACGCGATAAAATACATGACGCCCAGTAAAGCCAGCGAGAATACGGCCAGTCTGTGCCGCCGGAAGCGCCGCCAGATCAACTGCTGCTGTGAGGCGATGTAATACTTTTCTTCCTCGGCTGTCACCTCATCTTGAGCAAGAGGCGGGACCAGGGTATCGGGGAGGGTCGTATTTTCAGTCATCAGGCGCGGCCTCTCTCCATACGAATGCGCGGGTCATACAGCGTCAGGGCAATATCCGAAATAATTACCCCGGTTACGGCCAGTGAACTCTGGATCATCAGCACGCTGGCGGCCAGTTCGACATCCTCTGAAAGCAGCGCGCCGAACAGCAGCGGGCCAAGAGTCGGTAAATTGAGGACGATAGCGGTGATCGTCTCGCCAGAAAGCAGCGCCGGCAGCACCGACCCGATGGAACTGACAATCGGGTTGAGCGCCATTCGCACCGGATACTTGAACAGAAGCTGGCGCGCGGGGACCCCCTTGGAACGGGCTGTCACCACATAGGGTTTGTTGAGTTCGTCCAGCAGCGTGGCTCGCATAGTGCGGATCGTCCCGGCGGTAGACGCGGTGACGATCACGATGATGGGTATCCACAGGTGGTTAATCAGGTCTGCCACTTTCGCCAGGCTCCAGGGCTGCTGTTCCATGCCGGGCGAGAATAATCCGCCGATGCTGAGGCCAAAGTAGCGGTGGAACACGAACAGCAGAATCAGCGCCAGCAGAAAATTGGGCGTCGCCAGGCCGATGAAACCCATAAATGTCCAGAAATAATCACCGGGTGTGTGCTGGTGGGTGGCGGTGTAGATGCCGATGGGAATGGCAACGGCATAGGTCAGCGCCAGCGAAAGGAGCGAGAGCAGCACCGTTGCGCCGATGCGTTCCTCGATCAGCCGGATGACTGGCACACCCAGCAGGGACTGGCCCATCTGCCCGCGCACAAAATTGAACAGCCAGTCGGTGTACTGGATGAACAGCGGACGGTTGAGGCCGTACTGTGCGCGCAGGGCTTCTTCTTCTTCCGGCGTGATGACATCGCCCATCGCCGAACGTGCGTTGACGATGCGGTCTACGGCATCGCCGCGCGGCAGTTGGATGATGGCAAACACCAGAAAACTGATGACACCAAGAATGATGACGGCGTAAATCATCCGCCGGAATAAATACTGACCAAAACTCATTTTACGGGCTGCCTGTTATCAAATGAATAATTGACAAGCTCTTATTCAGGAACTTCTGGCTGCGGCTCGTTTCGCCGTACAGCCACTTCTGGTTGAATGTGGGCTGCCGGCAGCTATAGGCCGCAGACATTGGAGACAGAGGCAGGGCGGACCCCGCCTCTATCTGCAAAACACGCTCGTTAGGCGCTCGCGTCCGTCAGGAACCACTGTTCAATCTGGAACGGCGCGTAGAAGTTGTTGTCCGACGAGAAGTAAATTTCTTCAGTTGGCACGTTGCGCAGCCGGTTTGTGTAGATGCACGGCTGCGGGGTCAGGCCCACACTGGGAATGATCGGAAGCTGTTCGGCAAAGTAGCTGAAGTAGCGCCCACCGATCTCGGCGGCTTCCGGCGAATCGCTGGGATACTGGCTGAATTCACCCCACAGCGCGTGCAGGTCCTTGATTTCCTGGGGCGGTTCCATGCCTTCCGCGCCGTTGGTGGTGATCCAGATGGCCCATTCCGACGCCCATTTGTGGCGTGAAGGATCATTGACTGCAAAGTCGTCGGGTGTGCCGCGCCCAAACAGTGTGGCGCGTTCCAGATGCCAGAATGTGCCCATCGAGGAATTGTCTTCCCGAAGCTGGTTGATGAGATCAGGCGAAACCTGCTCACAGATGACCTCAATACCCACCGCGCGGGTATCGTTGGCGATCAACTGGCAGCCCTGAATGTGTTCCTCAAGCCCGTGCAGAATCAGCGCAGCGCGGCCACCGCTGGGCAGCAGCCGGAAACCATCGGCATCCCGCTCGGTCAGGCCGAGTCCGTCCAGCAGTTCGTTGGCGCGATCCGGGTTGTATTCCAGAAACTCGTTGTACCATGACTCCTGGAACCAGGGCATAGTCTTGAGCGGGGTGGCCGGGTGAACTTCTGCCAGCCCGAAGAACAGAATGTCATTGTGCTGCTGGCGGTTAAGAGACATCGACAGCGCCGCGCGGAAGTCCAACTGCGCGAACAGTTCGTTCCATTCCGGTTCGGGATAGTTGCGGTTCAGGAAGATGGCCGTATCGGAAGCGCGCAGGGTGCGGGCAACATAGGTTTTGTAATTGCCAGCTTCTTCGCTCTGGCGGTAAAGCTGGAAGTCCGACGGACGAGTCCAGCGAACCCCGAAGTCATACTCACCAGCCGTGAGTTTCAGCGCGTACAGGTCGGCGTTGCTGGCGCGGGTGACTTCCATATAGTCGATATAGGGCAGTTGGTTGCCTTCCGCATCGACCTGATGGAAATAGGGGTTGCGCTCCATCAGAATGCGGTCACTGGTGATTTCAACAGGAATCCAACTGTCCATATAGGGGCGATCCAGCGGCATGGAAGTGGGCTGGTAGCACTGGCAGCGGCGGGCATTGAACAGGTCCACCCAGGTTTCAAAACCCTCGGCGGTTGCCAGCGCCGCGACATCCTCGTTGAAGTCGATATGGAACTGCTGAAGATAATGCGCTGGCCCGAAGAGGACGTTATCGCCCGAAAAATGGGTGCGTCCAAAGCTGTCCATCGCAATCGGGTAGGGGGCCGCCCAGGTGAAGCTGAAGGTGGTGGCATCCGCCACTTCCAGCGTGGCAACTTCACCACCGACTGTCCAGAAACCGCCGGGGCCGCTGGGGCTGACTTCCGGGTGATTCAGAACAGAATTCCAGAAGAAGGCGATGTCTTCAGTGTCGAACGAATCGCCATCGGACCACTTGAGACCATCCCGCAGTTTGATGGTGAGGGTGCGGAACTCGTTCGACCATTCCCAGCTTTCGGCCAGGTCCGCCTGATATTCGCTGGCGGTGAAATTATAGCGGAACAGACCGGTGTGGCGCATCCGCAGAGCTTCGTCCAGCCGTTCGCCGGTATCGCCGACGCGCAGTGTGCCGCCGTAAGTGCCAATTTCATCCAGCACTTCGACCACTTTGGGGTTTTGCGGCAGGCGTTCTTCCACCGGCGGCAGATCACCCGCCGCGACACGCTCGGCCAGCAGGGGCGATTCGCCGTATGTCATGTCCTGGGCGGCTGCCAGGGGGACACTCAGCAGCGCGAACACCACGACCAGTAAAATAAGCACACGTAAGGATTTGAACATGACCCACTCCTCTAATAAAACTTGTTTTGCAGCCTGTTTCAGATGATCGTTATTTTCAGAATGCCGCTTTTGCCTCCTTTCCGGTCTATGGTATACCAAAAACTGTGAACACGCTTTGACAGTGGATATACCCACTAGCGCTTCCCGGATGTGCGCGCCCTCACGACACCCAGGGCACGTTCGCATGAGTTTTGCATGTGCCGCTCAATGCTGGTTTGCGCGGCTTCACGATCTCCCGCGTTGATGCAGCGCACCATATCGGTATGCAGTTCGAGTGTTTCCTGCCAGTCGTATTGTTCGGCGGCGTTCGCCATGAACATGAAAATTGGCCCGATCATCGAGCGCAGAGTCTTTTCAAGATGAGCGCTTTCGGCCTGCTGCCAGATGAGCGCGTGCCCGTTCAGGTCCGCGCTGGCGAAGGCAGCATGATCGCCCTGCGCGACAGCTTCCTCCATCTGGCGGAGGGTGATAATCTGTTCTTGCTGGTAGCGCGGGTTGGTGTTTTGTGTGGCGAGGTCTACGGCGAGTCGTTCCAGCACCAGACGCACCTGATGCAGTTCGCGAATGTCGCGTTCGGTGAGGTCAATCACATAACGGGCATCCGGGCGGCTGACGATCAGACCTTCCTGCTCAAGCTGCATGAGGGCATCACGGGCCGGGGAACGGCTGATCCCCAGGATTTCGGCGACTTTGCGCTCAACAATTTTGGTCCCCGTTGGGATTTTGCCGCTGATAATATAGTCGCGCAGCAGGTCCACCGCCTGATTTTTCAGATTCACGCGGTTGAGTTTCAGATTAAGGCTGCTGTCTTCCAGACTGTTGATCGAATGATTTTTGTCCAAAACCACAAATTCCAGAAATTCTAATTAATGTCAGAAAAACAGTCGTTTGATCCGGCACATGGTATACCATAGACTAACGTGGATTTGTGGGCGTGTCAAAAAGTCATGGACGACACGCGGAACGCATCAGAACAAGAGGAGGGTAAGTGGATTCCCAAGCCATCAAAATCGTCTGTAGGGGCACATTGCGATGTGCCCTCAGCGCCTGTTCCGGCCTGTTTTTCAGGCCCAGTGTATCAGCCAGGGGTTGGAACGAGTCTGGTGTAAGCCGTATCGCGCGCTGCAAGAACGGGAAGCTCAACGGTGAAGGTCGTACCCTCCCCGTGTACCCCGGCGCTGGTCACATTAATCTGGCCGTCATGCGCCTGCACAATGGCTCTGGCGATGGCGAGGCCCAGCCCGGTTCCCCCGGCCTGCCGGCTGCGCGCGAAATCCGCCCGGTAAAAACGCTCGAAGATGTTCGGCAGATGCTCCGCCGTGATGCCGTCCCCTGTATCCCGCACGGCGATCCGCACACCATGTTCAGTCCCGCTGGCCTCAATATGGATGATTCCGCCGGACGGCGTGTGTCGCAGAGCATTGCTGAGTAAATTGTGCAGCACCTGGTTGATACGCTCCACATCCACTGGCACAGCCGGCAGCGCCGGTGGAACGGTCAGTTCCAGACGAACACCCTTGCTTTCGGCCACCGGGCGAAAGGGAGCCACAAATTCCGGCAGCACCCGGCTGAAGTCCACTGGTACGCGGTCCAGCCGCAGCTGCCGGGCTTCCGCCTGTGATAATTCATGCAGGTCGCTGACCAGGCGGCTTAACATGCGCGTCTGCTCGTACAAACCGGCGATCTCCGTCTTGGTCATCGGGTAGGCATCGTCGAGGATGGCGTAAATATTGGCTTGCAGCGCGGTGATGGGCGTGCGCAGTTCGTGGGCGACATCGGCCACCATATTGCGCCGCAGCGTTTCGGTGTGGTGCAGTTTTTCGATCATCGCGTTGAACGAGCGCGCCAGCGAGGCGGTTTCGGCTGTACCGTCAATCTGGACACGCCGGTTCCACTCTCCTGCGCCAATCGCTTCAGCGGCCTGGGTCAGGTCCGCAAGCGGGGCGGTGAGTGTGCGGCTCATCAGCACCCCGAAAAGAATGCCGATGCTGCTGCCCACAAAGATCAGCATTAGAACGGTTTGTTCCATCTCCAGCGGCGGCCTCAGCAGGACGCGCGCGCCCACGCCGCCGGAGGATGGCTTTACATCGCCCAGATGCAGGACACCGGCGGTTTCACCTTCCACCATGATCGGGAAGGCATGAATCGTTTCCGTTTCCCCGTCCGCGCTGCTGCTGTAAATCAGGTGATCTTCCGCATCGATGAGGCGGATGGTGTAGGATGCTTCTGGCCGGAAACGAAAAACGCTTTCGACCCCTTCCAGGAAGGCATCAATTCCGTCCCATGATCCCTGTTCCTGATAGAAACGGGACATGGCGGCGGCCAGTTCCTCATACGTGCGCAGCCCGTACTGCTCCAGATTGGAGCGAATCATCAGGAAACTGATCGTCGTCACGGCGATGAAACTGAAAAAGACCACCCCGCAAAACGCCAGGCTCAAACGCACCCACAGACGGTTCATGCCTTTACCTGCTTCCCAGACGATAGCCCACGCCGTAGACCGTCTGAATATAATCCGGCTTTTTGGGGTCCGGTTCGATCTTTTTGCGGATATTCTTGATGTGCGTATCCAGCGAACGTTCCAGCCCTTCGTAGTCATAATTCAGGGCGGATTCGATGAGTTCCGCGCGGGTGAAGACATGACCGGGGCTGCTCATCAGAACCTGCATCAGGTCAAATTCGATGCGGGTGAGATCAATGGCCCGGCCATCCACCGTAAACTGACGATGGGATGGGTCGAGCCGCAGGTCCTCAAACCGCAGCGCGCGGTCATGGTCTGTCGTAATCTCGCCGCTGCTGCGCCGCAGCACAGAGCGCACCCGCGCCACCACCTCACGCGGGTTAAATGGCTTGGTGATGTAATCATCCGCGCCCAGTTCGAGGCCGATAATCTTGTCGTGATCTTCCACTCTGGCAGTCAGCATGATAATGGGGATGCCTTTCAGCGTGTTGTCCTGCCGCACCACCCGCGTAATGTCCAGGCCGTCGCGGTCCGGCAGCATCAGATCAAGCACAATCAGGTCAGGCTGTTCACGCCGCAGCATATGCAGCGCCGTTGCGCCCTCGTAGGCCGTGAGTACCTGATAGCCGGACTGCTCCAGATAGACGCGGATGGCCCGCACCGTTTCTTTGCTGTCATCCACCACCAGAATTGTTTGACCGGACATGATTTTCTCATCCTGAATCAACTGACTTTTCCATTATAGATAAAAAATATGGTGGAATTATGGAGTCAGGATTGCTTTGCAGTGGACTTTGGCAGGCTGCGTTTTTCTGCTATATTCCCCGCCAACCGCCCTTTATGTTGAAAGATTTGTTTATGTCCAAAAAAGTCATTTCCGCCGCACAGGTTGGCCCATTAATTTCCGATGGCGCGGTAGTGTCCGTCAGTTCGTCCAGCGGGCTGGGCTGCCCGGACGCGGTGCTGCGCGCCCTGGGTGAACATTATCGCTCGACTGGGCATCCCCACAGCCTGACCACCCTCCACCCGATAGCCGCCGGGGATATGTACGGCATTGATGGCATTGACCATCTGGCGCAGCCGGGGATGCTCAGGCGGGTCATCGGCGGGTCTTATCCGAGCGGCCCTTCGTCCAAACCGTCCCCGGCTATCTGGCAGATGATTGACCGCGACGAAATCGAAGCCTACAACCTGCCGAGCGGGGTGCTGTTTCACATGCACCGCGAAGCCGCCGCGCGCCGCCCCGGTGTGCTGACCAAAGTCGGCTGGGGTGCGTGCGTGGATCCAGAATTTGGCGGAGGCAGGATGAACCGGGCCACGACGGAAGACATCGTCCAGCGGGTGCGGTTTGACGGTGATGACTGGCTGTACTTCCGGGCCATTCCGGTGGATGCGGCCATCATTCGCGGGACCACCGCCGATGAAGACGGCAACCTGTCGATGGAGCATGAGGGCGCTTATCTCGGCGCGCTCGACCAGGCGCTGGCGGCGCGGGCCAACGGCGGAATCGTGATCGCCCAGGTCAAACGCCTGGCGCGGCGCGGCAGTCTGCCGACCCAGAGCGTGCGCGTCCCCGGCCATCTGGTCGATTATATTTTGATTGCGCCGGACCAGATGCAGACCACCCAGACATTGTATAACCCGGCCATCAGCGGCGAGATTTCCCAGTCGATGACCGAGTTTGAGGCGCTGCCCTGGAACCCGCAAAAGCTGATCGCCCGGCGTGTCGCGCTGGAATTATGCGCCGGCGATGTGGTCAATCTCGGTTTTGGCATCTCCGCCTTTGTGCCCTATATCCTGCTGGAGGAGGGCCTGCACGGGGCCGTCACCTGGGTGATCGAGCAGGGTGCGGTAGGGGGTATTCCGCTGCTGGAATTTCAGTTTGGCTGCGCGTCCAATGCCAGCGCCATCATGCCTTCGCCGGACCAGTTCGCTTATTTTCAGAGCGGCGGATTTGACCAGACCCTGCTGTCCTTTATGCAGGTCGGCAGCGATGGCAGCGTCAATGTCTCGCGGCTGGCGGCCCGGCCCCATGTCACGGCGGGCATTGGCGGGTTTATCGACATCACCGCCAGTGCGCGCAGCATCGTGTTCAGCGGTTTTTTTCGCGCGGGTGGTCTGGATGTGCAGGCGGAGCATGGCCGGCTGACCATTGTGCGCGAAGGTCAGCACGCCAAGTTTGTGCCGGCAGTTGAGCAGATCACCTTCAGCGGGGAACAGGCGGCCCTCAAACGCCAGCGGGTCTTATATGTCACCGAACGCTGCGTCCTGAGCCTCGAACCGGAGGGGTTGACCGTTATCGAAATCGCGCCGGGAATCGACCTTCAGCGCGATGTGCTGGCGCAGGCCGACATTCCCCTGCGTGTCAGCCGCAGCCTCACCCTGATGGACTCACGCCTGTTCAACCCGGAGCCGGTGCGGCTGGTGCTGCCGCTGCGCCAACAGAAAGGGGGGTCCCGATGACTCAGGGACAGGTGCTTTTTTCGGTGAATGACCATATCGCTACGCTGACATTGGAGCGGCCCGAAAAGCTGAACGCGCTGCACCCGGATATGCTGGCGCAGCTGGAGAGCCACGCGGCGAGCATTGAAGCCGACGCGAATATCCGCGTGGTGGTGCTGGCGGCTTCCGGCGAAAAAGCCTTTTGTGTCGGCGCGGATATTATCGCGTGGTCCGCGCTGGAACCGCTGGAGATGCGCCGCTGGATTCGGGACGGCCATCGCGTGTTCAATCGCATCATCGGTCTGCCACAGCCGGTCATCGCGGCAGTGAATGGGCTGGCCTATGGCGGTGGACTTGAACTGGCCCTGACTGCGGATATTCGTGTGGCTGCCGAGTCTGCCCGCTTCGCCATGCCGGAAGTGAAGCTGTCGACTATTCCGGGATGGGGTGGCACACACCGTCTGCCGCAGTTGATCGGCAGTGCCCGCGCGCTGCAAATGATCCTGACCGGCGAACCGGTGGACGCGGCCCAGGCAGAGCGCTGGGGGCTGGTAAACGAGGTGGTTCCCGCAGGTCAACTGGCCGAGCGGGTGGCGGCGCTGGCTGCCATGATCGCCCGCAACGCGCCGGTGGCGGTCCAGACCGTGCGGCAGATTATTCGCAGCCAGTCTGATCTTAGCAGCGCGGCGGCAGTCGAAGCGCTGGCCGGGGCGCTCAATGCCCTGACCGCCGATGGACGCGAAGGAACCGCCGCTTTCAGGGAAAAACGGGACCCGCATTTTACTGGCAGGTGACGATTATGAAAAAACGGCTGCGGCTGAACCGCATTTCAGAACAAAGGGATGAATCATGCCTGCTTCGGTGATTCTGCCCACCATGCCGCAGGTGCAGCCTCTGACTGAGGCGGCTCTGTTTGCCTTTGATGAGTGGGCGTTTCCGTTTCGCAGCCGGGTGCAGATACATCTGTTCCCACCGCAGCGGGTGCAGATGGCGCTGCTGCCGGGGCCGCCTGGTTCGCATGACGAGGCTGTGCTGTACTACGGAACCGTGCTGCGCATCGAGAATCGCCTGCACATGTGGTATATCGGCAGCTCCGGGGAAAAGCGCGATCTGATTGGGCACGGACCCCTGCGTTACGCGCTGTGTTATGCCACCAGCGGGGATGGTCTGCACTGGGAGAAACCCGATCTCGGTCTGGTCGAGTTTAACGGGTCGCGCCACAACAACCTGGTCGACCTGCCAGACCCTGGCCTGCGCCCGGCGGCGGCGATTCTGTATGAACCAGATGATACCGGGCGTCCCTACAAGCTGGCCTATGAAGCGACGGTCAACGGACAGGCGCGTTTCTGCGTGGCTTTCAGCCAGGATGGCCTGCGCTGGCAGCCTTCCCCAAATAACCCGGTCGGGCCGTTTTTAGAAATGGCCGGCATCACCCGTTTCGGCGGTTTGTACTATGTCACCGGGCAGGGACCGCTGACCGCCCATCGTCCGCTGCGGGCGCGCCAGTTGTGTACGTTTGCTTCTGCCGATTTTGAGCATTGGTCGCCCTGTGGCGCGGTGGGGCTTGACCGCAGCCCGGATATGATTGGCCCATCCTCCGAACACGACTGGAACCATATCGAGGAAATTCACCTCGGTGCAGGGCTGTGGAATCGCGGGAATGTCATTCTGGGGATATACGGCCAGTGGCATGGACATCCATCCGGGGACCGGCGTCTGCTGACAATGGACCTGGGACTGGCCCTGTCGCACGACGCGGTGCATTATCACGAGCCGATTCCCGGTTTCAAGCTGATCCCCGCACGCGAACAGCCTGACAGTCCAGGGTGGGACTTGCCGGCGCTCATGCAGGGGCAGGGCATGGAAAATATCGGCGATGACACGTATTACTGGTATTCGTTGTGGAAAGGCGTGGAAGGAACTGGCGTGCGGCTGGCGACCTGGCCGCGTGACCGGCTCGGAATGCTCAAGCCCTTTTCGCCGCAGGAACCACAGGTCATCACCTGCCCCATCCGTGTTCAGGCGGGTGGTCGCGCCCGTGTTTTCGTCAATGCCAGCGGGTTAGGCCAGTACAGTCACCTGCATCTGGGTCTGCTGGACGAAGGCTTTCACCCAATCCCCGGTTATCAGGATGCGCGGATTATGTCCGATGGCCTGCGTATCCCCCTGGAATGGCCTCTGACACCCGATCATGGCACAATCCGGCTGGCCGTTCACTTCGAGGGGATTCGCCCGGAAGACTGCCGCCTGCACGCTCTTTATATCGCCAGTGAGGACTAAACTTATGCCGCTTGTTCAGGCTGTTGATCTCAAAAAGCTTATTCAGAATATTTACGCCGCTGTTGGCGCGCCGCCGGATATTGCCGAAACGGTGGCGGACTCGCTGGTGAAAACCAATCTGCTCGGTCACGATTCGCATGGGGTCATTCGCACGAAGGCGTACATGAACAGTGTGCGCAGCGGTGCGATACAACCGGCAGCGCGTCCGGTTCTGGAACGACGGGATGGCGCGACGGCCACCGTCGACTGCGGCTGGGGCTTCGGCCAGATTGGTGCGCGTTACGGGGCGCAGGTCGCGGCGGAGATTGCCCGTGAACTCGGCATGGGCAGTGTGGCGCTCAGTCAGGTGAATCATATCGGGCGGCTTGGCGAATATGCCGGGATGCTGGCGGAACAGGGTTTCATCGGCATTATGATGACCGCCGGTTCCATGTACGGCGGCTCGGTTGCGCCTTATGCCGCGCGGGAGCGGGTTTTTGGCACAAACCCAATGGCCTGGGCTGTGCCGGTTCGTAACGGACGCACCCCGCTGCTGCTCGATTTTGCGACTTCAGTGGTGGCGGAGGGCAAGTTGCAGGTGGCCCGCAGTAAGGGGCTGCCTGTGCCAGACGAATGGATTTATGACGCGGAGGGCCGGTCCAGCACCGACCCGAATATCTTCTACAATGGCGGGATGCTGCGCACGTTTGGCGGGTATAAGGGGTCCGGGCTGGCGCTGATGGTCGAGATTATCGCCACGCTGCTGGCCGGTTTCGCGCCAGTGGCGACCTCCGGTTTTAAGACTGGCAACCCGACGCTCATCATGGCGCTGGAAGTCGAGCGTTTTACCTCGCGAGAACGTTTTGAGAGCTATGTCGAAGAACTGCTGGAGCGCATCAAGAACATTCAGCCCGCGCAGGGTTTTGACGAGGTGCTGCTGCCGGGCGAACCGGAAGCGCGCTCCTATGCGCAGCGCATCGAAGCGGGAATCCCCCTGCCGGATTCCGTCTGGACAGAATTGACCGGGCTGGCGGTGGAACTGGGTGTGCCTGTGGCGTAAACCGGACGCTGTCATATTGCGGCGGCGCGCCTGAACGGGTAAATTTAGAGCATCGTTCGCAGGTTGCAGGGGCGCAGCACACCGCTACGCCCCTCGATATTTGAAGTGGTAAAACGCGATGCAAATGCCCGGCTGGATGCCCGAACCCGGCTCTCCTTTAGACCGAATCGCCACGTTTCTGATGGCAAACCTCGTATGGGGGTTGTTGGCAGTGCTGATTGTCCCACTGCCTGCGGCCACTGCGGGGTTGTTCGCTACCTTCGCGCCCTGGGTGCGCTCAAAAGAGACCGAATTTTTCAGCGTGTTCTTTGGCACGATGCGCCGGCAGTGGCTCAAAAGTACCGTGCTTGGTGTCGCTGATCTGGTGGTGTTCCTGATTCTGTACGTGAATTTTCGCGCGCTCAACATGATGAATCAGGAAGACCTGTTTGTGTGGGTGCTGCGCAGCCTCAACATTTTTGTGGTCGTGACGGCGCTGATGACGAACCTGTATCTCTGGCCGCTGCTGGTGCTGTTTGATCTGCCGCTCAAACGCCTGCTGACGGTTGCGCCGCGTCTGGCGCTGGCCCATCCCCTCTGGTCCCTGCTGATGGTGGTCATCGTCGTGGCGCTGGTGGTCATCGGGCTGATCCTGCCGCTGTTTGTAACCGTGCTGCTGCTGTTTTCGACGCTGGCGCTGGTGGTCAACTGGGGCGCGTGGCGCATTATTCGAAAATACGCCACACCTGAAGAACTGGCCGAGTTGAATCGCCCTGGATAGTCTGAGTCAGATGCGGAAGCCGGGCACGCGCAGGTGGATGATGATGGCCGCGCGGGCAGCTTCATAATCGCGCTGGATGAGGGCATTCAGGATGGCGCGGTGTTCGTGGATAATCCGCTCAGGATTGGCGCGCAGCGAAGACGGCGCTTCGATGAGTGTGCGCCGGAAGACCTCGATCACCAGCGGGGACATATCCTCAATCACGTGATTGTGGGTCACTTTCAGCAGGGTGAGGTGAAAATCAATATCCTCTTTGATGGCCGATTTTCCGTCCCGGTAGCGCTGTTCCTGAAGTTCGATCAGGTTGCGCAGATGGCCGATTTCGTCGTCCGTGATGCGTTCGACAATCAGCCCCACTGCGCCGACTTCCAGAGCGGCGCGCGCCTCCTGAAAGGTGATGAGCGACTGGCTGCGTTCGCCGAGGATCAGCGGCAGGGAAGTCATGAGCTGCTTTTCGTCATACTCGCCGACGAAGTTGCCGCGCCCGGCCTGCTTGATGACGATGCCCTGCGCCACGAGCGCGCTGAGGGCTTCGCGCACGATGTTGCGGCTCACGGTCAGTGCTTCGCTCAGTTCGCGCTCACTGGGGAGCTGCGCGCCCGGCGGCAGGTCTTCCTGAAGAATAAACCGCTTGATGGTTTCAACCACCTGGCGGGTGAGAGTATCGCGGGAAACAGGTTCTAGCACAGCCATCGCTCGTCAGACTATCACATGACACAATGGAAATAATCCTAGCACAGAACGTTCGCAGGCACGAAAGTGCTGTGTCATGAGGCATCCCATTGAAAAATGACACCGAGCATGGATTTTTCGCGCAGGTAGGCCATCTCATAGGCAGCGGCAATCTGGCTGTAATGAAAATGATGTGTTACCAACTGGCCTGGCTTCAGTTTGCCATCCGCCATCAGCGATAGAATGAACGCTGCTTCGGCATCCGGCGCGAAACGGTGCGCGGCGCGCGCAGGAAACAGATAGCCAGATGCGCCGGACACGGCCACCAGCGAAATGCCCTTCGCATAGAACAGGTCCATGCTGAGGGGGTTAAAATCCAGCGGAGCTTCGCCGCGCCCCAGCAGGCTGACAATCGCCACCCGCCCGCCGGGCCGCACAATATCGAGGGCGGTGCGGTAAGCGGGCCAGGGATTGGCGGTGAGGATGACCAGATCAATGCCTGTCCCGCCCGTAAAGTGATCCAGATGCGTTTTCAGGTCAGGGTCTTCGCTCAGGAAACCGGCGTGCGCTCCCACCTGCGCAGCCATATCCAGCCGCAGCGGGCTGTTGGCAACCGCCGCGACCCGCGCTCCGAACAGCGGCCCAAGTGCCACCGCGCCCAGGCCGAGCAGCCCGACGCCGACCACTGCGACATTCTCGCCCGGCTGAAACCAGGCTTTACGATAACACTGGCTGCTGAGGGCGTAAAGATGGGCGAACACGGCGTCCTCTGAGGCGACTCCATCCGGCACAACCGCCAGACTCTCCGCCTCGCGCATGACGTATTCGCTCTGGTGCGGGTAGCGGGTGACGATGCGATCCCCCACTTTGACCCGTGTAACCGCGCTGCCTGTGCCGCGCACCACGCCGAGATTGCTGTCACCCACCCAGCGGGGATAATCCGGCGCGCCGGGCACACGTTCCGCGCCTTCATAATTGCCCCGGTCTGTGCCGATTTTGAACGCGCTGATTTCCGTCCGCACCCAGATTTCATCCGGCGCCAGGTGATCAGTATCCAGCGGGCGTTCCTCGATCTGTAAATCGCGCGGCCCATTGAGCATGGCAATTTTCATCGCTGCAATCCTTAGCGCAGTCTGCCGCGTGCCTGAATATCCCACACCGCTTCGACCACATCGCGACGGATGCCGTAAAGCTGGTCATGCAGGAACAGGGTCGTATCGGTATAGCCCACCATAAAATCGAACCTGTCGCCGATCTGAATACGCTCGTTTGGCTGGTCAAGCGTGACAATGCCATGTTCGGCAGACATGCCCACCTCTTTCACATGGTCGATGCCGAGCGGAACGGGTTTGGAAATCCACGCCGGCAGACTCTTGAAACCCACATCAAAAATGATGCGTTCAGGAACCGGTCGGCTGGTGACTGTGGCCCGCACAAACAGCGCTGGTACGGTCTGGACCCCCCAGTTCTGATAGGTGACATCGTTGAAGATTGCGCCGCCGGCCTGAATTTCGGTCACGCCAGGGATCGATGGCGTCATCTGATAGGTTCCGCTGCCGCCGCCGCTGATAATTTCCACTGGCATCCCCGCCTGCCGGCACATCTCCGCTATATGGATGACCTGTTCCACTGCCGCGCGCACCGCGCCGAATTTGGCTTCCGGGTCACGCTGCGACAGGGTGTGCCCTTCCCATGCCATGAGGCCGCGAAAGCGCACGCCAGGGGTGTCACAGATCAGCCGCGCCAGGTCTACCGCTGCCTGACCGGGCTGCGCGCCGGCCCGGTTCATGCCAGTGTTGATCTCGATCAGCAGCCCCACTTCGACCCCGGCAGTCTTTGCCGCCGCGCCGATGGACGTGACATGCTGTGGATGATCCACTGCGACTTTTACATCCGCCTGTCGATTGAGATGGACCAGCCGGGTGATTTTCTGCGCCCCGACGATCTGGTTGGCGATCAGAATGTCGTGGATACCGGCATACACCATCACCTCGGCTTCGCCCAATTTCGCGCAGGTGACGCCGATTGCGCCCGCCGCGACGAGCTTGTGGGCAATTGCGGGGGTTTTAATGCCCTTGATGTGCGGACGCCACTGGACGCCCGCGCTGGCGAAATGGGCCGCGAGAGTCTGAATATTGTGTTCCAGTTTGTCCAGATCGACCCACAGGACAGGCGTATCCAGTTCGTTTTTGTGCAAACCGATTTCGTGCGTCATGGAATGCCCCAGCGACTCGGATCAATCAACAAGGTGTTTTCGGTGCGTAATGTGTCCAGATCAGCCAGTATATCCGGTGCGAGTTTGCCCTTCGCCGCCGCGTCCAGCGCGACCTGTAATTCCGCCTCGGAACGGAGACCAACCAGCGCCGTCGTGATTTCATCCCTCGAAAGAACAAACCGCAGCGCGGCCTCAGCGGGTTCCATCTGGTAGCTGGCGGCGATGTCCCGAAAGCGGCAGGAAAGCTGGCGCAGTTCGTCCAGATGATCGGGCAGGTCGTCGCCGCGTTCGGTCAGCGCGCCCTTGAGATACACCGAGCGCACCACCACACCAACCCCGCGACTGTGCGCCAGCGGCAGAATTTCATTTTCCATCCGGCGATCCAGTACATTATACGCCACCTGAACCGCGTCCAGCCCGCCTTCAATCGCCAGACGCGGCGCGACCACGCCGTAAGTTGAAGCGCCGGTCAGTCGCGTCAGACCCTGTAAGCGGACGGTTTCGAGTGCGCGATAAATGTCATCACGTTCGAGCAGTTCCGGGGGGGCGCTGTGGACCATCAGCAGATCAACATGATCGGTACACAGCGCTTTCAGGCTGGTGTGCAGCGATTCCAGCACCTGGATGCACAGGGCCTGGCCGGTGAGCGGCGCGCCGGCCCGATCCAGACAGTGGACTTTTGTGGCGATAAAGATGTCCTTGCGCCGCGTACCCAGTGTATGGCCGATCAGCGTTTCGCTGTTTCCATAAGCGCGGGCGGTATCAATGAAATTGATGCCGGCATCCACTGCCTTAAGCAGCAGCGCCGCTGCGTCGGATTCAGACGGGGGCGGCTGGCCGGCTTTATCCGCACCCGCTTGGATGCCATAGGTCATGCCCAGCGCGGCAGTCCCCAGTGAGATCACCGCAACGGGCAGGTTGGCGCTGCTCAGGAATCGCCGTTCCATGATTACTCCGCTTGCAGGGAGACA
>CAZKIB010000039.1:29524-37849 GCA_964552425.1 uncultured Anaerolineaceae bacterium | reverse complement strand
AGAGCTTACCTTGTCTCTCTCAGAGAGGCATCTCTTATCCCGAACTGAGGTTATTCAATATATTGACTTTCGAAATCACTGGGATATTCCATGGGAAAAGCTTATAGATCGTCTTATTGAGATTGACACGGGACAAATCAGTAAATCGAAAGAAATTCCGCCTTTCATAAAACGAGCTATTGAAGCTATGGACAGCTATGAGTTACATGAGAGGAGGGGAGCTGTAGATCGGCTCACACAGTCTAACAGTCCTGCCGCAATAGAAGCTCTCGCCAATGCAGTTCAACATCATGTTGATGATGTGAGAATGTATTCTGCATTGAGATTGGCTGAAGTAACTGATTATAGAGATAAGAGAGCTTTACCCGGCCTTTTAGAAGCAATTGGACATAACAATTTTGTGGAGCGTAAAGCCGCCGCACGTGCCCTTGTGTTGTACGGTGATGACTCAATTCCAGGTCTCATTGAGTTGCTAGATCATTCATGGACGGACGCAAAACTGATGGCGTTGGCTAAATTGGGAGAGTTGAAAGCACAAAAGGCCGTTGAAAAAGTAATTGAATTTGCGTCTCACGGGGGCCACTTGCAAATGACCGCAATTTCGACCCTAGCGCAAATTGGCGATGAGTTGTCTATTTCGGCACTTATTAGAATTATGGAAGGAACTGATCAACACGCAAGCGAACAAGCTGCAAAACAGTTAGGCTTATTTGGAGAACAAAGGGTAATACATGCGCTTCTCAGTGCACTTCAGCGCGAAAATACCCATATCAGACAACATGTATTGGCGTCACTGAGAAAAATTGGAAGGGATTCTGTTCCTGGCCTCCTCGACTTGCTTGACCACGATCACAAGGAGATTCGAATATCTGTTGCAGAGTTACTTGGTGAAATTCAGGATGTTTCCGCGGCCGAAAAGCTAAAGAGTCAATTTAGGAAAGAAACTGATGCAGATGTACGTTTGGAAGTAGTTAAAGCACTTGGACTTCTCCGAGATGAAAGCATGTTGCCTATACTGTATCAAGCTACAATGGATGAAGAATGGAGGATTAGAGAAATTGCAGCTTACTCGCTTGGTCAAATGAGAAGTTCTAAAGCTGTTCCTCAACTTCAAGAATTGTTGCACAACGATCCGGTAGAACATGTAAGAGGAGCCGCATTCAACTCCCTTAAACTTATTGGCACCCCCGATGCGCTAGAAATCATTGAGTTATGGTCTAGTACCCGAAAAGATAAACCTGAAGACTAAACGACCTAGCATTTCAACCTTTCAAAACCGCTATAATGGTTGAAAATGCAGGCCAACCCATTCGTGCCAGAACGGTCTCGATGCTACAATAGCCTGTGTGGATATGCGCAATTTGAGGGAGTACGGCCATGCCGGATTGGGATACCTTTGAAGCGTTTCTGGCTGAAGTCGGGCGAACGGATACCGGACGGCGACAGGACCTGGTGGATGCGCTGCTGCGAGAGCGCACCCGCTGGCCCTGGATCAGCGGGAACCGGGCGACCTTCGTGCATTCAAAGGCCGGCACCACCAGCGCCGCGCTCAACCTGGACACGATCAAGGAAGACCCGCCCTTCGCGCCCATGACGCAGGTGGAAGGCACATCGCTGTGGTATGTCACCCGCCGCTTTGAGCCAGATGATCTGCTGGATTACCTGCTGGCGATTGACGACCCGATGACCCCGCTGGCGCGCGAAAAAAATCTGGTGGAGCGCGTGAGCAAACACTGGCTGGTGGACCCGCTGAATGACCTGCAACTGAAAACGGCGCAGATCAACGTGTCCGTACTCAGGATGCCCCAGGCGCGCCCCTTCCCGGATTGGTCCGCCATGCCCAACGTGGCACGCGGGAGCGTGACAGATCATTTTATCGACAGCCGCCAGTTAGGGTTCAGTGAGCGCAAGCTGTGGGTGTATACCCCGCCCGCTTATGACACGGCGAAAGAATATCCGCTGCTTATTCTGATGGATGCGCTGTGGCACACCGGCCCCCTGCAAACACCGTATATCGCCGACGCGCTCATTAAACACGGGCGCATGGAGCCGACAATTATCGCCATGATGCAGAGTGGGCCGCAGGAAGAACGCACCCGCGAACTGATGAGCAATGACCGGCATATGCTGTTTTTACTGACCGAACTGCTGCCGTTTGTGCGCAGCCTGTACCGCGTCAACCCGCTGGATGTGGGCGTCGGTGGGGTCGATGTGGGCGCAATCGCCGCCGCGCACGCCGCCCTGAGCAGCCCGGCCTTTTCGCGTTTATTGATGATTTCCCCCCCGCTGCAAGGTCAGGGTAAAACGCCCGGCGAAGCCAGCCTGAAGGGTTATCAGCAGCGTTTTGAGAGTTCGCCGCACCTGCCCAGCCGCATTTTCCAGAGTGTGGGGCGCTATGAAATTCCCGCGCGTTTTATCAACCCGGCGCGCCAGATTGCCGCTGCGCTGAACAAACGCCGCGACGTAGCCTACCAGTTTATCGAAACCGGGAGCGGGCACGGGCTGGTCGGTTTTAAGAGCATTTTGCCCGAAGCGCTGGCCTGGGTGTTCCCGCCGGAGGGCCAGACCTCTTGACGACCTTCACCTTTGACCACGCCATCATCGCTGTTGCCGATCTCAACACCGCCACGCGCGACTTTCAGGCGCTAGGGTTCACCGCCTTTTACGGGGGCAAACATGCCGATGGGAAGACGCACAACGCGCTGATCGTCTTTGCCGACGGGGGCTATCTGGAACTGCTGGCCCCGGTGGACGCCCATTTTATGGCTGCACATGATACCGTTGATCTGAGCAGCTTTCTCGACTTTGTCGCCAGAGGCGATGGCTGGGCCGGGTATGCCCTGCTGGTCGATGACATCGAAGCCGCCGCGATGGGCATGTTAGAGCGCGAACTGGCTGTCAGCGAACCGGTTGCCAATGGTCGCAAGCGCCCGGATGGCACACAGATCGGCTGGCGCACGGTGTCGATTGACAACAGCCGCACCCCCTTTTTTATCACCGATACGACACCGCGTGTGCTGCGCGTGCCCGACGACGCGGACAGGACGAGCCACGCCAACGGTGTCACCGGGGTGGAGGCGCTGGTCGTGGCCGTGAAAAAGCTCGATAAAGGTGTGGCGCGCTACCGGGCCATGCTTAACCAGGAACCGGAGCCGGGACCGGCTATGCTCGGCGCGGAAACGGCCAATTTTCGCCTGGGTGATTTTACGCTGACGCTGGCTGCGCCGGACGCCTTCGACAGCCCGTTACACCCGCACCTCAAGCAGCGCGGAGAAGCCCCCTTTGAAATTCGCCTGCGTACCGGCCAGTCAGACCGTGCCGGTTTGCTGAACCTGAAGCAGTCGCATGGCGCACGCATCCTGCTGGTGGGGTAGAGCCAGGCCAGCAACGGCGTGACATCTGTCAAAAAAATGCTTCACGATCTGCCACAGCCGCGTCCGGCAGATACCAGACGTCTGATCCAGGAACAACCGGGCCAGGCGGGTTCTTATCAGAACGCACGGTTCTGTTACTCACTCATGATACGCAGTAGGGGACAATCTTCCCGTAGGGATGGAAGGTTGTGGTTTCGGTGGGGCCTGGCGGCGCTTCAGCTTATGCCGCCGATTGAAATCGACGGCAAGCCAAAACAAGTCCCTGCGGGACTGAGGCAGCGGAGCCGGAATCCCGCAGGGATTTGAGGTGATTTGCCGGAGACTTCAGCCTCCGGCAAGCACGAATCGGCATCCTGTCCGGCCACCTGCGTAAGGTGAGTTACTCAACAGAATCGTGCAGTCGCAACAGCACAGCGCGCAGTGTCTGAATCCCTTGCGTGATGTCGGCCTTGTGAGCTGCTGTGTAACCGAGAATGATTCCACTGCGCTCCGCCTTGCCAATATAGAACCGCGAAATGGGCAAAGTCTCCACCCCGGCTTTTTCAGCTTCCACAAAGACGCTTTCATCTGGAATACGATCAGGCAACCAGCCCATCAGGTGCATACCTGCATCGGAAATACCCGGTGTCAGCAGATCACCCAGATGTTCGCCAATCTGTTCCAGCAGGTGCGCGCGCCGCCGGGCATATAAACCCCGCGCGCGCCGGATATGCCGCATAAAATGACCTTCACGAATAAAATCGTTCAGGGCGGCCTGCTGCACTGTCGGCGTCCGCAGATCAATCAGGGTGCGGACCGAAGTAAAAATCTCGATCATGTCTCTGGGCACCACCATATAACCCATGCGTAAGGCGGGAAACATCACTTTGCTGAATGTGCCGATGTAAATCACCCGACCCGCGCCGTCCAGACCCTGCAAACTCATCAGCGGATGGCCGACATAGCGGAACTCATGATCGTAATCGTCTTCGATAATCCAGGCATCGTTCTTGTTCGCCCAGTTCAGCAGCTCACTGCGCCGCTTGAGATTCATGGTGCAGCCAATCGGAAACTGGAGGGAAGGGGTCACATAAACCAGCCGCGCATCCGGCGCCTTTTCAATCCCTTCTTCAACCAGCAGGCCATCCATATCCACGCTGACAGGGATCACCTGTGCCCCGGCGCTCTGCAAGGCCCAGCGAGCGCCAAGATAACCGGGGTCTTCAATCCACGCCTTGTCACCCACATCCAGCAGCACCTGACTGGCGATAAACAGGGCCTGCTGCGAACCGTTACAGATGATTACCTGTTCCGGGTCACATTCCATCGCGCGGGCCGTCTTCAGATACGCGGCAATGGCCTCGCGCAGCGGCGGATAGCCGGCGGGTTCCGCCAGGTTGTAATCAAACAGCGGCAGTGAGCCGTGCCTGTAATGCCGGGCCATCAGGCGCGACCAGACATCAAACGGAAACTGGTCAACCGCAGGCATACCGATTGTAAACACATATTTGGGGTTGGTATGGCGGCGCGGTGTGAATTCCATGCTTGCCAGCAGTTCCCCACGCCGTGAAACGGTGCGTTTGAGGGAGCCAATTTTGGGCGCTGCGCTGCCGTTAACGCGCAGCAGTTCATCTGGCAGATGTCCTGTGACATAGGTCCCCGAACCTTGTTTTGCTTCCAGATAGCCTTCAGCCATTAGCTGACCAACCGCGTCCAGCACCGTGTTGCGCGAGACGCCCAGCAGTTCGGCCATATCGCGCGTCGAGGGCAGACGCAGGTTCGCCTCGATCTGACCAGAGACAATGGCCTGCCGCAGACTTTCGTAGATCTGCTTATACACGGGCAGCGAGTCGCTGCGGCTGATTTGCACCACCGAAAGCAGGTAAGCTTTAGGGAACGCGCTCATTAAATTGGTACCCTCAATTTTGTAAAAATTGGCTCTTGTAACTATACCACAGCGATGTCATCTTAAATATTAGACGCAATGACAATGCGGCAAAAAGAATTCTTGGCAAAATAATGGTTTCACATTGGGATGGGAGGACAGAATGAAGTTCAAAACAGTGTTCATTATGAGCATAATACTGGTTCTTGTGGTGGGTATGGCGCAGGCACAGGATGCGCCGATTCAGGCGCTTGGCGAGCCGGAAGGTGAGGTTTCGATTATCGCCTGGGCGGGTTATATCGAACGGGGTGAAACGGACCCGGCCTTTGACTGGGTAACGGACTTTGAAGCCCAGACCGGCTGCATGGTGAACGTCAAGGTCGCAGCGACATCCGACGAGATGGTCGCTCTGATGAATGAAGGCGGTTTTGATCTCGTCACCGCTTCCGGTGATGCCAGCCTGCGCCTGATCGCTGGTGAACGTGTGCAGCCCATCAATATCGACCTGATTCCAAGCTGGAACACCATTGATGAACGCCTGCAAAATGCGCCCTGGCATACGGTGGACGGTGTTCACTATGGCACGCCTTACCAGTGGGGATCGAACGTGCTGATGTATAACACCGAGGTTTTTGGTGATACGCCCCCGGAAAGCTGGAGCGTGGTTTTTGAGGAACAAACCCTGCCCGACGGAGCCAGCAATGCCGGGCGCGTGCAGGCTTACGACGGCGCTATTTACATCGCCGACGCTGCGCTGTACCTGAAAGCTCATAACCCCGAACTGGGCATTGAGAATCCTTACGCGCTGGACCGGGAGCAGTTTGATGCCGCGCTCAATCTGCTGCGCCAGCAGCGCGAACTGGTTGGCCGCTACTGGCACGATGCCTTCATTCAGATTGATGATTTTACCAACGAAGGCGTCGCCGCTTCTGGTTCCTGGCCGTTCCAGGTGAACCTGCTGCAAGCCAGCGGTGAACCGATTGCCAGCGTCGTGCCGGTGGAAGGCGCTACTGGCTGGGCTGATACGACGATGATGCACGTTAATGCGCCACACCCCAACTGCGGCTATCTCTGGCTGGAACACTCGCTCAATCCCAAGCTTCAGGGCGATCTCGCTGCCTGGTTTGGCTCGGTCCCGGCGGTGCTTGCCGCCTGCGAAGGCAACGAACTGCTGACCGACGAAGGCTGCTCGATCAACGGCCTGGACAATTTCGAGCGCATTGAGTTCTGGCAGACACCGGTTGCCGACTGCGGTGATGATCGCGGCGCGGTCTGTGTGCCCTACTACGAGTGGGTTACGAACTATATCGCCGTGATTGGCGGACGCTAACTATAACCTGACCAGTTTTGTGAGTGCTTGCCTATGGGTAAGCACTCGCTGTTTACAACCCTGTCCGTGAATGAAGGCTCTGGATATGGAACACAAACTCTGGATTGACGGTCAGTGGCAGGACAGCAGCGGCGGCGGCAGCCTGGCGATTGAAAACCCTGCCACTGGCGAAGTGATTGCCCATGTGGTTGATGCCAGCCGCGCAGATGTTGATGCGGCGGTACAGGCCGCAAAAACCGCATTTTACGATGGCCGCTGGTCAAAACTCACACCGTCGGCCCGTTCGCTGGCGCTGCTCAGGCTGGCAGACCTGCTGGAAGCACGCGCCGCAGAATTCGCGCGGCTTGAATCGGAAAACACCGGCAAACCCTACCAGTTTGTCAGCGCCGGGGCCGACCTGCCGTTCACCATCGACAACCTGCGCTTTTTCGCTGCTGCGGCCCGTGATACACATGGCAGCAGCGCCGGTGAATATCTTGCGGGCTATACCTCCATCTTCCGCCGCGAACCTGTCGGTGTTGTGGGCCAGATCACACCCTGGAATTATCCGCTGATGATGGCGGTCTGGAAGATTGGTCCGGCGCTGGCCGCAGGCTGCACAATCGTTCTCAAACCCGCCCCCACGACCCCGCTGACCACCCTGCTGCTGGCGGACCTGTTCGAGGAAGCGGGCATCCCGGCAGGTGTCGTCAATATTGTCACAGGCGGCAACGAGACCGGGCAGGCGCTGGTTGAACACCCTGACATTCGTATGGTGAGCCTCACCGGGTCAACCAATACGGGCAGGAAAATCATGAAGACTGCTGCGGACTCGCTCAAGCGCGTGCATCTGGAACTGGGTGGCAAAGCTCCGCTGCTGGTCTTTGATGATGCGGATCTCGACGCGGTGGCAGCCGGCGCAAAAATCGCCGCGACGTTCAACACCGGGCAGGACTGCACCGCCGGGACACGGGTTTATGTGGAGGCCAGCAAATACGATCAGGCGCTGGAAGCCATTGTTGAATCGCTGCGTTCGACCACTATCGGCGATCCTTTTGCCGCTGACAGCCAGATGGGACCGCTGATTTCCAGTGTGCAGCGCGAACGGGTTCAGGGCTTTGTGGACCGTGCCAGAGCCGCCGGCGCTCAGGTGATTACCGGCGGCGGCGTGCCGGCTGGCTATGAACGGGGCTATTATTTCGAACCCACTGTGATCGCCAATGCGAAGCAGGATGCCGAAATTATCCAGAGCGAGGTTTTCGGCCCGGTATTGACGATCAACCGCTTTCATGACGAGGCCGAGGCACTGCGATTGGGCAACGATGTCCTCTATGGACTGGCAGCATCGCTGTGGACAGCCGACGTAGGGCGGGCCATGCGCCTGTCACGCGATCTGGAATATGGCACAGTCTGGATTAACGACCATATCCCGCTGACATCGGAGACACCGCATGGTGGCTTTAAGCAATCGGGCTTTGGGAAAGATCTTTCAGCCGAAGCGGTCCATGATTACCAGATCACCAAGCATGTGATGGTGAAACACGGGTAATGAACACACACACCTCGGCCCCGCAGGTTGCAGTGAGCTTCGAGCGCACAAGCTGTTCCTTCGGCAGTGTCAAGGCCGTTGATGACATCTCGCTGGATATTTTTCACGGCGAGTTTTTTACGCTGCTGGGACCATCTGGCTCTGGCAAAACAACCTGCCTGCGCCTGATCGCCGGCTTTGAGCAGCCCACTGCCGGACATATCAAACTCTATGGCGCGACGATGGAAGG
>CAZKIB010000039.1:23080-29514 GCA_964552425.1 uncultured Anaerolineaceae bacterium | reverse complement strand
ACGCCGCCGTATCAGCGCGATGTCAACACCGTCTTTCAGGACTACGCCCTGTTTCCACATATGAGCGTGGGCGAAAATATCGCCTATGGCCTCATGATTCGCAAAGTGCCCAAGCCAGAGCGTCAGCGGCGTGTGGCCGAAATGCTTGATCTGGTCCAACTGCCGGGCATCAGTGACCGGCGGCCTTCACAGCTTTCCGGCGGGCAAAAACAGCGAGTCGCGCTGGCCCGTGCGCTGATTAACGAGCCGCGTGTGCTGCTGCTTGATGAACCACTGGGCGCGCTTGACCTCAAGCTGCGGCAGCAAATGCAGGTCGAACTCAAGGCAATTCAGCGGCGGGTGGGCATCACGTTTGTGTTCGTGACGCACGACCAGGAAGAAGCGCTTACCATGAGTGACCGCATCGCCATCTTCAATCATGGCAAGATCGAGCAGGTTGGCTCGCCTGTCGAAGTCTACGAACATCCGCGCACGGCCTTCGTTGCTGGTTTTGTCGGCACATCCAACCTGATGGACGCCAGTATCGCGCAGGCCGTTACCGGCGAACGCTGTTCGATTGCCGTGCGGCCCGAAAAAATCCGCATGTGCGAACCGCATACGCCAGTTCCTGCCGAGGTCTACTGCGTCGAAGGTATCGTTACCGAGGTGATCTACCTCGGTGTCAATACGCGCTACATCGTCACGCTCAACGGCGGCGGTGAAATCGCCGTATTGCAGCAGAATCTGGAAGCGCGCTCGTCCGATGTGATGGCATCGCGCGGTAAACCGGTCTGGCTGATGTGGGACAAAGCCCACACGCTCCGGTTGGATTGATGAGGGCGGCACGATGACAGGCGGCAATCGGGTCACATCACAAACTGAGAATAACCCCATCCGGCGGATCGCCAATTACTTTTTTCTGCATCCCAAAATGGCGCTGCTGCTGCTCCTGCTGCCCATTGTGCTGTGGCTGGGTGTGGTCTATGTGGGGTCGCTGCTCACGCTGCTGTTAAATAGTTTCTACAGCCTCGATCCGTTCAGCGGTCTGGTGCGGCGGGAATTTACGCTCAGTACCTATGAGCAGTTGTTCACGCCCGCCAACCTGGAGATTTTCGGACGTACCGTTCTGATGGCCGCCGCCGTCACGATCACCTGTGCGGTGATTGCGTTCCCATTGGGCTATTATATGGGCCGGTTTGCCAGCCCGCGCGTCAAGGGCCTGCTGTATCTGCTGGTGATGCTGCCGTTATGGTCAAGCTATATTGTGCGGGTGTATTCGTGGAAACTGATCCTGGCACAGGAAGGGGTGTTTAACTGGGTCGTCTCGCAGCTTGGCCTCAACTGGCTGCTGAACAGTATTTTAAGCATACCCGAAATCGGTGGGCCTTCATTGTCAATTTCGTTCCTGGGCACGTTTATTGTGTTCGTCTACATCTGGCTGCCGTATATGGTCCTGCCCATCAACGCCGCTGTTGAGCGTGTGCCGGTATCGCTCACGCAGGCATCCGCAGACCTGGGCGCGCCTCCCCGTGTAACCTTCAACAAAGTCATCTTCCCGCTGGCTTTTCCCGGCGTTGTGGCAGGTTCAATTTTTACATTTTCGCTCACGCTCGGTGATTACATCATTCCCGGCGTGATCGGCAATTCACGCTTTTTTATCGGGCAGGCCGTCTATTCTCATCAGGGTACGGCGGGGAATATCCCCCTGGCCGCAGCGATGACCGTCGTGCCCATCATCATCATGCTGGCCTATCTGCTGCTGGCGCGCCGCTGGGGAGCTTTCGATGCGCTCTAGAAGGTACGGGGGGGCGAACTGGGGCCTGAAACTGAGCGCGGCAGCGGTGATCGGATTCCTGCATTTTCCGATTGTCATTATTTTTCTGTATGCCTTCACCACCGAAGAAGCCTCCTTCCAGTTCCCACCGCCAGGACTGACCACGCAGTGGATCGGCACAACGTTTGCCCGCGAGGACTTCTGGCGCGCCTTTACCCTCTCGCTTCAATCCGCCGGGCTGGCAACCCTGATCGCCATTATCCTGGGGACGGCGGCGGCGCTGGCCCTGGCGCGTTCGCGATTCTTCGGGCGCGAATCGATCACGTTAATGATTATCCTGCCGATTGCGCTGCCGGGCATCGTCACCGGAATCGCGCTGCGCTCGGCAATCAGCCTGGGCAATATCCCGTTCAGCTTCTGGACCATCGTCATCGGTCACGCGACCTTCACGATTGTCACTGTGTACAATAACGTGATCGCCCGGCTGCGGCGCACATCATACTCGCTCACCGAAGCGTCCATGGATCTGGGCGCATCACCCTTCCAGACATTTCGTTACATCATTCTGCCGCGCATCGCCTCGGCGCTGCTCGCCGGAGCCATGCTGGCATTTGCGCTGTCGTTTGATGAAGTGATCGTCACCACGTTTACGGCTGGGCAGCAGCAGACTCTGCCCATCTGGATCTTCAGCCAGTTGACGCGCCCGCGTGACCGTCCGGTAACGAATGTCGCGGCGCTGTTCGTCATGCTGGCGACTTTTATCCCGATTATTATCGCCTACCGTTTGACGCAGGACACCGGCGAAAATTAATCGCCTGGGTTCCATAGTCTGAGTTACAAGAGGTTTCAAAATGATCGCCGATCAATCTGCGCTTTCGCCTGTGTGGTTTCATGTTACCGATCTGGTGATGACACGCGGTGAGGGTATCTATGTCTGGGATCAGAACGGCACACGCTACACAGATTTCACCAGCGGTATCGGCGTCACCAACACCGGTCACTGCCATCCTCGCGTCGTGCAGGCTATTCAGCAGCAGGCCGCGCAGTTTATGCACGCTCAGGTCAATATTTATTACCATGAACGCCTCTTTGATCTGTCGGCAGCACTGCGACGCGTTGTGCCCGCGCCACTGGATACCTTTTTTTACTCCAATTCTGGCGCGGAAGCCGTCGAAGCAGCCGTTAAGCTGGCACGTCAGGCTGCGGAACGGCCCAATATCATCGTCTTTCAGGGATCATTTCATGGACGTACAGCCCAGACAATGGCGATGACCACCAGTAAGACCACCTATCGCAAGCATTATCAACCACTTCCACCGGGCGTTTTTGTCGCGCCGTTTCCCTATTGGTATCGCTATGGGTGGGACCCGGAAACCACGAGCGCGTGGGCGCTGCACGAACTGGAACTGCTGCTCAAATCACAGACAGACCCCTCTGAAACCGCCGCGATGGTCGTTGAGCCAGTTCTGGGCGAAGGTGGTTACATCGTTCCGCCGACCTCGTTCTTGCAGGGGCTGCGCCGCATCTGTGATGAACACGGTATCTATCTGATATTCGATGAGATTCAGACTGGCTTTGGGCGCACCGGGCGTTTCTTCGCTTTGGAACACAGCGGAGTGATTCCTGACATCCTGGTGATGGCAAAAGGATTAGGCTCTGGCTTCCCCATCTCGGCCATCGCTGCTCCGTCTGAGATCATGTCCCGGTGGATGGTGGGCACACATGGCGGCACTTACGGCGGTAATATCATGGGCTGCGCGGCAGCCGTCGCCACCATCGAAACGATCCTCGAAGAAGGGCTGGTGCAAAATGCAGCCGAACGCGGTGAACAATTACGCGACAGCCTCCAGGAGATGCAAAGCCGCTTCCCGGCCATCGGGGATGTGCGCGGCCTGGGCCTGATGGTTGGCGTTGAATTCACCGATCCACATACACGCCAGCCCGCACCTGAACTGACCAGTCAGATTTTGCGTCACTGTCTCGAAGACGAACAGGTTCTTCTGATGAACTGCGGCACATACGCCAACACCATCCGCTGGATTCCGCCGCTGGTGGTATCCAGGGAACAACTGAATGAAGCCTTGCACAGCTTTGAACGTGCCCTGACAACGGTCCTGGCTTAAGGACGAACGCAGGCGAAGAAACTGGCATCTACCCTGAGCCGAATGAGGCTGATCGCTGGCTGGCAACGAAGCAGGCAATCTCCCCTCCGGCGAACACCGCGCAGCTAAAATTCAGCCGCTCCTTGATGTTGGGGCTGAAGCTGGTACGCTTGAGCGTCTCGCCCATTTCTTCCGCCACCGAGGCGAACAGATTTTTGAACACTTCGAGAGAAATCGCATCTGCGGGCATTTAGCTGTTCTTCCCTAACCCTTTGCGTTTATTTTTTTGATCTTTTTCGCCGCTATTTCACGAATACGGCTCCTGCGCCAGATTGCCCAACAGCGGCGTGAAGTGTTTGAGGTTGCGCGTGTACAGCGGCAGTTGCAGCCGGTAACTCGGCGCGGCGATGAGACAATCTGGTATATCAACACCATGACTCAAACGGTAAGTCTTAAGTTGCTGCATCGCCCAGTCAATATCTGTCTTTTCTAATTCCTCCATCAGAAACATATCGAGGAGACGTATCACTTTGCGTTGATTTGCCTTCGTTTTTGCGCCAGCTACAACTTCCATCCAGGTTAATGGTGTAACGGCAATGCGTAATTGCGTGTTCGAGTTCATCCATGCAACCGCAGGTTCGTATCCCCGGTAAATATCGACAACAACGGATGCGTCTACAAGTCCGTCCACGATTTGCGCCGTTCCTCCCAGGTCATTCGCCGCTGTTCCTGGATGTATTGTTCACTATCGCCAATGTCCCAATCTGCGCCACTCCCGACAAGGCCGGAAGCAAGTATGCTGCCTAATGTGCCTACTGCTTCAGTTTCCGCTTCGATAGTGATCTCAGCTTCGCCAACAGGAAAATCTTCCGGCAGTTTGATCGTCACTTCCCGATCTTCGGTGACATCTACTTTAACCCGTATTGTGACCATTATTAACCTCTGCCTTTTCGCGCCTTTGCGTTTATTCTACCAGAATCGCGTCGAGATCAGCGCGGCACTGGCGCAGGCCCTCGCGCAGCATGGTCTGGTCATAACCCCACCACAGCAGGCGCGCCCCCTGCGCGTACTGGCTGCGCAGTTCGTCCACATCCTTTGGTGTTGTGCCCCACAGCCTGTCGTGCCGCTGGCAGACTTCCGCAAGTTTTTCAATCGTCGCTGCGTAGCTGATCTGCTGACTTTCCGGCTCATGCTGCATCCGCAGGCTTAAATCGGACGGGCCGACAAAGAAGCCATCCAGCCCCGGCACGGCGGCCATCGCATCCATGTTGGCGACTCCCAGCGGTGTCTCGATCTGCACCAGCAGGAATGTCTCGCGCAGGGCATGATCGACCATCGGCTGGCGGCTGCCGGAGAGATCGAGGCCGAAGTTCGCTTCCAGGCTGGACGGATTCAACCCGCGATCCCCCACCGGCGGGAACTTCACCTTGCGCACCAGATCATGCACCTCTTCCGGCGTGGAGACATGCGGGATCACAAAGCCGGCCGCGCCATCTTCCAGGTAGCGGTAGAGCTTCGCCTTTTCGCGTGTCGAGGGGCGGATCAGGCAGTCGATGTCATACAGGTGGAAAAAGGCCAGCAGGGCCTGCACCTCGCGGTCATCCATCGGGCGATGCTCCAGGTCCAGCCAGATGGCGTCGTAGCCCTCGTATGCCGCGAAGGCGATGTAGGCTGGGACAAAGTGCCCCAGCATGGCGATGCGCGCGGCTTTTCCGGCGCGGGTCGTGGCAAGTAATCTGCTGCTGCGCATAAATAGATTCTCCATAACTGTTAAAGCTGCTTATTCAAATCGTGGTCATCTGTGATATGCAATTAGCTTTTGGCAAAAGACTGACGGCTAAAGGCTGTCTGCCGCTTAAGGTTTGATCTGCGTCCAGGCGTGGCTGTGATCGTGCGCGGCGGGGTACTGGGTAATATTGGTTATTTCGCTGCTGCGCAGATCATAGACCATAATCTCCGGGTCAGCGATGTTACCATGCTGCACCACCGACACATACGCCAGCCGCTGGCCGTCCGGCAGCCAGGCCGGGCTGCTGTCTGTGCCGGGATAATTGCTGATATTCGCCAGCGCGCCGCTGGTCAGGTCCAGCACGAAAATTTCAAGATTGCCGTTGCGGTTCGACCAGAACGCCAGCCGCTCCCCATCCGGCGACCAGGTCGGGCTGTTTTCGTTGGCCGGGCTGTTGGTCACATTGTTGTGTTCTCCGGTTTCGAGATCATGCAGGATAATTTCGGTGTTGCGCCTGCGCCACGAAATATACGCCAGATACCGTCCGTCCGGCGACCACACCGGGTCATCGTCAAAGGCGTCGTCCTCGCCGAGGTGCTGCACTTTCCACGATAAAAATCTGTGAAGTCATGCTGCGGCGCGAGGCAAAGGCGATGCGCGTGCCATCCGGCGACCACACCGGCGCGCTGTCCTGTGAGGAGTGCCGGCTGATATTGGTCAGTTCACCGCTGGAAAGGTCCGCGACATACACCTCCTGATTGCCGTCCCGGTTAGACACAAACGCCAGCCGGGTTCCATCCGGCGACCACACCGGGTCGGTATCGCCGGCGGGATGCTGGCTGATGTTCAC
>CAZKIB010000039.1:21777-23069 GCA_964552425.1 uncultured Anaerolineaceae bacterium | reverse complement strand
TGGCAACGTACACTTCCGTATTGCTCACATGCCGGTTGACATAAGCCAGCCGCGTGCCGTCTGGCGACCAGGCCGGGGATGAGGTGCGCTCAATATCCCGGTTAAAATTCACCAGCAGGCCGGTAGACAGGTCCATCACGAAGATGTCATAGCGCCCGGTGCGGTTCGACAAAAATGCCAGCAGGTCCGCCGGCTGGCCCTGGCTGACTGCCCGCGCGCCGGAAACCAGCCCCACACCCGCCAGCAGGACGACGATCATCACGCGGATGGCATAACGCAGCATCATGAGATTGGCCGTTACTCCGCCGTTTGGTTTCTTTCGAAAATCAGGTTGCGATAGGCATCCACCCGTGCCACCCAGCCGGGCGCGACGTACACGGTGCTGTCCAGTTGGAAGACCAGAGCCGGGCCAGCGAACGTCATCCCCGGCAGCAGCGCCTCCCGGTCATAGAAGGTCAGGCCATTTTTCTGCTGGAGGGGTACAGCCGGCTGCGTCTGCACAGGTTCCGCCCCGATCACCGGTTTCTCGACGCTGCCCACCGCCTGCAAGCGCACCGTCACAATCTCGGCGCTGCGTTCCTGAAAGGCGTGGCCGTAGCGGGCCTCGTGAGCGCTGTGAAATGCCTTCACCAGATTCTTGCCGTAAGGGATATTGAGTTCAAACGACTGCCCGACATAGCGCATATCAACGGATGGCATAAACGTCATGGCTGATGAAGCGATGCCCTCACCGCGCAGGTCCGCCCGTGCCTGCGCCAGCATCCCTTCCAGCCGTTTGCGCAGGTCCGCCAGTGTGTTTTCAGTCACGGTTTGCAGCATGGTCTGGCTGTAATCGCGCAGCACATCGGCCACCAGCAGGCCAAAAGCGCATAACACGCCCGGATAACGTGGAACCAGCACTCGCGGGATTTCCAGCCGTTCCGCCACCGCGCAGGCGTGCAGCGGGCCGGCCCCGCCGAAAGCCATCAGTGTGAAAGTGCGGGGATCATAACCGCGCGCAATCGACACCCGCCGCAGCGCCCGGTCAATGTTGACGTTCGCCACCTCGATGATGCCGTGCGCCGCTTCCTCGACACTGCGCTCCATCTGCTTCGCCAGTTTTTGAACCGCCTTGCGCGCGCTTTTCAGGTCGAGCGTCATCTGCCCGCCGAGAAAATGATCGGCGTCCAGCCGGCCCAGCAGCGCATTGGCATCGCTGACGGTGATCTGTTCGCCGCCGCGCCCGTAGACCATCGGACCCGGGTCCGCCCCAGCGCTTTCTGGCCCCACCCGCAGCGCGCCCCCGGCATCCA
>CAZKIB010000039.1:16269-21742 GCA_964552425.1 uncultured Anaerolineaceae bacterium | reverse complement strand
ACCCGCCGCCCGCGCCGATGGTTTCAATATCAATCACCCGGATACGCAGCGGCAGGCCATCAATTTCCGCTTCGGAGCGGCGTCCGGGCGCGCCGGGACACAGCGCCACGTCAGTGGATGTGCCGCCCATATCAAATGTCAGGATATGGTCGAACCCGGCCAGTTCCGCGATATGGAACGCGCCGATCACCCCGGCTGCCGGGCCGCTGAGGGCAGTCTGTACCGCCTGTTCGCGGGCGGTCCCCGCGCTGACCACGCCGCCATCGGATTTCATCACCAGCAGGCGTGACTTTTTCGGCAGCGCATCTTCCAGCCGGTTCAGGTAGCGGCTCATCACCGGGCGCACATAGGCATCCAGCGCGACGGTGCTGGCCCGTTCATATTCGCGAAACTGCGGCAGCACCTCGCATGACAGCGAAATCTGCCAGGCTTGCAGCAGACCGCGTTCGAGGATGCGATCCCGCACGGCCCATTCATGCGCCGGGTTGACGAAACTGTACAGCAGGCACACCGCCACCGATTCGATCCGTTCCAGCGCCATCTGATCCAGCACCGCGTCCAGCACCGCCATGTCCAGCGGCACAAGTTCCGCGCCGGTATGGTCGAGTCGTTCGGGCACTTCGTAGCACCACTTCTGCGGGATCAGCGGCGGCGGAAGCTGCGGCTGCAAGGCGTACAGCACCGGGCGATTCTGGCGGCCAATGGCGAGAATATCGCGGAAACCGTGCGTCGTAATCAGGGCCGCGCGCGCGCCCTTGCGTTCGAGGATGGCGTTGGTCGCTACAGTTGATCCATGTGACACGCGCGTGCCGGGAACCGCGCCGACAGCCTCCAGCCCGGCCAGCATCGCCTCGGCGGGGTTGCGCGGCGTACTGAGCAGCTTGTGAATCTTCAGGCGGCCATCTTCGCTCAACACCAGGTCCGTAAATGTCCCGCCAATATCAACGCCGGCTAGCATCGGTTAAGCTGACCTTTCCAATGTGGAAGTAGGTGTAAGAGAAAATGATGTGTCGAGAACATAGTCTACATATTCAACACGTAAATCATCGCCCACAGTAGCCGTGATATGAATCGCCCAGAATCTGGACTCTGGATGGGATACGAAATTGCAGGGCGGGTATCCATCATGAACAATCGAAACATCCACATCATGATCTCCCAAATGAGTATCGATCTTACCTATGAACCAGCCTTCGTTGTTGCTGACAAAGGTCTTATTGATTTCATAAGACTGAGGACAGATGCCTTTTGGTTTCCTGATGACCACCTGAACCCCGGAAACCGGGTTTCCGTTACTGTCCTGCACGGTTCCAAACACAGTCGTGTTGCCATAGCTCATCGTATCAGGGCAGTCACCACCCATTAAGCCACCACGACTCAACGCGGCGTACATCAGGATCACAAAACTAGCTCCTATCACGAACATGATCGTTACGGCAAGGATCAGACCACCGATAATCCATCCCCGAAGTGTTCTGGGTCGTCGAATACGCATTCCGTCTCACCTTATCCCGTATCCAAGTATACCCCGTGAACGCAAAGCTCGAATGGATTGGGGCAGGGTAGTATAATAGTTGCAAACAATATGGTGGCTGGAAAAGGTTGTGTATGACGACAGTAGCCGATATGACTTTGGAAGAACTGAAGCGCTTTGTGGATGAAGCGATTGACGAACGCCTGACCAGGCTGCTGGGCACATTTGAGATCGCTGATCCAGCGAACGAGAATCACGACCTGTCATGGGACGAAATCCGTGCATCTGTGGAGCGCTTTCGCTGGACACCACCGCCGGGCGTGAAGTCGTCACTCGAACTCCTCCGCGAAGACCGGGATAGCTAATGGCGAATTTTATTCTTGATGCCAGTGTTGTGATTGAGTATCTCGTTGATGGCGCACGTACAACAGATGTAACTCATTTTTTCAATCAGCTTACGAACGGTGATCGACTGACTGTGCCGGAGTTTTGCCTGCTTGAATGTACCAATGTAATCTGGAAACAGGTCCGCTTTCAAGAAATGCCCCGAGCCGATGCGGAAAACTTATTGCGTGTACTGCGAACTATAAAACTGCGCCGTGCGCCAATGAAACACCTGCTAGATCGTTCGCTCGATATTGCTCTCAATAACAATCTCGCTATATACGATTCAAGTTATATAGCTCTGTCCCTGCACTACGGTTATCCGTTGGTGACGATTGATGTATCACAAGGCCGGGTTGCAACATCTGAGGGAGTGCTGTTGCACCCGATTGTTAACACCTGATAGAGCCGTTATTGCGCACCCAAAACTCAAGCCTTTTGTCACACAATGTATGGAATACTAAACATGTCTGCAAATTGTGATAGAAGGTACAATCATGCCGGTTGAAATCACCTGGATAATCCCGCTGCGGGTCATCTACGAACGCTTTTATGGCGATGTCACGATTGAGGATATTCGCCAGGTCGAGGAAGCCATGCCGGGCCTCATGGCCGAAGGCGTCCCCCTCATTCATACCCTGATCGACGTAAGCGCCGCCGAGTCCAGCCCCAACCTGCGCGAAATCCAGCGGTCTACCTCCATGCGCGCCTATGACGGTGAAGGCTGGCGCATCATCATCGGTGTGGACGGTCTGGGCCGATTTATGGGGTCGGTCATTTTCCAGTTGATGGGCCAGCGCTACCGCATGTTCGACACACTGGAGCAGGCCGCCGCCTTTCTGAGCGATCAGGATGAGACGATTACCCTGCCGGCGCAGCCGCGTCCAGAAGCTTAACGCTGTTTGCGATTATCGTCTGCCATAATAGAAAACACACATCATCCACAGAAGAGGGGAGGCCCCATGCCCATTGAATTCAGTTGGCTGATACCGAACCGTGTGATTTTGCAGCGTTTTTATGGCGACGTGACTCTGGACGATATTCGTGAATCGGATCGCGTCATGCCAACCTTCATGGACGAAGGAGTCCCACTCATTCATACCCTGATGGATGCTACCGAAATCACCTCACACCCCAACCTGAAAGAAATTCACAGCACGGCCTCCATGAAGATTTACGAAGGGGAGGGCTGGCGGGTGCTGGTGGGCGCGCCGGGCATCGCCCGCTTTATCGGCTCAGTAGTGTTCCAGTTGATGGGCCAGCGCTACCGCATGTTCGATACACTCGACGAAGGCGTCCGGTTTATCTGCGAGCATGACGACAGCCTCGACATGCCGGAACACCTGGGCCGTACCGGTTCGTAGAACTGACGCGCAAACCGCTGCGAACCAGACCATCGTGAGCCGGACCGGGCAGCCTGTCAGGCGCTTAGAGCGTGTGATGGATAGGCTCCTTCTGTGAATGAGAGCCTATCCGCTTCGTTTTTGTCTAATGCAGCGAAGCCACCAGTTTGTCGATCACCTTCATATTGGCTACGCCATCCTGCGGGGCATACTTCGGCGGCCGGCTGTGGATCAGCGCATCGGCAAAGTCCTCGGCCATAAGCGTGTAGGAATTCGCCGCCGGGATGGTGACGCGGTTGTAGGTTCCACCCTGCCAGTGTTCGATCACCGTGTCTTTATCCGCCGGCATCACAAATGCCTCGGATACCCGAATGCGCCCTTCCGTGCCGCGAATTTCATAGGTGTTGGCAAAGGCGGTGCGCAGGCTGCAATCAAAGTGGCCGACTGCGCCGGACGGAAAGTGCAGCACACCCGCCAGCGTTTCATCGACCTGCGTCTGCGCGCCAATCTGGGCGAAGGCGTGGGCGGCGTCCGGTTCTTCCCCGCTCATCAAGCGCATCACATTGACGCAGTAGCACCCCACGTCCATCAGCGCGCCGCCGGCCAGCGGTTTACTCAGACGAATGTTGTCTTCGTTGCCGGAGCGGATAGCAAAATTGAAGGTGGAGTTTAACACGTTGATCTGGCCTACGCCGCCGCCATCGACCAGGGCTTTGACCTTCTGAGTCTGTGGGTGAAAGCGGTACATAAACGCTTCGGCGAACAGGATATTGCGTTTGGTGAAGGCGTCCACCATGGCCTGAGCTTCGGCGGCATCGCTGGCAAAGGGTTTCTCACACAGCGTCGGCTTGCCCGCCTCGGCGCATTTGATGCTCCATTCCGCGTGCATACTGTTGGGCAGCGGGTTGTAGATCGCGTCCACGTCCGGGTCACTGATGAGTTCTTCATAACTGCCATAGGCGCGCGGGATATTCAGATCATCCGCGAAATCCTTCGCCTGGTTCAGGTCACGGCTGGCGACGGCCAGGACGCGCCCATTACGGGACTGCATAATAGCCGGGATCACGCGGCCCCGGCCAATATTTGCGGTGCTGCTACTCCCCCAGCGGATGTTTTCGGTCATGACTGGCTCCTGGCTGAATAGAGTTTGAGGAACCAATCATACCGTTATTGCAGGCACAAACCAACCCGCTACAGCAGCCCCTGCTGGCCCATGAGAGCGGTGAAGGCCGCGCTGAAGAACAGGAAAAAGATCACGACTTGAATGATACCCAGAATAAAACTGCCGATAATCGATGACAGGCAGCCTTTTAAGGAGCCAAAATCATAGGTTTCGCCGATGCGCCCCACCATGTTGAAAAACAGAAAGAAACTGTAGATCGAAATCGCGCCGGACCCCACGAACGGGATGATCCCACCGCCAACCGCGAAGGACAGCACCACCGTCAGGAACATGATCCCGTACAAAATCGGCAGCCGCCCGTTATAGAACGAAACGACTTTATAGATCAGATGCGGCAGAGTCCCCTGACCCCGAAAAACAAGGCGCGCCGCGATATGGGTAAATAGCAGGTTCACCAGCAGCGAAACGACGGCGATAAGCCCGCTGACGACGCCAAAGGTCAGACTGAAGGGAATGGTGAGGTTGGCATACTGCGCAGCGGATTCCATAAACACAGGGTCTATTTCCGGGGCGGTTTCAATCTCGCCGTTGCGGAAGGCCTGCTGGGCTGCCGCCGTGCTGTTGATATAATTCAACGCGCTCTGTCCGGTCAGGGCCAGACCGAAGAACGTCAGCACAATCGATAAGAAGGTGAAAATCGCCAGGTCCATGGCGACGGAAGCCCATCGGGAACGGTTCACTTCCTTCAGATGTTCCTGCTGGCGAACTTCGCGTTTATACTGCCGCTCGCTGCTGGCGACAGACTTGAGTTCATCGGGGTTGCGAATCATGGCGAAAGCCTGTTCGTCCACAACTCCGGCGGTTTCTTCCAGCACGCTCTTAAAAAACTGATCCTTTTCGAGGTGCGGGTTGGCCTTAAGCGCTTTTGCCAGTTCCTTCAGCGCTTTTTCGCGCTCGTCACTGATCTGATAGCTGATGGCCGCATCCACAAACGCTTTGGCGCGGGCTTCATCCTTGGCGCTTACCACAATTGCCTGCTTTTTGGAGACGGCTGTCTCGCGGCTGTCCGCTTTGATGTAGGCGATGGCTTTGGCCGCCACTTCGCGAATCTGGTCGTCAGGGTCATGCGCGGCTATCTGCGCCAGTTTC
>CAZKIB010000039.1:5520-16249 GCA_964552425.1 uncultured Anaerolineaceae bacterium | reverse complement strand
GTCACATCCTTGTTGCGGGCCACGTGTTTGATGGCTGTGAAACGGTCTTTCGGGTTGGAACTTTCAAGATGACGCAGTATCTGGGCATCCATCGCTCTGTACTCGCATTTTCTGGCGGCAGGTTACGATTCCATTGTACGCCAATTGTGCGCTGGCGCTGGCTGAAGTTTTTGGACACAGGATTCCAGGTTATGGGTACAGCCCAGCCGCTTTTCCCAAGTATCGCCAGCCATTATCCCAACTAACCTGTTCATAACCTGTTCATAACTTATCCCAAGTCTGTCGATAGCTGTCGAAAACATTACCCAAATCTGTGCATAACTCCGGTTATCGACAGGTTAGATTCCGGTTGCTGTCGAAGCCTGTCGATAACTCACCGGGGTTATCAACAGGCTTCTGTGCATAACTCTTATCCCACTTATCCCATGCCCGTAACCCAATATGGGTTAATGTGGGGTAAGTTTGTGTTATAGAGTGGGTAGCTTGGGAAAAGAATCCCAGATTACAAAGGGCGTTACAGAGTTATCGACAGTATCGACAGCCCCTACTAAGACTACTACTTTTATTATTATTGACCTGACCAATGTTCCAGTTAGATTACCCATGATACAATGCCTGCTGTCTCGTTCGTTGACCTGACCATCGCCATGAATAACTCGCAAATTCTCGTACCTGCTTCCCCCCATATAGATCATGATCGTGTGTTAGCCAACAAACGCTTACAGGTTGATCGAAGGATTACCTTAGCTGCTTTCATGCTGCTTTTGATACTTGCCACAGGATTGCGCTTAATCACTTATGAACGCTTCCTGCCATTTCAGGATCGAACGGACGAATCAGTCTATCAGGTCACAAGTTTGCATCGCCGGGGTGTGGAACCCAATTCTTACGTCGGCCAGTACTATGCCTCACAACCGCCGGGCTATATCTGGCTGACAATGCTGATGCAGCCTTTTGTGGAATGGGGTCGTCCCTGGACGTTGCTGGCTGACTATTTACATGCCCAACGGTTACTTGCACTGCTGGTAGGTGTATTGACGACAGTACTGGTCATTCGATTAGGCTGGCTGGTGGGCGGAACAACAGCAGCATGGTTTGCCGGGCTGATATGGGGCATTTCTCCCCATATAGTGGATGTGAACAGTCAGTCTCTGCCCGATCCTTTCGTATATCTTACTGTGGCGGCTGCGCTGGTTATGGCGTTTCAGGCTTTGCGGCAGGATTCACCCCGCTGGCTATTTGGCAGTCTGCTGATGGGGATTACTGCAATTTACTTTAAGTACACGCCTGTGTATGTTCTGATTCCCTGGGTCATTATCAGCCTTATACTTTTCAGCCGCAGCCCGCGTCGGATGCTGCCCTGGTTCATTGCACAGGGTGTCATTGGGGCTGTCTGTGCATGGTATTTGCTGGTCAATTATGCAGCTCTCAATTTGCCCAATCGCGAAGTTCAGACTTTCCGAACTGAGGGATTGGAGATGGCCTTTGATACGTGGCGCAACTTTAATAACTGGTGGTCTGCCACCCGTCCCATTGGTGAATGGCTTTTTATTGGGACAGTAGGACTTGGATGTATCACATACGGGTACAGTCTTATACGCCGATGGCGGATCATCCGCCTTCAACCACTTGGCATTCTACTGGTCTACTGTCTATTCGGTGTGGTAATGGCGTCAAGCTTTACCAATGTCTGGGAAGGGCATTTAGATCATAAAATCCGACATGTTTTACCGATTACTGTGGCAGTGCTGGGTATCTGGTCCGCCTCTGTTGCGCAGATTTTCAGTACACTCGAAAATTTTATGAAAAGACAGGCACAATCACTGCTGTGGCTGCCTGCTTTCTCAGTTGTTGGGCTAACCCTTCTGATCATCGGTCCAGCCGTACATCAAAACATAATTCTGAGCCAGAAATACGAGGCGCGTGACAGCCGCGAAATTCTGTGGCGATGGACAGACAACAATATTCCAGCGGATGGTCGCATTATGACTCGTGACGGAGACTCCCTGCTGCGCACCTGGAATCGCTGGTGGGGTGGCTACGACGGGAAGACTCCCTTTGACTGGTGGCACGAAGAACAGATTCCACAGAATACTCCTGCCGAGTATGTCGAACGCGGTATCTACTATTTTGCCATTACGGACGACAACCTGAAATCTGGCTACAGCGGCGATAACCCTGAAGTCGGGGCGTTTGTCGAGCAACTGGTTCACCTGAAGACAATCCGCGCGGATGTGCCCGGTGTGTTCGGGGATACCATTCACTTTTACCGGATGATCCCGCCCTCAGTCGATGCGGACGCCGTTTTTGGCGAAAGGATTATTCTGGACGGATATGATTTGCAGGCGGATAATCTGCAACCGGGTTCAACTCTGAAACTGCGTCCCTACTGGCAGATCAGAGATTATCCGCAATCGAATTACTCCCTGTTTGTGCAATTGTACCCGGCAGACGAGGATCGTGTTCTCGCGCAGCACGATGGTCCTCCAGCGCACCTGAACCGCCCGACACTGACGTGGGACGATTTGGATGAGTTCTATACTGGCTCTGACGTGGTGATAACACTGCCGGAAGACCTTCCACCGGGAGATTACCGACTGGTGTTGGGTTTGTACGATTACCTGACCGGACAACGCCTGCTGCTGCCCGGAGGTGAATCGTATTTTACTATTGATCTGGAAGTGCAGGTATTTTGAACTACCAGCACACAATACAAATTGGTTCAGATGCCGAGTGTTTGGAGGATTTCCTGACTGACGGCTTCCTCAGTTTTGCCAGCCGTATAAAGGGTATGGGTTGCCAGCCGGTGATTGGACGGGTGGGTCACGAACAGGCGGTTGACTTCCATGATGCCGGCCACGCCTGAATCGGTAAAGTCGGGTTCGGCATCGCGCAGGCGCTGTTCGAGAATACGGACCGATTCATCCGGGTCTGGCGCAGGCAGCAGCAGAATCACGTGAGGAAAGGCGGCCAGCGCGGTTTGGGCACGCTGGAACTGGTGCGGATCATCGTAGAATGAGTGCCCGGCCCCGAAGGCCAGCACGTGGCGGGTGGGGTAATCCTGCAAGAACCGTTCCACGCCGTGAATATCAAACGGTTTCCAGTAGTCCGCCAGCGCCTTCATGCCACCCTGCTGGCGAATCTCCTGTGCGCGGGCGGGGTCATAACCGATTTCGGCATAGTAGTCCCAGCGCAGGTCATCAAGATCAAGCGCCGGCCAGCCCAGCTTTTCAGCCAGCAATTTTGAGAGGGTGGTTTTGCCCGCTTTGCTCGGCCCGATCAGAATCATGCTGGCGTTCATCGCTTACTCCACCACTGTGAGCCGGGCGAAGCTGGCCGCCAGCCGCTTGATGCCGTGAATCTTGAAGGCGACGGTGACTTCTTCATCGCTGCCGCTGGCCTGGCTTTCGATCACCGTGCCATCGCCAAATTTGGCATGGTGAACCTTCATCCCAGACTTGAATTGCAGATTGGACTGCGGTTTCGGGGCCGCATTCCCGGATGGAAACTGGATAATCTTCGGGCGCGCCCCGGTCTGATCCCAGGTGGTTTCGCGCTGGTAGCTGATCGTGTCCCGCAGGCTGGCGTTCCCGCTGGAATAAATGCCTTCGGTCAGTTCGGCGGGGATGTCCGCCAGGAAGCGCGACGGCAGGTTGGTTTCGCTGCCTCCGTACAGAAAACGACGGAACGCATAGGTCAGGTGAACCTGATCTTTGGCGCGGGTGAGGCCCACATACATCAGGCGGCGTTCTTCGGCCATGCCTTCCGGGTCATCCAGCGAGCGCAGGTGCGGCAGCAGGCCATCTTCCAGCCCGACCAGAAACACCACCGGGAATTCCAGCCCTTTGGCGCTGTGCAGCGTGAGCAGCGTCACCGCGTCAGCGTCGATGTCCAGCGTATCGACATCGGCCACCAGCGCGGTTTCCGTGAGGAAGTCGCCCAGTGAGAGGTCATCTTCATTGGCTTTTTCCAGCCGTCCGCGCAGTTCGGCCAGGTTTTCTTCGCGTTCGGTAAACTGGTCGGGCGTATCGCTGATCTCGTGCAGATACATGCGGTAGCGGGTGTCCGCCATGATACGGTCATGCAGTGCCACCAGGTCGCCCCCTTCCGCGATTTTCTGCCATTCCCGCACCTGCCGGGCGAACTCCACCAGCCCGGTCAGCGCCCTGCCAGACAGCGGCGAAGCTTCGCCATCCGCCAGCGCGTTCAATGCCTGCCCATACGACAACCGTTCCTGACTGGCCCACATCTGGAAGGTCGCCAGCGACTTTTTGCCGATGCCGCGTTTGGGGACATTGATAATGCGGTTGAAACTGACTGAATCGTCGGGGTTGTTGATGATGCGCAGGTAGGCCAGCAGATCGCGGATTTCACGCCGTTTGTAGAAGCCCACGCCGCCGACCAGTTTGTAAGGGACGTTCTCGCGGATGAAGGCTTCTTCCATCGCGCGGGACTGGGCATTGGTGCGGTACATCACTGCGAAGTCACGGTAGTTTAGCTGGTCGCGGTGGCGCAGCAGTTCAACCTTCTGCGCGACGTATTCGCCCTCTTCAGTTTCATTGTAGGCTTCGTACAGGTAGACTTTCGCGCCGCCCTTGCGCTCCGTAAAGAGGTCCTTGCGCTGGCGGTGCGGGTTCTTGTCGATCACCGCGCGGGCCGCGTCCAGCACGATCTGCGTGGAGCGGTAATTCTGCGCGAGGATAATCATTTTCGCGTCCGGGTAATCGTGCCGGAACTGCATCACATTGCGGTAATCCGCGCCGCGAAAAGCATAGATGCCCTGGTCTTCATCGCCCACCACAAAAATATTGTTCTGCGGACGCCCGAACATCTGCACCAGCTTGTACTGGGCCATATTGGTGTCCTGAAATTCATCTACCAGAACATGTTCGTAAAAACGGCCATATTTCTCGGCGACTTCGGCATTTTCGCGCAGCAGGAGGACCGTCTGCATGAGCAGGTCATCGAAGTCCATCGCGTTGTTGGCGACCAGAATTTCCTGATACGCCGGGTACACGCGGGCGACAATCTCATGAAAGTAATCAGCGGCCTTGAACTGCTCCGGGGTAATGAGTTCGTTCTTGGCGTTGGAGATGGCCCCCAGCACGCGGCGCGGGTTGTAGCGCTTGGTGTCGATGTTCAGTTCGCTCATCGCCTGGGTGATGACCGAAACCTGATCGTCGGTGTCATAAATCAGGTAGTCGCTGCGGTAGGGGGTGTTTTCGGATTCGCGCCGCAGTATCCGCGCGCAGATGGCGTGGAACGTGCCGATTTGCAGCCCTTTCAGGCGTCCGCCCAGCAGCGCTTCTGCCCGCGCGCGCATCTCGCTGGCGGCTTTATTCGTGAAGGTGACGGCCATAATCGCGCCTGGGTACACGCCCATCTCTTTGACCAGATAGGCGACCCGGTGAGTCAGCACACGGGTTTTACCGCTGCCCGGCCCGGCATAGATAATCACTGGCCCCGCGCCCGCCGTGACCGCCTCGCGCTGCTGCGGGTTGAGTCCGTCCAATAATCCGCCTGCCATGCCATCACCCCTGTCACTTGTGTTCTGGAATACCTCTATTGTGACACGGCGAGGGTGGTTTGTTCAACTGTCGTTTAGAACACGTCGACCATCACCACCGCGTGCAGGATGGTGATGCCCATTTCGAGCTTGCCCATGCGCAGTTTGTCGCCATGCCGCAGCACATGCACTTCGCCGGGGTGCAGCTTCTGCCCGTTGATGAACGTGCCGTTGGCGCTGTCCATATCGCGCACCCGCACGGTCTTGTCCTGCCGGTTGTAGCTCAGGTGCGCGTGCCGGCGGGATACACCCAGCGCTTCGCCTTCATGCCGGCTCAGATCGATATGGGCTTTGGGGTCATGACCGGGAGCATTGCGCCCGATGATACGGCCTGGCCCCAACTGGCGGGCGGTCAGTTGAAACGATTTTTCATGACCGCGCAGCCGCATCACCAGCGTCGAGTCGTCGTCAAAATAATCGTTGCTCAAAGCTTCCAGGCTGCGCGTCTGGGCCAGCATTCGGGTAGCCTGCTCTGCCGGAGGAACATCCAGCAGGTTATTGCAGGCCGCGCAGATAAAGCCGCCTTTGGGAGTGAGTTTGCCGCAGTGAGGGCAGGTGGTTTTGGCTTGCATGGTTGTGAACACCCTGATGTTTGTAATGTTCCGTTATCTTGTGTAATAGTGCATTTTGGAGCATGACAAATGCCTAACAGCGCGTGCTTTCACAAAATTTTCACATTTGAAAGCGCTGGAATCGGGCGGCGGATGGTGTGCGCTATAATGGACCGGATTGTTCAGCGAAAAGGTAAACGGATGAAGCGTTTGTGGATATGCGGGCTGCTGTTGTTGTGGGTTGTTCCGGTTTCCGCGCAGGAAAATAAGGTTGACTTTGCGCCGCTGGTGGAATTTATCGAAGCGCAGATGCAGGCACAGACTGTACCCGGTCTGGCAGTGGCGGTGATCTATCAGGGTGAAGTTGTCTTTGCCGAAGGCTTCGGCGTGCGCAGCATCGAGAGCGAAGACCCGGTGACACCCGCCACTCTGTTTCGCATTGGCTCCACCACCAAGCCGCTCACCGTGACAGGGCTGCTGCGGCTGGTCGAAGCTGGTCTGGTTGATCTCGACGCGCCGGTGGTGACATATGTGCCGGAATTTGCCGTGAGCGATGCCATCACCGTGCGGCAGCTCATTTCGCATACGGCGGGGCTGAAGGATGCCGCCACGCCCTACGGGCGCACGGATGCCGACGCTCTGGCGGATTATGTCGCCAGCTTTGATGCCGAGAGCGCGTTTGCGCCGCCGGGCGCGGTCCTCAGTTATTCCAACCCCGGTTTTAACACCGCCGGGCTGGTGATCGAACGGGTCAGCGGCCAGAGTTACGCCGATTATATGGCGCAGCAGGTCTTCCCGGCGCTGCATATGTCGCGCACGACGCTGTATCCCAATGTCGCCATCACCTACCCGCTGGCGGTAGGCCATCTGCCGGGGCGGTCAGGGCTGGAGGTGGTGCGCCCCAACCCGGATAACGCCGCCGAGTACCCCGCCGGGTTTGTCTTTTCCAGCGTGGAGGACTTATCGAACCTCGCCCTGCTGCTGCTGCAAGAGGGGCAACTGGACGGCCAGCCGGTTCTCAGCGCGGATTCGGTGCAGATGATGCAGACCCCCGTGCTGGAAATCGAACCGGGGCGCAGCGGTTATGGGCTGGGTCTGTTCACCGGGGAATGGCGCGGCGAACAGCGTGTCGGGCACGGCGGCGCGATCAACGGGTATACCACGTCCTTTGAACTGCTGCCTGAGCATGAACTGGGCGTCATCCTGCTGGCGAATGTGGCCGGCTTTAACGCGGAACCCACCCACGAAATCGTGTTTGATCTGCTGCTGGATGTGCCGGAACCGGCCCCACGGCCCGCGCCGGAACTGGATGCGGCAGCGCTGGAAGCCTACACCGGGGATTTTCGCCAGACGCGCATTGATGGGGCGGTGGTCGTCACGATCCGTTTTACTCTGGACGACAATAACCGCCTGATCGCGCTCTCGCCGGACGCGCCGCCCATCGAACTGCGCCCTTTGCGCCCGGATGTCTTCAATATGTTTATCAGCGGGGTTCCGCGCCCGGTAGGACAGGTCGCTTTTATCCGTGACGCGGACGGTCAGGTTCAATTTGCCAGCACGGGCTTTCGGGCCATTCCGCGTGTCGGCTAGCCGCTGGATGCGGGGGTGGGTGTCAGGGCCGCGCGCGGTGTCGGGGTAGCGGTTCCGTTCACTGCGCGGGGGGGAACCTGCGCAAGCTGCTCGGCGCTGATCTCGAACAGTCGTGTCCAGCCCCAGCCTTCTACATCGTCGTTCGCCACATACAGCCAGCGGCCATCCGGCGATACCCCTAGCGGTGTCACCAGCGTATTGAAGGGTAACTCACCAGTTACGGAGGCGGCAAAGGCCGGACGGCTGTGCAGGCGGACATTGAAGCTGGATCGGATGAGCGCGGACGGCGGGACCAGGTCACCCGTCGCGGCGTCAGGAATCAGCACCGGCAGGTCGTTGGCGTTGCCGCGCACCGTGACTGTAAAATAGGCCACCCAGCCGGAGAGTGTCTCGCCTTCAATAAACAGCCAGTCGCTGTTGTAATTGCTGCGGGCTGTGACCAGCGCTTCGTCTTCAATGTCAAGCTGGCCGATCACCGCGTAGGTGATACTCGGCCCGCTGCGCACATTCACCCGCCCAACGGCCACGACACTGACCCCTTCGGGCGCTGGCCCATCGAGGCTGTCTTCAGGGGAGGGGACTTCGACAATTTCCAGCGATTCGACACTGCCATTGACCGTCACCGTAAACACCGCGACCCATCCGCGAGTTTCGTCGTCGGGCAGCGCGATATACAGCCAGCGCGTGGCGGCGCTGTCGCGTCCCAGCACGGCGGCCTCATCGCCTTCTTCCAGTTTGCCGACTATATCGAACTGAGTGCTTGGCCCGCTGCGGACATTCACCGTCTGGTACGCCGTCGCGGTGAGGGTCGCATCCTGCGCATACAGCGGGGCTGCGAAGCTGCTCAGCGTGAGCATCAAAAACGTCACATAGCGCATGAACAAAGTGCACCTGCCTATTCAAACACCCGTTCATTATAGCAGTGGATTGGCGCAAATTAACGGGTAGATTACGGGGCGGAGTGTTAAGGTTCAGGCCCGCGCCAGCTCTACGAGAAGTTCGGTTTCCGGTTGTGCGGCGAAGCGGATGGCACACACCTGACCGGCAGTTCCGCGCTGGTGGAGCAGATTTTCGAGTATCGCCCCCTCGAAACCGGGGGTATGTGAACCTTTGTGACCCTGAATGAGTGTTTTTGAACTTCACACGTTGAAAATTGGGCGGGCCTGCATTATACTTCTGCTGTTTTGTCCGCTGAGACGACCACAACCCGATGAACGAAAAAACACTCCAGACTCTCGAACTGCATAAAGTGCTGGACAAACTGGCTGATTACTGCACGTTTTCCGCCGGGGAAGACCTGGCGCGTGAACTTTTCCCGACTACCGATTTTGACGAGGCCAGGACCTGGCAGCGTGAAACGGCTGAGGCGCGCACGCTGTTTGAAAACCGGCAGAATGTCTCGCTGGGTGGGGCGCGTGACGTGCGTGAGCCAGCCCTGCAAGCCACTCGCGGCATTATCTGCGAGCCGCAGACGCTGCTGGATATTCGCTACACGCTGCGGCGGGCGACCACCCTGCGGCGCACCATCGGGCGTATGAAGGGGCAGTATCCGCTGCTGGCGGACCTCATCAACGAGGCCGAAGAATGTACCGGCTTGCAGGAGGAGATCAGCAAGGTCCTGAATGACAGCGGCGAGATTATGGACAACGCCAGCCCGCGTCTCGCCATCATCCGGCGCGATCTCAAAATTGCCTATGACCGGCTGATGACCAAGCTGAACCGCATTATCACCAACACCAACAACCAGCAGTTTTTGCAGGAAACCATCATCACCACGCGCAACGGACGTTATGTCGTCCCGCTCAAAGCCGAGTTCAAAGGGCGTATTCCCGGCATTGTCCACGATATGTCCTCCAGCGGCGCGACCATTTTTATCGAACCGCTGGCGACGGTGGAAAGCAACAACGAATGGCGCGAATTGCAGCTTGAGGAAGAGAAGGAAATCCGGCGCATCCTGGCGGCGCTGACCGAACTGGTCGGCGAGGAGTCCGAATTCATCGTGCGCACAGTGGAAGTGCTGGCCTATGTTGACCTGATCTTCGCCAAAGCGCGTTACGCCGAAGACCTGAAAGCCACCGAGCCGGTCTTCATGCCATTTCGCCCGGAGGGGGCTAAACCGGGCAGCACCATCCGCCTGATGGGCGCGCGCCATCCGCTGCTGACGGGCAACGTCGTGCCGATTGACATTGAGTTCGACCCGGACACCTGGGTGCTGGTCATCACCGGGCCGAACACAGGCGGTAAAACGGTATCGCTCAAAACCGTAGGACTGCTGGTGCTGATGGCCCAGTGCGGGCTGCACCTGCCGGTAGAAGATGCCAAACTGAGTGTGTTCGAAGGGGTTTATGCGGACATCGGCGACGAGCAGAGTATCGAGCAGAACCTCAGCACGTTTTCATCGCACATGACCAACACCATCGGCATCCTGCGCGAAGCCAACGAGCGTTCGCTGGTGCTGCTGGACGAAGCGGGCGCGGGCACAGACCCGGCGGAAGGTTCGGCACTGGCGCGGGCGCTGCTCAATCACCTCAAGGACCGGCGCATCACCACGATTGTGACGACGCATCACCCGGAACTGAAAATCTACGGCGTGGAAACCCCCGGCGTGCGCAACGCCAGTGTAGAGTTCGACCTTGAAACGCTGCGCCCGACCTATCGCCTGATTGTCGGCCTGCCGGGGCGTTCGAACGCGCTGGCGATTGCCGAGCGGCTGGGGCTGAACCGGGAAATTATCGAGGCGGCGCGCGGTCTGGTGGCGACGGAGGACCTGGTGGCGGACGATCTGCTGGATGAAATTCAGCGCACCCGCGAGGAAATCCGCAAAAAGAATCTGGCGATCAGCGCCACGCTGGAAGACGCCGAAGAACAGCAGGCCGAATTGCAGGTGCGGCTGGACAAGATTGAGGACGAACGGCGCGACATTATCAACAGCGCGCGGCGGCAGGCTGAAAACGAACTCAAGGAATTCCAGCGCGAACTCAAGCGCCTGGTCAACCTGCCCGGCGCCGACGTCGACTCCGAG
>CAZKIB010000039.1:0-5463 GCA_964552425.1 uncultured Anaerolineaceae bacterium | reverse complement strand
ACATCGACGCGCCGATCCAGAACGAAGTCGAGATGCCCGAAAACAGCGCCTGGTCGCCGCGCCTGGGCGATAAAGTCTGGCTGCAAACGCTCAATGCCGAGGGTGTCATTACCGAGATGGATCAGAGTTCGGCGCTGGTGCAGGTGGGGACGCTCAAGGTGCGCGCCGGGTTAGACGAACTGAGCCACCGCACGCGCAGCGAAAAGCGCGAGATGAAGCGCGGCCATGTGCGCGAGTACGAAAAATCACCCGACCCGATTGTGCCCAAAGGCCAGTCGCCGGGGCTGGAACTCGACCTGCGCGGGGAACGGGTGGAAGACGCCCTCAAGCGGCTGGAAACCTATGTCGACGCGGCCTATACCTCTGGCCTGCCTTTCGCGCGCATCATTCATGGCAAGGGCACAGGCGCGCTGCGCAAAGCGGTCCGCGAACATGTGGAGCATCACCCGCTGATCTCCAAAGTCACCGACGCCACCCCCGCCGAAGGGGGCAGCGGCGTGACCATCATCCATATGGTCCCGCTGAATTAGGTATAATCAGACAAACGCTCGATAGGGGCGATTCGCGAATCGCCCTTGAGGCACGATACATGGTCAACCCACTGCAACTCAATCAGCTCATCGATGACCCGGCCCGGCATGAAACCGTTGTGGCTGAGGCGGTGAGCTTTGAGCAGTTCCTGAGTCAGTATGCCGAACACCACGCGGAATGGCTGATGGGAAAGGTGATTCTGATCGTGACAAATAATACCCGCCACCAGTTGATTCAGGGGTTTCTTCACAGTCTCATCAGTTACTTCCTGGGCTTCAAAACGATGGGACGTATATTAATGGCGGGTACACCGATGTGGATTAGCGACCATCAGCCGGCCCGCGAACCGGATTTGCTGGTGATCCTGAACGAGCATCGGGATCGAATCAAAGAGCAGCATGTGGAAGGCCCGGCGGACATCGTGGTCGAGATTGTGTCCCCGGAAAGCAGTCTCCGTGATTGGGGCGACAAAATGGTCGAGTACGAAGCCGCCGGTGTGCCTGAATACTGGCTGGTGGACCCGCTGCGAACCACCGCAATCGTGTGGGAACTGGGGGATGATGGCCGGTATCATCGCCGGGCGCTGGATAATCAGGGGCGCATCACCTCCGGGGTGCTGCCGCAGTTCGCGTTAGACCCGGAAATTCTGTGGCAGGACGAACACCCCGCCGGGCCGGAACTGGCCCAGCTTGCGCAGCAGATGATGGGCGATGCCGGGTAAGTGGCTGCGGCTGGCCGCCCTGCTGACGCTGGCCTTTGGCGCGGGGATCGGGCTGCTGCGGGCGCGCCCCGCCGACGATACCAGCCTGCGCGCCTTTCTGATTCCGCCCGAAAACTGCCAGCCACCCTGTTTTCTGGGGGTGTAGCCAGGAGTCACGACGGTGGCCGACGCCGTAACGATTCTCGAAGCGAGTGCCTGGATTGACGAGGTCGAACCGAGCGCGCGCTTTTATGATCTGCACTGGAGCGGCGCGCAGCCGGCCTTTATCGACGCCGACTCGCTCAATTATTTTATGGCCGAAACCCAGACCGTCGGGCAGATTCGCCTGCGCACCCATCTGCGCCTCGGTGATATTTACGGGCTGCTCGGCAAACCGGATGCCAGCTACTGGCTGCTTTCCGGCAGCGGCAGCGGGGTCTTTCACGCGCTCATTTACACCCACCTGGGTGTGGAGGTCAGCGGGTACGCGCCCTGCCCGACCCATCGCCGTGATCTGTGGCAGATGCCGGTGGAGGTGCGCCTGCACAACCCGGCGGCCCTGCTGGTTGAAAACATGGGCATGAATCTGTTTGAACAATTAGGGGACATTTGCTGATCTTATGCGCTTTCTTCGACGCTGGCTGGTGATACTGGTCGTGATTCTCACCCTGCTGTTTATTGTGCCGATTTTGCTGATCCGCGCCCAGCCCTACGACGGCGGGCGGATCGAGTCCTTTCTTGTGCCGCCGCCCGACTGCCGCGTGCCCTGTTTTATGGGGGTGCGCCCGCGCCATACCACCTTGCAGCAGGCGCTGGCGATTCTGCGCGCCAATGAGGAAATCGACCAGGTGCAGGTGGAATATTACTATTCCGGCCAGACGATTTTCTGGCGCTGGAAGGAGGAGCCAGCCGATTACCGCCGCTACGCTTTCCAGGTCAACCCGGACAGCCTGGTGGTACGGCCCGTGCTGCCGCCCACGCTGACTCTCGGTGACGTGCATCTGGCGCTTGGCGAACCGGAACAGGTGACAGCCGCCTTCACCAACGAATATCTGCCGCGCGCCGCTGTGGTGCTGAATTACCCGCAGCATGGGCTGCACCTGTTTGTCGGGCTGTATCCCTGCCAGATCAACCAGCGCGATTTCTGGCGCATCCATCATGAAACCAGTGTGTACGGCAGCTTTTTTATCGGCCTCGGTGAACCCAATTATGCCCGCATCCTGCCGGACACCCGCCTCGAACTGGACAGCGCCGCCTGGGCCAAGCAGCTTCGTGATTTCTGCCGGACGGCCTGAGCGATGCTGGCGCGCTGGGGGCTGGGCCTGACGCTTCTGTTTGTTCTGCCAGTGCTGCTCATTCGCGCCCAGCCCTATGATGACGGCGGCCTGCGAGCCATGCTGTGGAACGCGCCGGTCTGCGCGCCGCCCTGCACCCCCGGCATCGACAACCGCCTGGATATTCCCCCGCGTGTGTCGATTGGCATGGTGCGACTGGCGTTGGGTTCCCCGGAGCGCATCACCCTGACGACCAACGGCGGAATCCGGCCCCGCGCCGTCTACGTGCTGGAATACCCTCAGCGCGCGCTGCATGTCTACGCCGAGTTCCGCCTGTGCGAAACCGATCAGGCCGCCTTCTGGCAGATGCGCGAGGGCGAGAACGCGGCCGGCGGTTTTTATGTCGGCACCGGCCGGCCGGATTACATCCGCGTCATGCCCAACCGTCCCGTGCCGCTTGACCCGCAGCGCTGGGCCAACGAGATGCGGGATTTGTGCCGGCCATGACCAGCATCGTTCCGCTCATGGCGCGCGCGGCGGGCGGACTGGCGCTGCTGCTGTGGCTGCCGGTGCTGCTCATTCGCGCCCAGCCCTATGACAGCGGCCCGGTGCGTGATCTGCTGCTGCCAGCGGATCACTGCCCGGATGTGCCCTGCTGGAAGGGGATGCGCCCTGGCATCACCACGCTGGAGGAAGCCAGCGCCTTTTTCGAGAGTCAGCCCGGCACAGACTACTTTATCGAGGCTTCGGACTCAGCGGCCAATCTCGCGGTGCTGTTCTGGCGCGACCCGGACAATCGTTTCAGCGGCTCCCTGCATTTTGCGGATTACACCCTCGCGGAGATCACGCTGAACGGGCTGGAACTGTACGAGGTCTGGCTGGCGCTGGGCGACCCGGACGGCGGCCAGATGCTGACGGAAATGGTCTACCTGGATGCGCAGCGTTTCATCTCCCTGCCCACTGCCCATGTCGGCTACTACCGCGCCAACCACTTCCGCCTGACCATCCTCTCGTCCTGCGGCTGGTTCTGGCGGCAGCGCGCTTATATCATCCTCGGCCCGACCATCATCCCCGACAAACTCGACACGGAAGTCACCTGGGCCAGCCAGCGGCGCATCGCCTGCCAGCGCTTGCAGATTTTTGAGCGCGCCCAGCGGGAGGCCACACGATGAACCGGTTGAGATTGTGGCTGGTCGGGCTGCCGAGTGCCGTGTTTATGCTGTGCATTCTGGCGGTGCGGGCCGCGCCGTTTGACGATGGCGGCCTGCGCGCCTTCCTGACCGAATCGCCCTGCCAGCCGCCCTGCCTGCTGGGGATGTACCCTGGCGAGACCGTGTTCTACCAGGCCCATCTGTACCTGCAAGCGCACGAGTGGATCGACTCCGTGATGACCAACGAAAACACCCTGCTGGGCGAACCGACCACCATTTACTGGACATGGAACGGCACACAGCCGGCCTTTTTACGCGCCGGCGGGCGGGGGAATATCTACTCGCACAACGGCATTCTGGTGGATGAAATCACCGTCGAACCTGAACGGCCCTTTGGTGATCTGTGGCTGGCGCTGGGACCGCCTGACGAGCATGACATTATCATGATTGGCGGCGCGGGCAGTTCGCCGGAACAGTACATGGCCTTTGTGGCGATCTATCACCGGCCGGCGGTGGCGCTGCTCGGCGTGCTCGAATGCCCCTATTACGCGACCCTGTGGCACGCGCCCGTCGCCCTGCGCACGCGGGTGGACCTGCAAACCTTCCCCGGAACCGGCCCCACCCGCACGGACTCGCTGCCCCGCCGCGCCCTCGCGCTCTCCCGCGAAACGTGCTGAGATTGAGAGGGGCAGTTCACAGCCCGATAATATGCCCGACTTCACTGGTTGACGGAAGTCTGCAATCATCAGCGCTGAATCTGATGCTAATATAGAAGTGTATCTTTCTCACTAAGGAACATCCAATGAAAATGAATCGGCGTCTGGCATTAATGATTGATGGAGATAATGCCCAGGCAGCGCTGCTACCACAGATACTTGCGGAGGTGAACAAGCATGGTGTGATGACCATTCGCCGGGTATATGGGGACTGGACCACACCACGTCTCGGAAGCTGGAAGGAGGTATTGCACGCTTATTCTCTGAAGCCTGAACAGCAGTTCAGCTACACTTCGGGTAAAAACGCAACCGACAGCGCCTTAATCATCGACGCGATGGACATTATATATACTGCTGACGTGGAAGGAATTTGTATCGTTTCCAGCGACAGTGATTACACTCGTCTGGCGACACGCATTCGTGAAAAGAACCTCTTTGTAATGGGCATTGGTCGACGCACCACACCGCGTGCCTTTGTCGATGCCTGTGACATCTTCGTGTACACTGAAGATCTGCAATCGGCAACCGATGCTGGCGGAAAAACCGAGACTCCTGTAACCGATAACACTGTGGAGCGTCCAAGCGAAACAGGTGTCAAAAATCCCACCAATCCTAGACACCTGAAAAATCTCATTCGAAGTGCCTTTAAGTCAGCAGCAGAGGATGATGGTTGGGCAAGTCTTTCATCAGTGGGCAGCTTTCTGCGGCAGCTCGATCCTGGCTTTGACCCACGCACCTATGGGCGTAAACTGCTGTCGCAGCTCGTTGAGGATTTTCCTGACTTTATTGAAGTGGATAAACGCAAAACCAAAAGCGGCGGTGACGTGATCTACATTCGCCTGAAGGGAAATGCGAAACCTGCGAAATAAGCATTCAGTTCCGCTGTGCATATCGGTACGCTGCACACGCGGGTGGACCTGCCAACCTTCCCTGGAACCGGCCCCACCCACACGGACTCGCTGCCCCGCCGCGCCCTCGCGCTCTCGCGCGAAACGTGCTAAAGGCAAGTCAGACCTCTAGCTCTGCGAAATAATCCTAGGACTTTCGCTTCAGGCACTCAAATAGGCTGGGATACGCGGATCACGTAGCTC
>CAZKIB010000038.1:22646-38442 GCA_964552425.1 uncultured Anaerolineaceae bacterium | reverse complement strand
CGGCGCGGTCCACCACCGTGACCGGTGTGCTGAAGGCGGTGATCGCCGGGGTGTTCTGGGGCATTGGGGCGGCCTGCGCGCCGTCCACGATCAACGCACTTAGAATCGTGACTAATCCGGCAATGAACAGCAATAAGACTTTTCGCATCCATTTTCCCCCTGCGCAAGCAGACTGCTCACGTCCTCCCTTACTACTGTAGCGAGATGGGGGCGGGCGAAATGGACGCCAACTCTACGACTGGCTGACGCCTGTCATGCTGGTGGTGGGTGATCTGGTAAGCGAGTAGAGACACAGGCAGGATGCAGCACCGTGCCGCACCCTGCGCGGAATCAGGCGGTTTCGTCGGGGAACAGCAGGCGACAGGCCGGCGGCAGCAGCAGCCCGGCGGCACACTGTTCCCGCGCATAGGCCAGCGCCGGAGCCGGATTGTTGAAACGCAGTTCACAGGTGACACTGCCGACACCGGACGGGCAGATCAGTTCCGGTATGTCCACCACATAATGCAGCAGATTTCCGATAAAGCGCAGCAGCGGCCCGATGAAGCCCAGGAAACGCTGCTCAGCGGGGGTGATGACACGCGGCACGGACCACAGGCAGTTGCCGTTGACCGCCGCCGCTCGCCCGCAGATGGCCGTAAAACCGGGTGGCAGGAAAATCGGGCTGGGGCTGTGCGGGTTCAGGGTCGCGCCGCCCCACAGCACCGCGATTTGCAGCGCGCCGTTGGGCAGTGTCCACAGTACAATCGTGGAACCAATCTGAATATCGGCCCCGTTGGCGGTAATATCGACGGTGATGTTCTGCGGTCCCTGCACCACCAGCGCGGAGGGGGCTTCCTCACAGGTTCCGCCGCTCACACTGGTCTGCAAGCGGAACGCCTGCATGGGGGTGCGGCTTTGCGGGGTGATGACTGGCAGATCATTAAACGCGCTGCTGGCCTCCACATCGCCGATATTGACCCACGCGGTGGTCTGTCGCCCGGCCATAAAAAAGACCCGCAGCCATTGGCCGTCCGGGCTGATGCCGTCCGCCAGCAGATTATCGCCTGGACCCACGCTGCTCAGAATTTCCGCGCTCGCGTCCGGCGCTCCGTGCAGGCGGGCGGCCTGGGTTGTCTGCACATCCAGCGGCGCGTCCGGCAGAATCAGCCTGTCTTCCGGGCTGACATCGTTCTCGACGAGGACATCACCCAGCAGCAGAAACACCGCGTTCTGGCCGGGCAGGGCGTTGGGCAGGTTCGCCTGAACATTGAGCGTGGCGATGCCCCATGTGCCGGTTTCTGCATCCAGCGCGGCAGTTTGCAGGGAGTCGAGCTGGCTGAGCGCGGCGCGGTCCGAAGGTTTGGAGAAAAAGTCGGGGGCGACGGCCTCGCTAAAAGCCGCCGTGACGTTGTTATACCCGTAGCAGGCGCTGTTGCGGGCCGGGCTGGTGCAGTTCATGCCCAGTTCCGTCATGGCGCGTTCCACCAGGGCCGGGCAGGTAGAGCTAGCCTGCGCCGACGCTGGCAGCACGCTGACCGCCAGCAGTGCCATTCCCAGCAGGAACACTATCAAAACAGGTCTTAACTTCATGAGCGCGGGCTTTCGTACTCTCAATGTTTCAATTTAGTTACATCTATCAGTATAGTCTACCCTGTGTCAAATGCACACCGAAGTTGTAAAATTCATGCAAAATTTGAACAGATTACACACCAGAACCCGAATAAAATAACCCCAGCATAGTGCAAAATCACCGGTAAACCTGTCCCTGTTATAGCAGACAGGCGTTGCGGATTCCTAAAATCAGCCGTAGCCATAGCGCACATTAAAACCCGCGAACCTCCCGGCTGCGGTGTACCAGTGGGCTTCGACGCGGGTGACATGCGCGGAGGGCGGGCCGCTGTGCAGCCAGCTTAAAAACTGGTCGAGTTTCTCGCGCTCCCCTTCGGCCACCGTCTCCACTGTGCCATCTGACTGGTTGCGCACCCACCCTGTCAGGCCGAGGTCCTGCGCTTTCAGCACCGTGTAATGCCGGAAGCTGACCCCCTGCACCCGTCCATGCACGACGGCGTGTAACTGCTCGTTCATTATTGACACCTCACTCCAGCACCGAATTAACTCTAGCGCGGCCAGCCGCAAATGTCATCCTGACCTGAAGCCGTGATATCAGCTCATGTTGATCGCCTGATGCGAGGGAGCGAAACCGATGAAAAAATCCGGTGACCGGACATCAGACAAATGATCTGTTGTCTTGGCTCAAACCGCACCCCTGTATCCTCTCCCCATCGCATGGCGAGGGGAGTTTCAAGAATCACTTTGAGCGCTTTTCTCCCCTCTCCATAACACAGCGTTATGGAGAGGGGTGCTTAGGGGGTCGGCTACGAGCCGACTGAAGGCAGCTTTGCTGCCCCCAAGCAAGGGGGTGAGGTGCTGTTATTACCCGCGCGGCATGACCGTACCGGGTCCGCCGGGAATGATGATGGTTGGTGTGTCGTTATCCGTGCAGATGCCGACGCCGATGCTGTACTCCGTCAGGTTGTTGTGCGCGTAGCCCATCTGGCAGTTGAAGTTGATGCCGGACTGCCCGCCCACGACCGTGCGTTTGTAGGCCCGCAGTTCAAGCTGGTAGCAGCACGGTTCCGGGAAGGCTTCCGCCGCGTTCATCGTCAGCCGGAAGCGTCCACCGCTCCAGAACGGGGCGGTTCCACCCGGCTGCGCCAGCGCTTCACCATAGGTCGGGCCAACCTGCGCGCCCGGTGTCAGAGCAGTCAGCGACGCGCTGGGCTGGGCCAGCAGATTGACCGAGTCGTTCAGGCCATAAGTCGCGTGCAGGGTATACACCGCCAGATGCCGGTGCGGGTCGTGCGCCAGGAAGTCAATTTCCAGAACGCCGCTGCTGGCATCAATGGTTTCGCAGGGCTGCACCAGCACGCCGTTGATGCGCACCGCTTCGATGTGGGTATCCGGCTCGACGGTGCAGGTATGCACGCCGCCGCAGTTGTGGGATGCCGGGTGGCCCAGCGCGTCGATGATGCGGTTGTCGAATGTCAGCACCAGGTTGTTATCCACCTCGGTTCCGCACACGGGCAGAATACGCGGGTTGACCAGGTTGTTACCGGCGTCAATCTCCCAGCCGATCACGCGGAACTGGTAGGTTCCATCCACAAATTTGGTGCTGTCGATGGGCACGACCAGATCGCGGTTCGCCAGCCAGAAGCGGGTCGCGTTCCAGCCGCCCAGACCGCCGACGGCCTCGAAACGTTCGCGGCTCATGACCACGTTCCGCCCGGAGATAGTCGTCCAGTTGAACAGCACATCGCCGGTAGTCCATGTGCCGGTTTGCAGCCAGCGGCGGTAAAAATCGCGCGTGGCTCCACCGGGCATCGGGTTCCAGCCCGACCCGGCATTGACCTCGATTTCGTAGTAATCCACATCCAGCAGGTCGCCGAAGTTCTTGACCACAGGGACGATGCCGGCGAAGGGCCGGTCTCCGTTATAGGTGGCTGTGCCGGGTGTCACCGCGCCAGGGAACAGATAGCCCGCCGGGGTGGCCGGGGCCGCCACATTGCCGCCGATCTCGTTGATGGTTTCGCCGCACACCTGGGTGATAACGATGCAGTCGTCGTCGCCGCACGGCGGATTCTCGCAGCCCGGCAGGCAGCAGGCCAGGTCATTAGCGACCAGCGTGACGGTCATATCCTGCGGAATATTCCAGCGGGTGTCCGCGCTGGTTTCATTGACGATCACCGTGCCGGGGGCGTTGCAGTCCTGCGTCACTTTGAAGATGATGTCCGGCGTGCAGTCGAACCAGGGATACCAGGGATACCAGGGCCAGATGTGCAGCGCTTCAAGCTGTGGGGAAGCCGGGAGCTTCGCCAGCAGTTTATCGCGCAGCGTGTCCAGCCCGCCGATGTCCATGTGCGACAGGGTAGGACGGGTGCGGAAGCCGGTATCGGCCAGCAGTTTGCTGAAGACTTCCAGAGTCGGCTGGCTGCTGGTCAGCGGCTCGAACAGCGGGCCGGGGTCCGGCTGTGGGATGGGCAGTTCATTCACGCGCCGGCGGATAATCGGGTCGAGTTCCCACACGCGCTGACGCCACCACCACCAGGGCCAGAAACCGCAGCACCAGCGGAATTTGATCTCGAATGTCCCGTTGATGTCGGTGGTCTCACAGCCGACAAGCTGCGTGCTGGTCCAGATAAACCAGGGGTCAATATCATAGGCGCACACTTTCGCGCCGGGAACCGGGCTGCCATCGGGACAGACCACGCGCCCGCGAATCGTAAACGTGCGACACCAGCGCGGCCACCAGTACCAGTAATAGGGCGGGATCAGCACTGGTTCCAGCACCAGTTCACGCCGGTCCAGCCACTGGCGCACCGCCACATTCAGGCTGAGGGTCTGCATCGCGAAGAGTTCTTCGGCAGAGGCTCCGACAGGGCCGACGACTGCGGCCAGCGCGCCGGGGTGTTCCTTAAAATCGAAGCTGACGCTGCCTTTGCCCTTGGGGTCAAACTTAAATTCGGTCTCAAGAATCTGTCCGGTCTGGGCGCGAACCGCCACTTTAAGCGCCTGATCCGGTTTGAAGTCGCTGATCTGCGAGGCATCCAGCGGAATCGTCAGGCGGAAGGGACCGCCCGCCGGTTTTTTGCTGCCAGGATTTTTGTTCTCAGGGTCTTTACCACGTGAAGACATTGCTCTCTCCTCCAATTAGTCTTTCGGGTTGACGAGCGCTTGCACCGTGAGTAGCTGAGTAAATTAAGCCTCCTTTCGGTAATTGTTTTCGTAATGTAAGCGGCACTAAAATGCCGTAAGGCAGATCGTAATGCGCGGGAGCGAAGAAAACGGCGGTGTGTCTGTAACCTGTGGCTGCGGTGGATAGTCGCCGGTCTTTAGCCAATCGTCGATGGTCAAAAGAAAAATGTCCCGAACGTCAACCGCAAACAGAATAGCGGGCGGCTTTTTGACTAAAGACTATGGACTATAAACTATCGACTGAACTTGCATTACAAACCGCATGACAATCCATACATTCATTGTAGTACAACATTCCCCGACGGGACCCCTACGATCCGGGGGTGCTAGCTCAAAGTTTCGACCTTTTTTATAACTTATTTATGGCTAACAAATGGGAACCATACGGAGCGGTAACTCTGCGACGACCATAGCGTAAACGGGTGGAGATGAGTACAATGCAGGCCGTTGACCGGCGCGTATGAAGGGGTTCGTCTTGGCCGACAGGCAGAAAGTCTCAGTCGTCTTACCGGCCTATAATGAGGAAAAAGCCATCGGCGGGGTGCTGCACACGCTCCAGACGATGGGGCTGTTCGATGAAATTATCGTGGTGGACGACTATTCGCAGGACCACACCGTCGAAGTCGTTCGCAGCCAGCACCCGAATGTGCGTGTCGTGCAGCATCCCTATAACATGGGCAACGGCGCGGCGGTCAAAAGCGGCATTCGCGCCGCCACCGGCGATGTGATCGTGCTGATGGACTCCGACGGCCAGCACCCGCCCTCGGAAGTGCCCGCGCTCCTGGAACATATCGGGCGTTATGACATGGTGGTGGGCGCGCGCACGGCGGATACACAGGCCAGCTTCGGGCGGAGGGTAGCCAACGCTGTCTTTAACCGCTACGCCACCTATATCGTGGGCCGCCCTGTGCTGGACCTCACGTCCGGGTTTCGCGCCTTCAAAGCCAGCATCGCCCGCAGCTTTGTTTATCTCCTGCCCAACGGCTATTCCTACCCAACCACGCTGACCATCGCCTTTTTCCGCGCCGGGTACGCCGTGAAATACCAGACCTTCAAGGCATCGCAGCGCGCGGCAGGCTCGCACAGCGGCATCCGCCCCATGCGCGATGGCTTCCGCTTTTTGCTGACACTCACGCGCCTGGCTGTGCTGTTCGTGCCGCTCAAGATTTTCCTGCCGGTCAGCCTGTTTCTGACCCTCACCGGCGGCGGTTATGTTATTTCGCAGCTTGTGCTGTACCGGCGCTTCAGCGGCTTCGGCGGGCTGGTGACGACCATCGGCATCTTCATCTTTCTGCTGGGTCTCATCTCCGAACAGATCGCCCTGCTGCGGCTGGTCAACAGTGAGCGTTAGCGTTGGCGCGCATCCTTTTTGACGCCGGCCATCCCGCGCATGTGCATCTGTTTCGCGGTGTTGCCCGCGCGATGCAGGCGCAGGGCCATGAGATTCTGTTCACCGCGCTGGACCGCGAAATCATCGTCGAACTGCTGGACAGGTTTGAACTGCCGTACCGCGTCACTTATAAACGGCGCAAAGGACGTTTCGCGCTGCTGCTGGAACTGCTGCTGCGTTCGCTGGCGACCTGGCGCATCGCCCGCCAGTTCCGGGCCGACCTCCTGATGAGCTTTGGCAATCCCACCGTTGGCCTGCCCGCCTGGCTGCTGCGCAAACCCTATATCGCCCTGACCGACACGGAACACGCCAGAGAGCAGCACCGCCTGTTCAAACCCTTCGCCACCGTCATTGCCACGCCGAGCGTGTTTACTGTCGATATGGGGCCGCGCCAGATGCGCTACAACGGCTATCACGAACTGGCTTTTCTGCACCCGGATCAGTTCACGCCCGACCCGGCTTATCTGGAACCGCTCGGTCTGAAGCCGGGAGACCGCTTTTTTGTGGTGCGTTTTGTGGCCTGGCGCGCCACGCATGATGTGGGCCAGCGCGGTTTTTCACTCGACCAGAAACGGGCCATGCTGCGCGAACTGGCGGGGCAGGGGCGTGTGCTGCTGTCGGTTGAAGGCGACGTGGACCCGGAATTCCTGCCGCATGTCACCACCTTCTCGCCGGAGATCATTCACCATCTGCTGGCCTATGCCACGCTTTATGTGGGCGAGGGGGGCAGTATGGCAGCCGAGGCAGCCGTTCTCGGCACGCCGTCGGTCTATGTCAACACGCTCATCATGGGCTACATCACCGACTTGCAGGATACCTACGCCCTGCTGCACTGGTACACTGATGGGGCCGCCGCGCAGGAAAAAGTCCGCGACCTGCTGGCGACACCCGACCTCAAAGCGGTCTGGGCCGAACGCCGCGCCCGGATGCTGCGCGACAAAATCAACCCCACGCCCTGGCTGGTGGACCTGGCGAACCGGTTACTCGAAAATCCGCGCTGACGGTCCTATCAGGAGCGGGTCAGATAGATTGCTGTCATCTCGCTTCGTCTGGTGAAATGCAGCCGATTATAGATGCGGTAAGCTGAGGCGTTGTCGACGGCCACATGTAAAACCGGCGTTTCGCCTCGCTCCCAGATACCATCCGCGATCACGCTGGTCAAAAGTAATGCGTACCCGCGCCCGCGCCAATCCGGGTGTGTGCATACCGCGCTGATTTCGCAGTATCCCGGTAAGTGAACTCTTTCGCCGGCTATGGCCGCAAGCTTCCCTTCCTGACGAATCCCGACAAACCGTTTTTTGGCAAACAGGCCCGGAATAAAGGGGCCTGGCTTTGTCAGCTCAACGAGTTGCACCACATCCGGGAGGTCGGATGGGGTTAGCTCAAGGATTTCAACGTCGTGTTCGGGTATCGGGTTGCGCTGCTGGCATACCAACTGATCGAATGAAAATCTTCCGTTGATTTCAAACCCTGGAATCCGCTGTGGTGGGTCGGCCTCTAACATGGCTGTCCGTTCGTTGGGACGGTAGAGAGCCGCCAGATCAGTAAAGGCCGCGTCGCTGTGATCTGCCAGTGCAGCGGCAGGCATAAGATCAGGATCACAGCGTTTGGCAAGCGCGGTTCCGGCTGTAAATTCGGCGAGATCGTGGCATAACATGTGCCAGATTAGATTATCAAGTACATGTTCTTCCACGAATCACCCCTTTCCCGAAGGTCATCTTGGTATTGACCGCATAGACCGCTAAGTATAACGTTTCAGAATACGAAAACTATGGCACATCAGTGGATCAGTGACGAGCGTGAGTCGGTCTCGACGATACAAGGGGATTCGCGCTTGTTGTAGAACTGGGGCTGGGGGTGCAGTGCGTTTCAGCGCAAAAAGCCGGCTCTTGATCGGTAATGCACATCAAACCACACAATAGTCTGCGGCGCAGAGGGTGGGCGACCAAAGCCTATCGTCTGGCAACTGATACCTTCCTACGCATACTGCGCGTGCAGCGAGTTGATCTCATCTTCCACATTTTTGAGCAGCTTCTGGGTCATCTCCAGCCCGAAGCGCTGGCCGGCCGGTTTGGATTCCAGCGAGGCGATCTTCTGGCGGTAAAGCTCGGCTGCCGAATGCAGTTCACGCAGTTTCTGGGCGACATTAGCCGGGGCCGCAGCGGGGATGTCCGGCTCTGGCGCGGATGATTCGGCGATAGGTTCCACCGGGGCAGGCGCGGCGGCTTTGGTCTCCGCCGGGGCAGTTTCCGCCTTGCCATTGGTCGTGGCTGCGCCCCGTTTTTTGGCCTCGATGCCTTTGGTGGTGACTTTGGTGCTGTACACCGCGACAGCCTGCAATTCCGGGTCGAAGGCGCACATACCTTCGATAATCAGCACATCGTCGGCGTTTTCCTGGATAGCAGCCTCGGCCTGACGCCACTGTTTCACCGCCATATAGACTGTATAGACGGTGGGTGTTTCGGGTGGACGGGGCACGCCGCGCGGGAAGGTGGGCGCGCCTGCTGTATGCGTCATGGTGGTAATCACCAGGTCTTTGCGCACGTCAATTTTACCGGGGCGGCCAATAAGCGTAATCTTCACGGAACTGACCTCTCCTCTTTTAGCCAGCAGGGGGCGCACAATGTTCAGACGCCCGGCCCAGTCAAAATCGGGCTGATAATCCGGCTTGTCCGGGTCATCATTTTTGCGACGAGCGCGCTGGGTGCGGGGTGGGAAAATGGCGTGGCGGGTTTCATCGGACATGCGCCCGCGCGCCAGGTAAAAAAAGACGCCGCCTTTGGTGCGCAGCCGGTCTCCCACAGCGGTCAGCATCCCGCCGAGTGCCATCACCTCTTCGGTGTCTTTCAGCACACTGCGGGCGAACTCGACTCCACAGCGTTCGACCACATCACGCACCAGCTTGCGCGGGCCGTGCTGCTTTTCACCAAGCACATCCGCGATTTCAGCCGCGACGAGTTTTGCGTCTTCCTTTGCCAAGCGATTTTTTCCCGCCTTCAGAATCACCCTTGACCTTAAGATACCACAAACGCAGGCAAACGCCTAGTTTAGGCAGTCCGAATTCGGTTTATTCCACCGGAACGAGGCGGGCGAGGAACAGGCGATCACGGACTGAACTATCCAGCCCGTGATGCGAAAGGTCAGCTTTGCCGTTTGACAACCAGATGCGTGGGATGTGTCTCAGCCGGTCTTCTGGCAGTAGGCCCGAAACAGAGACTGTAATTCATCTTCGAAATAGACCACACTACCGTCCGGCATCCATTGGAATGCGTTCCAGTGAAAACTGAACGGGACCTGTACATCGGGCAGGTTCACCAGCACCGGGTCGTCACCCTCATAGGTGGCTGCATACAGCACATAGTCGTCCTGTGGGGGGAATGTGGGTGAAAAGTAGACGATGCCCTGCGCGGTATCGACAAACTGGACACGTCCCTGGTCAAGGATATGGGGCTGATCGTCAACAAAAAACACAGATTTGGCGTCGTAATCGCTGCCGGTTGCGGTCTGTGTCAGGGTGGCTGTGTCAATCAGCACCGCTTCTTCCTTTACTTTGGCGACGACGAAGGTATCCATGGGGCTGCTGTAAAAATCGGTGACATCATCCACCGCCAGCGCAGGTTCGTTGATGCGAATGGTATCGTCCGCAGGGATGCGGTAGACATACAGTGTGCCGGTATCGTTTGAAGGGCCGCGGCGCGTGTTGAACCATACCGAGGCTGCCCCATCCGGCGCTGCAATGACCCTGATGGTGGATGGCACACTAAGCAGGCTTTCGCCGGGCGGAGTCAGATCGCTCAGAACGCCGGATTTTGACACATGGTAGACACCCCGAACAGCATTCTCGCCAGACAGGGTGTAGAAAAACAGCATACCGGTTGGTGTCGGTTGCAGGTTGAAATAGTGACCCGGACCCAGTAAGGCAGTCCTCTGGAGCAGATTGCCTTCAAAGTCAGTTTCCGTGTATTCGCCGGCTTCGCTGATATACGCGGCACGGTCTTCGAGTATGGCCGTCGCACTGGGGTAGCTGTAGGTTATAGTGTCGAGCAGTTCCTCATGAAACAGACTGCTGGTTCCTGTCTGCGGGTCGCCCCGATAATACTCCGTGCGAATTGTATCCGAATCATCAATACTGCGCGTGACGGAAAACAACACATTGCCATCTGGCTGCACCCGAATGAGTTCGGCAGCGTAGGGCCAGGTGTCGGATGCGGGTCTGGGCACGGTCATGACAGTGGTGGTCTGTGTGGCGGCGTCGTACAGGTACAAGCCATAATCGCTGGAGGGGTCGTCCACAACTTTACTGCTCCACCAGATGTGTCCCCCGGCGCGGCCAAAGTCGTACTCATTGACCCCGCCCATGAAGGTGGTCCGTTCGCCGCTGTTCAGGTTCATCAGCATAATCGTGGTGGGGATCGCATAATCCTGTTCCACATAGCTGGTGTAGACCACATTGCCGGCCTCAATATCCACATTCCAGCGCGGCAATCCATACACACCCATCATGTCGCGCATCTGGCCGATCTCGGTCAGGGTATTATCAGGAGCCACATGGAAAAGCGTGCTGACATCGGCATCGGAATCTGATACCAGAAAGACGATCTGACCATCCGCTGTACCGACGATAGAACCGGGGTTGATCCAGCCTTCGACCACCTGTGGCGATATTCGGCTGCTGGCGCAGGTAATGGGTTCCTGCTGCTGTGCATTGGCCGGAGACGGGACCAGCGTCGATAGTCCGAGGCTGAACCCCATAACTGCCACCAGCAGTAATCTTCTCATCAGATGCGCGCCAGGGCGCTGCGGTGCGGACGTAAGGACACCATGCCTGACCGGATAACAGACTCTCACGATCTCGGATACAACGGCGAGGTCTCGGTTCATTGATATTCCTTTTTATTTGGATGATGAATGCGTTTGTGGTTTGCCTGTAGTCGAGGATAAGAGGTTTTGAATAAATGCTCAAGTGGGCGTTGGGATTGCGTAGGCTGGCCGTGCCAGATGGGGCGGGGGAGGCCGGGAGTCCGGTGTAAAATGGGACCTGAAAATGCGTTCGCCAATACCAGCATCAAGGGAGAATATGAACCATGAAATACTTCCTCACCGGGGCGACAGGGTTTATCGGCGGGCGGGTGGCGCGCCACCTGCGCGAAGCCGGGCACGAGGTGATCGCGCTGGTGCGGCAGCCCGCAAAAGCCGGACATCTGGCAGACCTGGGGGTGCAGCTTGCGCCGGGCGACATCACCGATAAGGCCAGCCTGCGTGACCCCATGACCGGGGTGGATGGTCTGTTCCATGTCGCCGGGTGGTACAGGGTCGGTGTCAAAAAGACCGACGCGGGTGAGAAGATCAACGTGCAGGGAACCCGCAACGTGCTGGAAATGATGAAGGAACTGAACATTCCGCGCGGTGTGTACACCAGCACCCTGGCGGTCAACTCGAATACAAACGGCAAACTTCTGGATGAGACTTATCGTTATGCTGGCCCGCACCTGAGCGAATATGATCGCACCAAGTGGGCCGCACATTATCAGGTGGCCGAGCCGATGGTCAAAGCCGGGCTGCCGTTGATAACCGTCATGCCGGGGCTGGTGTACGGGCCGGGTGATACCAGCGACCTGCACGATGCCATTGTGCGGTATCTCAAAGGCCAGCTACCGATGGTTCCGCAGGGGACCGGCTACTGCTGGGCGCATGTCGATGACGTGGCGCGCGGGCATCTGCTGGCGATGGAGAAGGGCCGGGTGGGCGAAAGTTACATCATCTGCGGGGAGCCGGTCCTGTTTGGCGATGCACTGAAGCTGGCCGAGCAGATCACCGGCATTCCCGCGCCGCGAATGCAGGTTCCGCCGGCGGTGTTCAAAGTCGGGGCGGCCCTGTCCGGCGTGATCGAAAACTTTGCGACTCTGCCGGCGATGTACAGCAGCGAGGGGATGCGCGTGATTGCTGGCGTGACCTACTGGGGCGATAACCGCAAGGCGCGCCGCGAACTGGGTTATGAACCGCGCGGGCTGGCGGAAGGGCTGCGCGAAACGCTGCTGCACGACCTGCGCCAGCTCGAAATCGAACCCCCGGCGGTGCAGGCCAAACCCTAACCGAAGCGCCGGGCCATGATTCCGATAATCTCGTCGGCGTTTTCTTCGATGGAGCGATCCGTCGTGTCGATCACGCTGAAGTGACCTTTCTCAAAGACCTGATAGGCGTATTCCAGTTCGTCCACCAGGGCGCGCGGGTTGGTGTAGGGTGTGCCGGCTCTCAGGCCCATATCGCGCCCGCGATGCTGGCGATACGTGACCAGCCGGTCTGACTGCGCGGTCAGGCCGATGACGCGGCGGCGGTCAATTTCATAGAGTTCCTTCGGCGGGTTCACGTTTGGAGCCAGCGGGATGTTGGCGACCTTCCAGCCCATCGTCGCCAGGTACACGCTGATGGGCGTCTTGCCCACCCGCGAAATGCCCACCAGCACAATCTCGGCGTGGGGCAGGTCAAAGGTGCGCTGGCCGTCGTCATGCTCGACAGTGAAACGAATGGCGTCGATGCGCTTCAGGTCCTGTTCGTGCAGCACCCGGTAGCGTCCCGGCTGGCTGAGAGGCTGTTCGCGCAGGCGCTCGGCCAGTTGATCGAGCAGCGCTCCCATCAGATCGACAGCCTGTACCCCGGCGTTCCCGGCCTGCTCGATCAGGTAGGCGCGCAGGCTGCTGTCCACCAGCGTGTGGACGATGATGCCCCGGCTCTGCGCGGCGCGCTGGATCAGATCATCGACCTGTTCCGTCCGGCGCACCTGGGGGACGATGTGGACCGGCACGTCCTCATGCTGGAACTGGGCCAGCGCGGTGCGGACAAGCTGCGTCCCGCTGGCCCCGGTGCTGCCGGATACAATGAAGAGGGTGGGGGAATTGGCGTTCATTGTCACCTACGCGATGGCGTGCTGAGCTTCTTCAAATTGGTCCAGCAGATAGTAGATCAGACGGGCCTGCTGCTGCAAAAAAGTGTTGATAGGCTGGGAGGACAGAGTTTCCCAGAATGCCAGCCGGTCTGGATTCTGAATATCAGCCAGCCAGAGGAGAATTCCGGCATACTTCAGTGCGGCGAACACCTGAAAGGCGAAGCGCACGTCAGACTCATCACCGTGCCAGCCGGAGTCCCGCAGGCCGGCCATGTAGCCCTTGAAGATGGTCGCAGCCATTACATCTGGTTCGCAGATTTCGACTTCGAGCATGTGGTAGCTGGCCGCGAACAGATCCGCCGCGTCTGTTCCCAGAGTGCCATAACCGGTATAGGCCCAGTCGATCAGAACAAGCTGGCTCTCACGCAGGAACATGTTGCGTTGCCAGGCGTCCATATGGCACAGTGTCTGGGGCAGACTCTCAAAATGGTCGATACAGCGGTGTCGGTCCTGCCACAGGCGCAGCAGCCGATCCTGCACCGGAATCGGAAATGCCTCTTGCAGCAGCGCATGTGTCCAGACCTGCGGGTCAGCAATGACCGGCTCCAGCCACTTGAAGGCTTCGAGCAAACCGCGTGGCGACCCGGCCCGGTTCAGCCAGGGGTAGGGCAGGGTGCGGTTGATAGAAGCGCCATTCAATCGCCCGATATGCCACGCGGCGCGGGCATAATGTTCCAGCGACCACAGCGCACCGCTGTCGCTGACATCTTCCAGCCACAGCCAGATGGTATCTTCCGCTCGTTCCATGACCGCGTAGCAGCGCGGGGCGGTGACCGCACCCGGCAGGGTGTCCAGCAGGCCGGACTGATAGGCCAGCGCTTCGCGTTTCCAGTACAGGGGATGGCTGATCGCCTGACCTGCTGGTGACAGCCCGGTCTCCGCTGCGCTGATGATCTTGAGGATTAACGGCCACTGCGCGCCGTTCGCATTGACGATTATCCGCCATATTCCGGCGGTTGCGGAACCCACGCCGGGTTTGAGCGCTTCATAATGCCAGTCCGCAGGTTCGATGTGGGGATCGCCTGCGGCCTGTCGCAGCGCATCTGTGATGATTGGGCGTGCGAGCTGCTCATGGATGGAAGTCTGGATCGACATTCGCACAGCCTCTCGTGAAGTCGGAGTGCTGATCTTAGAGCATGACCGCGCCCATGCCATGAAGACTATGGGTGATTGATCTGAGTCGGGAAATTATCGTATAATAGAATCACAGGATGGGCGATATGGGTATCGCCCGTTTTGTTTTTCTACGGCGTCAGCGTGACCTTGATCGAATCTTTCCCGCTGGCGACCATATCCATGCCGGCGTCGAACTGCGCCAGCGGCAGTTGGTGCGTGACGATCTGATCCATCGGCAGCCGGCCCTGTTCCAGCATCCGAATGGCGATGGGGTAGGTGTAGGGGCTGAGGTGCGCGCCGTTGATCGTCAGTTCCTTGCTGTCGCCGATGATCGTCCAGTCCACCGTGACCGGCTCGCGCATGACGCTGAACTCCACAAACGTGCCGAGTTTGCGGATCATGCGCAGCCCTTGCAGCACGGCGGGAGGGTAGCCGGTGGCTTCGATGTACACGTCACAGCCGTAACCGTCGGTCAGCTTCAGCACCTCGTCGATCACATCCACCTTTTTGGGGTTGAGGCCCATATCCGCGCCGCAGGCTCTGGCAATCTCCAGCCGGTGATCGTTCAGGTCAATGGCGATCAGCAGGCGCGGGTTTTTCATGCGCGCAGCGGCGAACATCCCTAGTCCGAGCGGCCCGGCCCCGGCGATGACGACCACATCATCCAACTGGATATTGCCCCGGTCTACGGCGTGGATGGCGCAGCCCAGCGGCTCGATAAACGCGGCGTGCGCCGGGGGAATGGACTTCGGCACTTTGTAATTGAGCGCCCCCACCGGGAACTTCATGTATTCGGCCATCCCGCCAAACACGGACTGGCGGAAGCCGTAGACATCGTGCTTGTCCTGGCACATCCAGTACTGGCCGCGCTTGCAGAAACGGCATTTCCAGCAGGGCACAATCTGTTCAGAGACGGCCAGATCGCCGAGCGCGAGGCCATATTTCTCGCCCGCGCCCGCGCCCAGCGCCACGACCTCGCCGACGAATTCATGGCCGGGGATGACGGGCGGCTGGCAGTAACCCTGGCGGAATTCATCACCCCAGAACAACGCCGCGCCCTGATAGCACTTGAGATCGCTGGCGCAGATGCCGACGGATTTGACGCGGATGACGACTTCTTCCGGGCCGGGGGTGGGCACGGCCCATTCCTGATAGCGGTAATCTTCCGGGCCATAGGTGACAATGGCCTGCATGGTTTTGGGCAGGGGTTCGTGCGCTTCGTAGTTCATTTTTTATCCTGAATTGACAAATATCTTACGCAAGGTTGTTCAGTTCACAGGACATCTGCCAGGGTGTCTGACTTTGTGTCTATTCTAACACATTACCAGCATACCTATTCGCGCCTTTGGCTGTGACGTTCATCCCCATGTTTCCATGAGGTCTACAACTGAATGACCCGGCCCGGAGCGCGTAAGATGGGGTGGACCCTCAACAGTGCGTCTCAGGAGAGAAGGTGTCATTATGAGAATTCTTGTTGCCGTTGCCAGCAAACATGGCAGCACCCGCGAAATCGCTGAAGCCGTGACGAAGGAACTGCGCAGCCAGAAGCTGGACGCGGTGGTGCTGGATGCCGGGGATGTCCGCACGCTCGAAAGTTATCAGGCGGTGATCCTCGG
>CAZKIB010000038.1:22288-22536 GCA_964552425.1 uncultured Anaerolineaceae bacterium | reverse complement strand
AGTGGATCCGAAACCACAGGATGATCCAGCCCGGCTGGCGGCTCCGCTGGGGGATGTGAAAACCCGCGAGCATCGCATCTTCGTCGGCAAGCTGGACCCGGACAGCCTCTCATTCGCCGAGCGCCTGATCGTCAAGGCATTTCGCTCGCCAACGGGCGACTTCCGCAACTGGGAGGAAATCCGCGAGTTTGCGCGTGGGGTCGCCACCGCGCTGCTGTCGGAAAATGTGGAGCCGTAACCCCTACGTC
>CAZKIB010000038.1:21146-22263 GCA_964552425.1 uncultured Anaerolineaceae bacterium | reverse complement strand
TCAGATTCGAGACGGTATCGAGACCGCCGGGCGCAGCCGTTTTGATATAACCTTTTTCGGCGGCGTAATCCTTCAGCAGGGCGTTGATGTCCTCCACTGGTTTGAGCAGGGTATCCCGCGTGATTTCGGCCGGCGCATCGGCAGCGGCTTTTTTGCTGGCGCTGGACACTTTGGCTTTGGTATCCAGACCGGGCCGCGAGATGAAGACGATGTCCTCCACGTCCTTGTCATTGGTGAGGTCATAGGTCTTGCCTGTCACCTTCTGACCCGCGTTCCCCTCGATGGTGTGAATGACATTACCCTGGAAACTCTCGATCAGGGCGGTGTGGCTGAACATACTGCCTTTGCTGGTGAACGAATTGGCAAGCGCGCCTGAACTGCGCCGCAGCACCAGCACATCGCCGGCCTGCGGGGTCATATCGATTTCTTCGAGGAAGGTTTGCAGCACTTCTTCCTTCGATCCTTCGGCTTCCTTCAGGCGCTCCCGCAGATCGGCCCAGGGGTTGTAATCGCCGCCCGCGTCCGCGCTGGCCTTGCGCGTTTTGGCATTCCCGGCCAGCTTCCCCCCGCGCCCGCTGTAATCGTGAAATTCGCCTTCGCCGACTTTATATCCAGAGCCGACACTGCGTTCACCTGTGACCATCGAGCGCACGGTGGTAGCGAACATCGTACACCAGGGACCGGCGCTTTCTGATGAGGATTCTTTCTTGCCGGTGTAGCGATCCACCATGAAGCCCCGGTTGTTGTACTCCATCTTCTGCTTGCCCTTGTACTTGCCCTTTTCATGGTAAACCGGGTTGCCTTCATCATCGACAACGCCCGAAAGACCTTCCCATGCCTTGTCAGAGCCTTCGTGGAAGATGGACCCCAGCAGGAACTCCATGCGCCCAACCGCTGCCGCGACTTCGCCGAGGATGCGGACTTTTTCCTCATCGCTCATGCCGGTCTGGGCCTTGAACTTTTCGACCAGCGCCGGGTAGCTGGTAATCTGCTCCCGCGCAAAGTTGACGAGTTCTTTGGCTTTGGCCTCTTTTTGACCCCCGGAGGCCGAGCCAAGATCGTCCAGGTAGCTCTGCACTTCGCTGGAGTTCATGCGGTCATCGGATTCAACTTCTTT
>CAZKIB010000038.1:10493-21122 GCA_964552425.1 uncultured Anaerolineaceae bacterium | reverse complement strand
TGGTTCCGGCGGGGGCGGGCTGCGGCGTTTCGGTGGCTTTTGGCCCAGGTGGGGCAGTTTCGCCGCCAGTTCCCTGTGGAGCATTTGGGGTGTTGGCAGGTTTTTGCTTGTCACCAGACTTTAACGCTTCGCTGAGTTTGCCCCAGGTGTTGCGCCCGATGATGCCGTCCTTTGTCAGGCCGTTGGCTTCCTGATAGGCCGCGACACCCTCCGCGAACAGTTCCTCGCCGGGACTCATGGCGGGGGGCAGAAAGCCTTCGCGCTGGAGAATTTCCACGATTTCGTAAATATGTCTGTCCCATCCATAGCGGCCCCGCAGCCGGGCATTGAGCCGCACGGCCCGCGCCACATCAATGCCGCTTTGCGGCGTGGGGCTGTTTTCGGCGGTAGATTCGATGGGAAAACTGGCATTGGCCGGCTGGCGAAACAGGCCGTCCAGATGCCTGTGCCCTGAGATGGACAGCAGACGCTGCACCGCCTGATTGCCGATGGTGCGCTGTAAATGGAGGATGGCGCTTGGCGTAAAGGTGTGTGGATCGGCGCTGTCGATGGCGTGAAACGGTGCAGCGTTCAGAGTATCCGGTGTGGGGGTGGTCTGGTGTGGCGCGGAGATGGGCAGGGTCGAATGGCGTTTGCGGGACCTTTCCTTGTAACGACTCATGGGACTGCCTGTTCAGTTTTTTGCGGATGATATTAGTGTAACATAATTTATGCGATCTGTCTTGTCCTCTAAACAGATTAAATGTCGAAAAATCCCCGCGCGGGGAGGGCGGGCTGTCCCTGCGCGGGAGATGGGATGATCTGGCAGGCGCGCCGGAAACGCTAATCCGTCCCGGCTGCCGCGCCTTTGAAATGCACGCCGGACCCGCTGCCCAGCGATTCGTTCATCGGGCGCATCCAGACCATAAACACCCGTGACTTGGGCGGCTGGGTGGCGGCGAAGACCACCGCTTCGGCCACATCTTCCGCTTCCTGAAAGCCGTCCAGCATGGGGTCGCCGGGGGTGCGTGTGCCGTTGTAAAAGCCGTAATGGGTGTTGGTTCCGCCCGGCGCGATGACGCTTACCTTGACGTTGTTGGGGTAGGCTTCATAATCAATCGCCTGCGCGAAACCCATCTGCGCGAACTTGGTGGCGCAGTAGATCGGCTCGTTGGGCAGCCCGTTGAGTCCCGCCACCGAACTGACGAAAATGACCCAGCCTTCCCTGCGTTCCAGCATGGGGGGGAAAAAGGCTTTGGTACACAGCCAGGTCGAACGCATGTTGGTGGTCATAATCCAGTCGTAATCTTCCGTCGTCAGGGTGGCGACAGTTCCGTTCTTCCCGACCCCGGCGTTGTTTACCAGAATATCGACCTTGCCGAAGGTCCCGAAAGCCGCCTTCGCCAGCGCATCCACCGCCGCTTCGTCGCTGACATCGGTGGGGACGGGCAGGGCGCGCGCCCCGGTTCTGAGTGCCGTGATCTCCTGCGCCAGCGAGTCGAGGTCACTGGCGGTGCGGGAGGCCAGCACCATGTTAGCGCCTTCGCGTGCCAGCGCCAATGCCGAAGCCCGCCCGATGCCTTTGCCCGCGCCTGTCACCACCGCCGTGCGCCCGCTTAAACGTCCAGTCATGATGAAGTCCTTTCCGAAGAAAACATTTACCGCGATTGTACCGCGCTGCCGTGAAGTTGCGATGATGTCCGGCTCAGGAAAGAGGAGAACGAAATTCTTACAACGAGTAAGAGGTTGAAGCGGCGGCTCACACATGTCTTACCAGGGCAGAGGCGCTGCATCTGCTTCAATCTGTACCGTCGCTGACCTGCTATCGACGATTATCTTGCGCAAAATGGTTACTTGGAATTGACCTGAGACATTCAGTTGATCACCTGCACGAATGGTGATCCTTCGTTCCCTTCGAGAATGTAGTTCAATTGAGCCTGTTGATAGTTGGGCTGAGACAGACATTCATATCGCACGGACTGCCCCGGCAGTGGGGCAGGCTGGCAAGTACCAGCGGTATAATTAAAGGCTGGCCCCAGCAGCACTAACCCCAGGATACCAACCACAATACCCAGGACGACAAGCCACACCAATGGTTTTCGGCTGCTTCCTGGTTTCAAGAGCAGACCGACGATAAAAACTGGCAGCCAGAGCAGCAGATAGATAGCTACCGTGTATGGCAGCAGCGGTGGCCTAAACAGCCCCAAACGATTGATGGTGATAGAACCCAGGATTATCCCAATAAGCATGACGATCAGTGTAATGGTCACCAACCTGGCCCAAGTAAGCCACTTCGCCGGACTTATGGAGACATCTGAAGTCATCATAATAGTTCCTCAGCAGATTCCTGATCGCTCAATTTCCTCATTCTGTACGACTGTCCGGGGCTTAACCATCGATCTGGGTGCAGAGTACAAAACCAAAGTTAAATGGGTGTTGTGATATGCGCTCTGGTGTAGTCAGGCAGTAGTCTTCCAATGGTTCAACGTAGACTTGAAAATCTGTTTCCGGGCAACCAGCAACGAATAAGTCCATCTTGGCATTTCCCTGCGCATCGCTCATCCCAGAAGTTACCTTTACACGGTTATTCTGTACGTCATCCACATGCACAGGGACATTGGGTATCGGGTTTTCGTCTTCACCGGGTATACCATCTTTGTCGTCGTCATTCCATACAAAGGCTGTGGCAGTCCATCTGCAATCTGACATGGTAATCTGGTCAAAAATATTGTCAACAGCACGTTCCAACAGCACCAGACCCACGACGACAAGCGCAGCAATCAACAGACAACCAGTGATGAGCCATTTACGCCCAATGGATAATCTCATAGGATATGCCCCTTAAAATCACCGTGTATCTCATGCAGGTGGCAATATATGTTCATTCTCTGATCTATTATGCCCCAAAAAATGGTTGTCATACGAACTGCCGGACAGCAGACAAGTGTACTCTATGGCTGGCTCAGACCGGCCCTGCGCAGCATCTCTCTCCAACACGATCTATCAATCAAAGCAGCACAGTGATGCACACGGAAATCGTCCAATCTTAATCTGACCGTGCGCGAAATCTTCGGTTGGCGACAGGGCAGCCTTCCACACTGCCGCTGTTCACAGACCTGTTTTGACAAAGGCGCGCTTCGCAATCATGATGGAGGGGGAACGCATCAGCGAAGGGGCTGCGAAATGTCAAACAAAGAGCGGTGGGCACTCTACGGCATAATTGTTCCGTTTACGATCATCGGTCTGATTCTGGCTGTCGCGCTGGTCGCGTCAGTGAGTATCGCGATCTGGCTGCCGGTGCTGGTGTGGACTGCGCTGACGCTTGGCGCGTTTTTTGTGATCGGCCTGGCATTTCACTGGTTTCCTTCCACAGCGAATGACGCGGATTACGACGACTTCCTCAACACGGGCGACCCCGAAAAAATCACCTTCTGTGAGGGCTACGAAACGGGATGGGTGAAGCAGCCCATCGGTGTGTGGTCCGACCTCGCGTTTATCGCCGCCGGTTTAGCCATCGCGCTGATACTCGGCACACGCCCGGTTCCCGCGCCCAATCCGATGGCGGACCCGGTTTCGCTGATCCCGCTGGGCTATGCGCTGGCGCTGATCTTTATGGGGCCGGGCAGTATGCTGTTCCATGCCTCGCTGAAAAACTGGGCGGGCTGGTTCGATAACCTGTCGATCATCCTGTGGGCCGGATTTGGCCTCAGCTACACAGTGACGCGCCTGCTGGGGGCGTGGTTCGGCGCGCCACTGGAACTGGTCTGGCTGATCTTCGGCGCGATTGCGGTCATTGTCGGCGTGCTGACCGCACTGAACCGGCTGTCGCCGCGCAACTCGCAGTTGATCGTGGCGGGTTTATGGTTCGTGGTCGAACTGCTACTGATGGTCGCCGCCTGGTTGGGATTCACGCCGGGTTTCCAGCGCAGCACCGGCTGGTTTATCGCGGTGCTGGTCGCCTTTATCATCGCCTTCGCCTGCTGGCTGCCTTCGGGCGCGGTCTGGCGCATCTGGTGCAACCCGACTTCACCGTTTCAGGGGCACGGCTTCTGGCATCTGTTCGCAGCCATCGGCGGCCTGCTGGTCTACTGTTACTTCGCTTCGGAGTTGGCCGGGGTCTAACCCGATGAAAGCGCCCTGTCTGACGGCATGAACGCATCGCAACCATCTGAAAGGGGTGGATATAGTTCCCTGACACCGCACGGTTTATTCTCTGAGTCATCACCTCGCTGATGATAAGGTGAAGGGGCAGATGATGACACTGGATCTAGAACAAACCACTAAAATTCTTCAGGATGCGCTGCTGCAAAAGATGGGTGATGAGGTTGATCTTATCTTCCGTTATGGCTCCTACACGAAAGGCACGGCGCACAGGTATTCAGACCTCGATATTTCATGGGTTCCAGCACACGACTCGACCTGGTACAGCATCACGGTGCTGGTCAGCAATACGATGGTCGATTTTTACCCGATGCACTGGTCACATCTCGAACGGATGGCGAACGTTGACGATTTAAGCTGTACAGTGCTGCTGGAAAGCGAGATTGTGTACCAGCGTTCAGAGGTGCAAGCAGACCGTTTTCGCAGACTGGCCGCCCGCCTGCGTGACCTGCAACAACCCGCCGCATACCCCGCCATGCTCAGAAAGGCGCAGGACATCTTCCAGAGAACAGGTTATCCGTACTACCTGCTGCGGCAGCAGGCAGAGCAGGGCCATCGCCTGTCCTGTATGCAGCAGGCCCGGCATATCCTCAGAACAGTGCTGCACTGCCTGGTCGTCTGTAATCAGGCTGTCGTCGATACGCGCGAGCTGAATCAGGTGCTGGCGCTGCCGAAACTCCCGGCAGGTTTCGCCAGTACAGTGGATCAGCTTACCCACAGCACTGACCCGGATGAACTGCTCACCACCTGCGAGACTCTGCTGCAAACCACCCGCGCGCTCCTGCTTGGGGAACAGCGCGGCGTGCAGCGCCCTGACGTGACGTTCCGTGAGGTGTTTCACGCGGCTTATCCCGAACTCAAAGGTGATTTGCAGCACCTGATGCTGGCCTGTGAACGCCGGGATATGTTTGATTTCAACTTCATATCGCTCTATCACGAACTGATGATCCATATGGCGCAGGCCTTTACAGGCATTGGGTATTCCGGTTTTAACAGCCTGGCGGAATATGAGCAGGACCTTGTGGCGCTGGGGTTTCCAGACCTGCTGTCGTACCTGGTCGCCGGGGATTTGGATGGCCTTCACCAGCGGTGTCAGGCGTTTGATGTGCGCCTGCAACAATTTCTCACGGAACATGATGTCCCGCTGTGTTCGTTTGCAGATGTGGAAGCCCTGGCCGCGTATCTGAAATAAGCGTGGGTATGGCGTGAGCGAAGTGACGAACGTGGGCTGGAAGCCTTATCACTAAACGAAGCCGGCAGGGTAGGGCGGGGCATCACTAGCCGGCTGATCTGCTGCGGTTTCGCTTCGGAAATGGCCGGGGTGTAATCCAATAAAAGCATGTGCTGGCTGAAGAACTAAAGCTTATTCAGCACATCCTTCAACTCTTGTACCTGTTCATCGTCCCTTCCATAAGGCCTCGTGAAACTGTCTGGAAGAACTGCCCGCAGGCTCTTATAAATTTTGTCCTCAGGGATAGGATCATTGGTGGACAGAAACGATTCAAAGGTGCTGATCCATTGCGAATCAGGACGCCAGCCGTTCCTGACGAATGTCAGCACTTTGATCGGGTGATCGGGTCCCAGCATATACAGCGTAAAGTGGTTTTGAATCAGGAGTCTCTCGTAAAGGGCTGGCACGATATGGCGGCTACAGATAAAGAATGGAATTTTAAGGGGTTTGCAGATGCACCTCGCGAGAGGGCCAAAATCAAAGTCATCAATCAGGCAGGTAGCATCAGAGTCACGCTCTTTGCGCTCGACCTGAATGACATCAATCTCCAGCAAGAGGCTGTGTGCTGCATTGTATTTTGCCTGAGCAGGAACCCGCCACATCGAGCCGTACTGGTGACTCACACTGCCTTCTGAAAACAGTTGAGAAAAAGCGTTTTGAAGAATAGGGTTATCGTCGGCCAGACCGTTTTTACGCAGATGCTCGCTTAATGGGCCATTAAACTCAACAGGCTTGATTTCCTGACGGAAGTATTTTGCCTTGTTGATCTGTTCGATCTGAAGCGCTTCAAGCTTTTCGAGAATGAGTTTTTTGGCTTCTCTGATCTGTTGAGGCTGTCGCGCAACCGACCTGACGACGATCAGCGCCAGCACGACCAGACCAATCAACGACACGGCAAATATCAACACGACAAAAGATACTTTATTCAGGCCGGTTACGCTGATGGGAATCAGAAGCGGCAGGATAAATGGCGAAAGGCTGAACAGATTCAGCATTCGTTTTGCGCCCGGCAGTAGATGCGCGGCTGCTGCGCCGCTGGTTTGAAGACCTGCCGCAAAACCGAGAAAAATCACAATGGTGACGGAGAGGTACTGCGGTTCACCAAATTCGGGCTGCCAGGTGATGACGGTATAAAAACCGGCGATCACGACGGCGATAAACAACAGAGAGATGAAGAATAAACCCAGGGTTAGCCATGTATCGGCTGTGCCCATCTGAAGCCAGAGTCCTAAAAGCGCGAGTGTCAGCGCGCCAAGCTCCACACTTGAGCCGGCGATAGTTTCGATGTTGGACTGAGAGGCCGTGAATCCTGTTTCAAAATGCACCACAAGCAGGACAAACAGGAACCATACATTGTAGGTTATTGCCGAAAACGTCAGGTATTCCGCCTGGGTGAGTGTGAGCCGGGGCGGACGACGCGCGATGTGAGACCGGCGTCCCTCAAATTCAAATGTCATCCTAAATTATGAACCTCTTTAATTTTGTCCATTTTTATATCTGATTTTCAATCGTGCGGTATGCTATGCGGATGGAGAAGCACACCGGAGGATATGCCCATGACCGCTGAACCCGTCACCGTCCGCGTGGATGCCGGACGCCTGCTGGGGCCGATGCCGCACAACTGGAATTACATCGGCTACGACGAAATTAATTACACCTACACGCCGGAAGGGCAGGAACTCCTGAGCAAGTTTATGGTCTTGCAGGAAAAACCCTACTACATCCGGGCGCATCATCTGCTGTGTACGGGCAACGCGCACGGCTTCTACAAGTGGGGGTCGACCAACGCCTATCTCGAAGATGACAGCGGCGCGCCCGTGTATGACTGGACGTTCGTGGACCTCGTGCTGGATACCATCCTGCAATACGGGTGCAAGCCGTTTGTCGAACTGGGTTTCATGCCGCAGGATCTGGCCGACCCGGCGCGTTACGACCTGACCAGAGACACCTGGACCCACCAGCATTATCGGGCATATGGTTTCGCTTCTCCGCCAAAGGATTATCAGAAGTGGTACGACCTGATTTACGAACTGACGCGCCACTGTCTGGAACGCTACGGCGCGGACGAAATCAAAACATGGTACTGGGAACTGTGGAACGAACCCGACCTCGATTATTACTGGAAGGGGACGGTTGAGGAATTTTCGAAGCTGTACGACTACACTGCCGCCGCAGTGAAAGCCGCCTTTCCAGCCGCGCGCGTGGGCGGTCCGGGAACGACCAACCCGAACCCGCAGCGCCGCTCCGGTGAATTTCTGGATGCGTTTTTCGACCACTGCGTCAGCGGCACAAACTTTTACACCGGCGGGCAGGGCACGCCGCTCGATTTTGTCAGCTTTCATGTCAAGGGGGGTGGCTACCGCGCCGACCCCAGACACCGCCGGCAAGCGCCTCCCTCGGTCAAACGTATCCTGCGAGATACCCGCGCCGGCCATGACATCATCCGCCGGTATCCCGCGCTGGCCGGGCTGGAATGTGTGCTGTCGGAGATCGACCCGGATGGCTGGGCGGCGGGCGGCGCGTGGGACAATATCAACCTGAATTTTCGCAACACGGCTTATTATCCGAGCTTTGTGGCGGCGGCTTTCGATAAAGTCAGCCGCTACGCGCAGGAGAATGAGTGGGATGTGCGGCTGCTGACCTGGGCGTTTATGTTCGTGGGAGAGCGCTGCTTTGAAGGCACACGGGCCTTCTCGACACAGGGGATCGACAAGCCCATTCTGAATCTCCTGCGCCTGTATGCTCGTTTGGGCGATCAGGCTGTGTATTTCGAGAGCAGCGGCACACAGGCCCCGCTGGACTATGCCGATGACAACGGCATGGATGCGCCGCCGGATGTATCCGGTTTTGCCACGCTTGCCGACGGTCAGTTAGCCATTCTGGTTTACAATCATCATGACGATTGGGACAAAGCCGAAGCCTGCGCAGTCCATCTGCAAATCGAGAATCTGCCGTTTGGTGAAGGTCAGCCGGCGATGCAGCATTACCGCATTGATGAGTATCACAGCAACGCTTATACCGAATGGGTGCGGCAGGGCCGGCCGATGTACCCCACCGAAGCGCAGCGGGCCGCCATCAAAGCACGCGAAGGGCTGGAGATCCTGCGCACGCCGCAGTCGCTGACCGTCACAGGCCGTACGCTCTCACTCGATTTCACGCTCCCGGTACATGCCATTTCGCTTATTGTCATAAACTACGGCGGCTAAAGCCGCGCAGCTTGTCTCTGGCGCTGCTGCGAACCTGTGTCCGCAGCATCCGAGACGATAGGCGGTATGACTGCCGCCCTCAAAGCAATGTTTTTCGCCGCGTTGACATCGGCATGAGCCGTGTGTCCGCAGGCACAGCAAAGGAACTCAGATTGGTTACGACGATTGGCTTTTTCGGTATGCCCACATTCATAGCAGCGCTGGCTGGTATAGCGGGGGGCAACATAGACCACCGGGATACCCGCTATACGCGCCTTGTATGCGATGAACTGCCGCAGTTGCGCAAACGCCCAATTGCTGTGTCTGGCTCGCTGCTCTGGCCCGCTAGCCCTGGTCCGCTGGCCGATGCCCTTGAGGTCTTCAAGCGCAATGGCCCGCTTCGTGCGTTCGGCTTCGGCAGCAAGTCGCTTGCTGATTTGGTGGTTCACATCTTTCTGGAAACGGCGCTGTCTGCCGGCCAGTTTGCGCAGGTGGCGTTTGGCTGACAGGCTGCCGCGCGCTTGCAGATCAGAACGCAGCTTTTGCTGGCGCTGGCGGTTGCGTTCAATCGGTTCGCTGGTGTGGATGTCGCCATCGCTGGTCGTGGCAATATTCGTAACGCCCAGGTCAACGCCCAACGCGCCTTCTGTATCCATTTCATCTGGGTCGGGTATATCGCACACCGCCAGCAGGAAGAACATGCCGTTGAAGTACACCAGATCGGTTTCGCCCTGCCGGTATTGGAGGTACTGCTGCTGACGTTCGCCCGCGCCGTAACGGATGCGCTGGCGACCTTCGAGTGTCCAGATGGATACCGTCCGGTTGTCGGTTTCCCAACTGAGAATGCGGTCATCGTAAGCGATGCTGCCGAGTGGTCTGAAGGTGCGCTGCACTTCTCGATCTTTCCGGTAGGCATCGGCCACTTTCGCCAGACAGCGAATGACCACTTGTGCGGTCAGACCGAAGCGCGCCCGCACCTCATAGTAGGTCAGGTTTTGCAGGTCGTAGCGCCGGAAGGTGTTCGTCTGCCAGCCCTGTTGGCTGATGTAATTGCAGGCCGCATTCGCTGTCTCAAGCGTTTGCTTGAGCCTGGCGCGCTGCGGATCATCTGGATAAAGTCGGACTTGCGCAATGAGCTTCATGATATGACGTTTAACGCAGGTGTGCGAAATCTGCAAGTCCACATTCGGCTAAAGCCAGAAGGCGCTGCCTCCACTGCCGTTAAAACGGCGTGGCTTCCGCGCCCTAAAGGGAGATTTCTGTGATTTCCGCAGCGTCGTAGTGGCAGTTGTTACGCAAATCGGCCTGTTGTGGCTAAACTCCACAGCTACGGATTCATGTCGCCCGGTGTGGGAGGATTCATGGCAACACCGATCTTTGTGCTGGGGGTGCAGCGTTCAGGGACCACCTGGCTTGCCAATCTGCTCAACGCGCATCCGGAAATTGCCGGCGTGGTCGACGAGGCGGGGCATGGCACTCGTGAGAGCGTTTATTTCCGCTATTTCTACGGGCGCTACGGTGATCTCAGCATTAAGGCCAACTTTATCGAATTTGTGGAGGTGGTCAGCGCTCTGGATTATTTCGTGCTGGCCGGGGCTGATAAGGAGTTTCTTTACACCCTGTGGCCGACGGATTATGCGGCGGTCTTTCGCGCAGTTATGGAGGCCCACGCCGGATGGTGTCAGGCATCCTGCTGGGTCGAAAAGAGTCCTGACCATACGCTTTATGCGACCCGCATCGCCCGGCTTTATCCTGACGCGCGCTTCATTGCGATTGAGCGCGATCCTGACGCGGTGATTGCTTCCTTTAAGGAAATGCACAGATCACGGTTTCGATTTGCCTGGTGGCGTTACGTCTTTGTCCTCAACAATGCCATGCGCTGGGTTTATTATCAGAAAGCTGTCGCCAACCTGAGCCGGGTGACGAATTCTCTGCTGCAAATCCAGTATGCGGACCTGCGCGACGACACAGAAGCCACGCTGCGCAAAATCTGTGATTTCCTGAGTCTCGACTATGCCCCCCGAATGCTGGATATACCCTTCAAACCCAATACCAGTTTCAGGCCGGGTGTTC
>CAZKIB010000038.1:7401-10461 GCA_964552425.1 uncultured Anaerolineaceae bacterium | reverse complement strand
GGTCTGGCTGGGTGTTCGTGTGGCGCGGCTGATCCCTTACCCGCTGATGTGTCGAGTCACTGGAACCGTCGATTATTTCCGCTATGGCCGCCGCCGCAGACTTCCCGATCATGCTTTCCGGCTGACTCGTCCGGCACAGGAGAGCGGGCATGGGCTGCGTATTGGGAAACCTGTACCCTAATGCAGTGACCAGTTGCCAGTCATCAGTCGCCAGTTCAGGCTGCGACCCTCAGCGACTCTGGACATGTGCGATGATCGCTTCCGGGCTTTTCGCTGACGGGCGACATGAAATGCTTACAGGCTGAGATTGCACTAAGCGCCGGGAGGACGCAGCACCGGCCATCTGACCCATATAAAGACATGCCCTCCGGGTGATTTATCCAGCCTCCGAACTGTTTAGAATGGCAGGATAGGGTAAACCAGACGAGGAGAATAATCATGAAACGTCTGCATGAAGTGATGACCAGCGACCCTGTCACCTGCAAACCGGGGGACACAGTCGTACATGCTGCCGGTTTAATGGAACGGGAAGATGTGGGGTTGATCCCGGTGGTGGCGAATGGTGGCAAGCGGCTCGTCGGCGTGGTGACGGATCGGGACGTGGCGCTGCGTGTCGTGGCCGAGGAACGCAGCCCGTCGCAGACCCCTGTGAGCGCGGTCATGAGCGCTGACCCGATCACCTGCCGGCCGGCGGATGGCCTGGACGCAGCGCTGGAACGCATGAAAGAGTATCAACTGCGGCGTATCCCGATTGTGGATGAGCAGGGCCAACTGGTGGGCATTGTTTCGCAGGCGGATATTGCGCTGCGCACCTCCGAAACGCGCGAAACCGCCGAAGTGGTGGCCGAAATCTCGCGGCCCAACGACTAGGATTGTGGCATCTGGGGCGATTCGCGAATCGCCCCCTGCAACCAGCCTGTTCCGTGTCTTTTGCGGTTCCCGGCAGGGCTTCTCAGCGCTTCTGGCTGGCCCCATTTTCAGCCTGTTCTGGCTGAAGGCGGCGGGTCGCCTCCGGTTTGTCGTGGGTGATCGCCACCAGCGCCTTCTCCAGATGATCCAGGCGCTGCTGCATGTGCTGCTCAAAGCCCTCGATGCTTTCGCTCAGATGGCGGACGCCCAGTTCGGCGCGGACATTGACTTCGTATTCGATGTCGTTGCGGACTTTATCGTGCGCGGCCATACGGGACTGCTTGATGAGAATGAACAGCGAGAGAAAGACCATTTCCAGCGAGACCACCATCGTCAGCAGGCCAAACGGGAAGGGGTCGAACGGTTCCAGCCCCGGCACAATTTCCAGGTTCCAGCCGATCCACACCACGAACCAGACCAGGCTGATGGCGACAAAGATGATGTTGCCGGAAAGCCCGGTGAACAGGTCTGAGATGCGATCCCCTAAACTGAGTTTGACCTCAATGGCTTCGTTGGCATTGGGGATAATACGCTCCTGAACCATCACGGACGAGGAACGCAGGCGGGCGGCCAGAATTTCGAGCATCCGCAGCGCGATCAGGGGATGGACGACGCATAGTTCCACGAGCGCTTTGCGCCGGATCACGAGCAGTTGGACCTCGCTGAGGGCGCGGGCGCTGGCGGAACGCGGGCGCTTGTCCAGCAGGGAGAGTTCGCCGAAAACCTGGCCGGCATCAACCTGCAAGACGCTCACTTCCGCGCCGGTTCGATCCTTCACAAACAGGTCGACAGCGCCGCTCTGGACGATATACATGGCGTCCCCCACGTCATTGTGCCGGAAGATCAGCGCGCCGGCGGGGTGGGATTCATACTCCACCTCGGCAGCCAGAGCATTCAATTCGTCCTCGGTCAGAGTCGAGAAAATATAGGCTTTACGTAAATCGCGTGGGTTCACCTGGCTCATGGTAAGTTGTCTGTTCCCCGGAAAAGGCGAGTAAAGGGCTATTTTAAGCCAAGTAGAATGCAGGCCGGGGTGCAGTGCATTGGTTAAAAGTGTTATGATTTATTACATTCTGTTGTGCCATTCTGATAACTCACCTTACGCAGTGGGTGACAATCTCCTCGTTGGGGTGGGGCCAGGGGGCGCTTCGGCTTCTGACGGCGATTAAAATCGACGGCAAGGCAAGACAAGTCCCGTCGGGACTGGGGCGGCGCGGTGTGAATCCTGAAAGGATTTGGGTTGCTTTGCCGGATAGGCTGCGCACTGTCCGGCAAGAGCGAATCAGCATCCAGGCCGCTCATCTGCGTAAGGTGAGGCGATAAGAAGGCAGGGAAGTGCTTTATCAGGGGATCGATAAAGCACTTGATGTTGTTGGCGAATTAAGCTTGTAGGCGCGCATCGCGATGCGCCCAGGGCAGCTCGCGAACTGCCCCTGCCACAAGTCATTGGTATTTTATGAGTTCGCCAACGCCATCGCACTTTGTATGACCCTACGCCGCCAGCAGACCAATTCCCAATGCCAGCACACTGACTGCCAGAACCAGCGCGCCGATGTAGATCAGGTTAATCAGGGCGTTGGGGCGGGTGGAATCGGGCCGGGCGACGGACAGAAAGAACCCCGCCGAAATCAGGATGGCGGCCAGCGGCGTGCCCACCCGCACCAGCCACAGCCAGAAAACCGGCAGATTGGCGTAATCCACCAGCGGCTGCACCACAATCGACAGAATGACGATGACACCGGCGTGGGCATGGCCGGCGGTGAACATGCTGCGCCGCAGGGGGTTATCGCGGTAGCCGGGCGCGCCGCTGGTCAGAAAACGCAGCAGGGAATAGCCGCCAAACTGAATGGTTGGGACCGTCAACAGAATCAGACCAATCATCGAAATCGCTTCAGGACTCATCGTTATCTCCTACCCATACGTTGAATCACAGTGTAGGATGACAATGTTTATATGTCAATATTTATATATAAGTATTTTTATAGAAATTTGGATACTAACTGGTATCATGCTGCCAGGTGGGATGACATCTGTGACCTACGCCAGCCGGATATGCCGGCCGGTATCGACGGCTTCGACTGCCGCGAAGACCATCGCCAGCGTTTTGAGGTTGTCCGCGCCGGTGGTCTGGGGCGGTGTGCCTTCGCGGAT
>CAZKIB010000038.1:7150-7391 GCA_964552425.1 uncultured Anaerolineaceae bacterium | reverse complement strand
GTCATGAATTCGTGCAGCAGGTATGCGCCGCCCTGACGCTGCATCTCGATCATCGGAACCGGAGCCAGCGCACTGCCGAACGAACCTGAAGCGGACGAACCTCTTGCCCCCTTATAAACCACATCGTTTTTGCAGGCATAGACACCGTTTTCACATTCGATGCGCCAGTCACAGCCGTTGGCGGTCATATCCACGTCGATGGTGTGCCAGGTTCCTTCATACAGCACCCGCAGCCCATCGG
>CAZKIB010000038.1:6915-7138 GCA_964552425.1 uncultured Anaerolineaceae bacterium | reverse complement strand
ACCGCTGCCGACCCGGCCCCTTTGAAGCGGCTCCAGTAGGGATTCCAGGCAGTTCCCAGCACGCCGGCCGGTTCCTGCCCCAGGACGCAGCGGATGGTATCGAAGTGGTGATTCGCCATATCGACCAGCAGGGGGTGGGGCATCTCGTCGCGGAAGCTGTCACGGGTGAACATCTGCCGGAAGGTGACAAACACCTGCCCAGGCCGACCATACTGGCCTTCCT
>CAZKIB010000038.1:2995-6892 GCA_964552425.1 uncultured Anaerolineaceae bacterium | reverse complement strand
TATGGATAAAGGGGTAGTGGCGGCGGTTCTGCGCCACCATGAGCGTAACACCGGCATTCTGGGCAGCGGCAGTCATGCGCCGGGCGGCTTCGAGCGTATCCGCCAGCGGTTTTTCGCAGAGAATGTGTAACCCCGCTGCGGCGGCCTGGATACACACGGGTTCATGCAGGTCCGGCGGCGTGGCGATCAGTACCGCGTCGGCCCGTTCATTTTCCAGCGCGCCGGCAAAGGATGTGTAGCAGTGTTCCTTCGCGATGCTGCCTGCCTGTACCAGCCGGTCCAGCGCCTGCGTGTTCGTATCGACACAGGCGACAGTCTCCACACCGGGTGTGTTCTGGATGGCCCTGAACCAGTTGCCGCCCATCGCGCCCAGCCCGGCCTGAATTATTCGGATGTGGTCCAATGGGTGAGTCTCTCCTGAAAAATAGAATGATCCTGCGTGGGCGGTTCCCGAACCGCCCCTACAAGATCGGATTTGGAATCACGGCACAATCACCGTTTTGATGCTGGCCTGCGGGCTGCGCAGGGCGTCAATGACCCCCTCCAGCGGGACGGTGCGCGTGATGATCGGCCTGACCCGGATGCGGCCTGCGCCGATGAGCGCGAGGGCTGTTCCAAACTGTGTGCCATACGAGCGGCTGCCTACCACCGAGAGTTCCTTCTTCCACAGGATGTGCGGCTCGATGGGTACGGGAACCCCGGCAGCGGCCACGCCATAACAGAGCACCCGGCCACCGCTGCCGCACCATTCCACCGCGCTGGTGACGGCTTCGGCTCGTCCGCGATTGACGATGACCACATCGGCCCCGTTTCTGAGTAATGGCGAGGCGGTCAGCGGGTCCTGTTCGTCCGGGTTGACCGCCATATCCGCGCCCAGTTCCAGCGCCATCGCCAGCCGGTCCGGCAGGTTATCCACCACCATGACCAGGGACGCGCCCCGGATGCGCGCGATCTGGACGAAGAGTTGGGCGTTGGCCCCGGCCCCGATAATCAGCACGCGCTCCCCGGCCTGGATGTTCACCTTTTCAACGCCGTGCAGACAGCACGCCAGCGTTTCCGTGATGGCGGCATCCAGCGGGTCGAGATGGTCGGGCAGGGGATAACACTGGCTGGGGTGCATCAGGCCGTATTCGGCATAACCGCCGCCGACAGCCGCCGTCCGCCGGGGCCGGTTGACGCACAGGTACAGGAACCCGCTCCGGCAGGGGTCGCAGCAGCCGCAGCTGTAGTTGGGCGAGATGGCGACGCGCATCCCCGCTGTCAGCAGTTCGCTGCGGGACTCAACAATCTCACCGATGATCTCATGCCCCGGAATGATGCCTTCCGTTTCCGGCACAGCGCCATCAGGCTTTTTGGCGAGTTTGTATTCCCCGCCGCAGATGCCGCAGGCCAGCACTTTGAGCAGCGCCTCCCCGTTGCGCACCTTCGGGATCGGGATGTCTTCCAGCCGCAGGTCGCCCGCCCCATAATTCATCACCGCTTTCATGGATTCCCCCTGGCAAGTGCGCGTGCCTTATGCGGAAAGTTCACGGGTGTGCAAAATATCGCGGCTGCTGACCGGGCGCACCTGATTGGCTTCAACCGTGACCACATCCAGCGTTCGACCATCCATCGTGAAAAACTCAATTTCATAGGCCGCGCCATCGCTGTAAATGTGAACCACAGTGCCCACATCCCCGGCTTTCAGTTTCTGTTCGATCAAATCAACCAGCAGAATCGCGCGCTCATGTTCTTCAATCATGTGCGTTTCCTGATGCGAAATCTTCATTCACTTTTACCGCCGGACACTGAAGTATCCGGCAAAGCAACCCAAATCCTTTCAGGATGCACACCGCGTTGTCCCAGTCCTGACGGGACTTGTCTTGCCTTGCCGTCGATTTTAACCGGCCGCAGAAGCTGAAGCGCTACTTGTGCTGCGCCGCGCGCCATGCCTCGTATTCGGCGCGGGCATCCTCGCGCAGGGGGTAATATTTGCGCAGGTCGCCGCCTTCGCTCAGTTTCAGCTTGGAGAATTCTTCCCATTCGTGATGTTCGCTGGCTTTGGCGAGCAGTTCCGGCGCGAGTTTCACCGGAATGACCACCACGCCGTCATCATCCGCGACGATGATGTCACCGGGCATGACCAGCGTATCACCCACCGCCACCGGCACGTTCACCGCAAAGGGCATGAGGTTGGTCTGCGTGTGGAAATTGGGCGTCACGCCCTTCAGCCACAGACCGAGTCCCAGGTCTTTGGCCTTCGGATAATCGCGGATGCAGCCGTCGATGATGACACCCGCGCCGCCGCGCCCCTTGAAATACGTCAGCATCATCTCGCCGAAGATGCCGCTGCCCAGGTCGCCGCGCGCGTCCACCACCACGATGTCGCCCGGCTGGGCATGATACAGCACATGGCGGTGAAGCTGTTTTTCCGGGTCGGCATATTCGTCCTGCCCGTACATATCCTCGCGCTTGGGCATAAACTGAAGCGTCAGGGCCGGGCCGACCACTGCCGCGCCGGGTGTCCACGAGCGCAGCCCGCGAATGTGCGGATCGCGGATTCCCAACCGGCTCAATTCGCCGGTGGCGGTGGCGCTGCTGATATGCTTCAGCCCTTCGATCAGGTCTTTGGACGGGCGCTGAATGTCGGATGTATGCGTCATGTCGGTTCCTTTTGGATGAATGGGCCTGCGCCGCTGGACAATAGTTTTTTGGGCAATCAGACCGTCAGAATTTTCCCATGAGCATACCCGCAAGCCCGCTGCGGGGCAAAATCAGGGCGATTGCATCAAAAGTGTGGAGGTGTACACTTTTGAACTGCGGTGGCCCTGGACCCCCTCTAAATCTCCCCCGAATTCGGGGGAGACTTGTTTCACGCACGCTCTGCCTCCCTCCCTGAATTCGGGGAGGGCTGGGGAGGGGTCATAAGGGCGCAAACAGATAAAATCAAATTTGATGCGATTGCCCTGGGGGCAGAATACTTCTTACGTCCGTTTTCAGTCCAACACGCGCTCCATGACATGCTCATCATAAAGCTGGCCGTCGCCCATCGGGCTGCGAATCTGGCCGGTGATCTGAAAGCCGAACTGCCGGTAGAGCGCGATGGCGGCGGTCTGCTGGGTGTTGACCGTGAGCGTCAGTTTGTGGAATGAACCGGTGGCGCGCAGCGTGTCAATCATGGCATCCATGAGCCGCTTTGCGATACCGCGCCCGCGATGGGCCGGCGTGACATAGACGGAGATGATGTCGGCCACGCCGGGTGTCTCGCTGACATACGCGCCGATCAGGCCGACCAGTTGGCCCTGTGAGCGGGCGAACAGCAGCCAGCCTTCCTCGCCGGCCAGCGCCTGCTGCAAGCGCCTCTGCCAGAAGGTATCCGGGTGCTGAAGGTTATTGGCATACGACGACCCGAATGCCTGCGGCTCAGTTCGCAGCGCTTCCAGCCGGATTTTCCGGTACGCCGGCCACTCGTCAGGCTGTAGCTGAACGATTTCGATGGGTTCCAATACCACGTACCTTTCTCAGTTCGCAAAATACAGAATCACCGGAGTCTGCCCGAACAACGATCCTAACGGGCTTAACCGGAGGCACTGCTGTTGTCTATTGATGATCGAACCCTGCGTTTTCCCCACAGATTAGGGGAACTCAATCCCTGAATGCCTACTAGAATGTACATTAAAACATTGTGCGGGGTACTGCCATTATGAGGCGCTGGTCTGAAAAAATTGTACTGATTGTGATGATTGGAATCGGCATTTTTGCATCAGCGCTGGATTTGCTCTTTAACCTCGGCCTCATTCCAGCGGACGAACGAATCTCCCAGGCTATCCCCGGCATCACCCTGTTTATCCTCGCTACCATTACGATTTTTCTCCTGCTGGAACTGGACAGATGCTTCGCCATTTTATCAAGCTGCTC
>CAZKIB010000038.1:1501-2963 GCA_964552425.1 uncultured Anaerolineaceae bacterium | reverse complement strand
TGCCAAAACACTGCTGAAAAATCGTTATGCAGGAATCTATCAGGTTCATCCGAACTTCAATAACAGCATCTTTGAGGAGTTGGTTTCTGCCAAAGAAACCCATCTCATTCGCATTCTGCAAAGCTGGATTCCCAACCTGGACGCTTTTCAGGATGAATTGTATCAGGCGGTGTGCAACGGGGCGCGTGTGGAAATTTTACTTCTGCAACCCCGGTCACAAATTGCTCGCCTGCGGGGTGCTTCGGTAAACCGAAGTGTGGAAAGCGAAATCAGAAGCAATCTCAGAAGCCTGTCTGCGCTGTACGACAGACTTCCGACTGAGCTAAAAGACAACCTGAAAGTTAAAACCTATTCTGCGCTGCTTTCATTTTCGATTTATCAGGTGAATAACACCTATACGGTTTCGTTTTTTCCACAGGGTAAGCTGGCAATTAATACTCTGCAACTGGAGGTACAGGGCAGCGACAGCGATTTTGGCAAATTGATGGAATCGGAATTCAGCACATTGTGGCAGAATGATGTGACCAACCCACCCCTTACTCTGGAAAACAATGAATGGGAAACGGATCTTATCACGGGCTAAAAAGATCGTTGCAGCGTTTTTTGAATCTTAAGTGCTTCTTCCAGGAGTCAGGCAATGCCCTTAACAATTGAGTCTCGTATTCCTCGCGAGTTGAAACAACTGAACGATTGGGAAAAGATGTTGATTGTCAAATTTAACCAGCATCCGGTTTTTGAACAGATGCAGTCTAAAGAAATAATGCCATCCAGCGAATTTCGGAAACTGCTCTTGCAGCGCCGTTTTGTGTCTCTGGCATTCACCGTCGTCTATGATATGGTGATTGATGGGTTGACGAATGCGGATGCCATAGAAACAGCCCGCGCCATCCTGCGTGAAGAATATCCTGGAAGCGCAGGCGATGAGCCTTCTCATCGAGAGCTTCTGGTGCTGGATTTGCTCAATCTTGGCATCACGCGTGAACAAATCATTACGTCTGTACCCACTCAGGCTACGCTTGAGGGACTCTCAAGAACGCTGCAACTGGTTGGTGTGCCTGAAGATGAGCCGCTGTATCAGATTCGTTTGTTGAGTCTCCTTCGATTTTGGGGTGAAATACTGGTATCGGAAGAATATGGTCGCTTCTGGCCGCGAATGAAAATGGAAGGATTGACCGAACGGGGTGGCACCCAGAAGCGTTCGCGTTTCTACTATCCCCATCATGTTCATGATGCCCGCAAAATCGATTTTATGGTCACAGAACTGGGTAAACCAAGAACACATTCTGATCGGTTGGGCAATATCCTTGAGATTATGTTGATCGACAGTGGTGTGGCTGGCGTGGAACACTGTGCGTTAATTGAAAAAGAGATACTCGAACTGAAGTACGATTTCTACGATCAGTTCATGTAACAGGAACGAATAGTCGCTAACCTTCAAATCGCAGAACCACCGGAGTCTGCC
>CAZKIB010000038.1:0-1457 GCA_964552425.1 uncultured Anaerolineaceae bacterium | reverse complement strand
GGCCGCCGGGATCAGGTCGGGCAGGGTGGTCAGGATCACAATTCGCCCACCCGGTCTGACGACGCGCTGCATCTCCGCAACGGCACGCTGGTAGAGCGTTTTGAGCGACTCATCCACGACGATCTGCCGGCCCCAGGGCGGATTGGTCACGGCCAGATCGACGCTGTTTGCCGCCAGCGGAACCCGCATCGCATCACCACACCAGACATAAGGATATACACCGGCATCGCGCGCGTTTTTGATCCCGGCCCGCAGGCTCATTTCGTCCCGGTCCCCGCCCAATGCGTTCAGTCCCATGCTGGCCGCTTCGATCAGGATGGTTCCCGCGCCGCAGAACGGGTCCAGTACCGTGAGTCCCGGCGCTGCGCCTGCCATCCGCAGCAGGGCGGCGGCCACCGTCGGCTTGAGCGAACCGGGCAGATGGCTGTGCTTGTAGGCCCGGCGGTGGAGCGGCTGACTCAGCAGACGCAGGCCGATGGTCGCTTCGGTGTGTTCCAGAAAGACGCGCAGGTTGAGCGCCGCCTCATCATCTGCTTCGGTATAAATCCAGGCGGGGTGCGCTTCCAGAATTCCGCGCGCGACAAACGACTTCATCTCCGGCACGCTGTAGTTGCGTTTGCCGACAAAATTGGCCGTGACCGAAAACGTAATGGGGTGGGGCAGGGCACGCGCCTGACGGATGGTGAACAGGGCCGTTTCAAAATCAAGCGCGGCGCTGCGTTCGGCCATACGCGCCAGTTCGTCGCGGGTGTGGCTGACTGCCGGCCAGTGATCCAGGTGGACGAAGACATCAGCCGCCGTGCGCAGCCGCGCCACCTGGGCCAGATCGTCGCCGTCGGCCTCAATCCGCCGGTAATGGGTGCGCAGCCGGGTGAATCCGAGCGCCTGCATTTCGGCGGCGGTGATCGGTTCCAGCCCGCGTGTGGTGACAGCGAATACAGCCGTCATGCCTGACTCTCTCCTGTGCCTGCGGACTATCGTCTAGCGTCCATTCCGATATTCAGCATGGCTTTTTACATAAATGTACCGTATACTGTTCCATGCACCAGGGCAGCAAAGGCAATTTCGCCTTACCCTGGGGGTGTCTTGGTTAGATACCCGGCCTGCCGCACGAGAAGACATTTTCATTTGCACTACCAGCCTCTGCATTGAGGTCAGCAAATCACCATGTACTCTCCAGAGTACCGCATCAACCTCCTGAACAAACCGGGAATTGTGTGTGTACCAGAAGGCAATAGCAAAACCAGGTGATTCAGGAGTGAATTTCACAATGGCACAACGTACAAGAGGCACCGTGAAGTGGTTCAACGGCGATAAGGGCTACGGCTTTATCACCCAGGAAAACGGCCCGGATCTGTTTGTCCACTATTCGGCGATCCAGAGCAGCGGTTTCCGCTCGCTCAACGAAGGCGACAAGGTCGAATTCGAGATTACCGAAGGCCAGAAGGGCAAGCAGG
>CAZKIB010000037.1:25246-39070 GCA_964552425.1 uncultured Anaerolineaceae bacterium | reverse complement strand
GACAATCAGTTGCGCAGCGGGGGTTTCTGATTCCAACTGCTCGAAAGCCATGTCCAGCAGAATGTGGCGCGCTTCTGCCGCCGCGAAGCGCATGGCATTCCCGCTGGTTTCCAGCGACATGCTGCCGGTGGTCGCACCTTCGTCCGGTGACTGGCCGGTATCCGCCATGATGACCCGAATCCGATTCACCGCGACATCCAGTTCTTCGGCGGCGATCTGCGCAATCGCCGTTCTGATGCCCTGTCCGAGTTCAACCGTGACCGTACCATCCAAATCAAAGCGAACCCAGGCGTCGAGGTCGGGGGTCTGCCGCAGGGAACCGGGCAGTTCGGCAGCGGTTTCAGACTGTGAAATATCCAATACGTCGCGCATTTCATAGACCGGCTCCCATACCGGCCTGCCGATGCGCAGTCGGATGGCCCGACGAATGCGATCATAGACCCCGCAGCGGCACAGGTTATCGGCCAGCGCCTCGCGGATTTCGCCATCGGTGGGGTAACGCCGGCGGTTGAGCAGTCCCTGCGCCGCGACGATCATCCCGGCGGTACAGTACCCACACTGGGCGGCCTGTTCTTCCAGAAAGGCTTCCTGCAAGGGGTGGAGTTCTCCGGGGGAGCCAAGTCCTTCGACAGTGGTGATGTGCGCGCCTGTAAGCTGCTTCACCGGCAGTCGGCAGGAAGGCACAGCCGCATCATCCACAAGGACTTTACACGCCCCGCACTGCTCCAGACCGCAGCCATATTTTGGCCCCTTCAGGCTCAGGTCATTGCGCAGCACGTAAAGCAGCGGGGTTTCCGGGTCAACATTCACCTCGAAATGCCGGTCATTGACATACAGTGTGATACTTTCAGTCATAGCGCTCCCCGTTCAACGTGGTCTGCTGGACGCGGGCTATTATCCCCTGAAGTGGTTGTGATCGCCAGCGGGGTGGTCAGAACAGCACCGGGATAATCACCTGAAAAACAGACAGGAAGAGGCAATCTTACATTTCCCATTACGCTGCTTTGGCCGCCGACATCGCCAGTGGTTTACAGGTACAGGTGGACTGCCCATTGTGGCGCTATAATCAGCGTCTGAAGCGGTGAGGAGTCTCAGGGCTGGTATGCGAATTGCTTATCTGACAAATGAACTGGTAACAAGCAATCCGCAGCGAATGTGGAAAGGCGTGGTTGATGCCGCGCGCGCGCATCATGTCGACCTGATTACCCTGGTCGGAAGTACCCTGCCTGTGGACTCGGACCGGCGTTCCCCGCCCAATATCCTGTACGAACTGGTCAGACAGGCCCATGTGGATGGCCTGCTGGTGCGCGGTTATCTGAGCAGCGGACTCGATACTGAAGCCGAGATGAACTTTTATCATCAGTTCGCCGCCCTGCCCTGTGTCATCATCGGACGAAAAATTCGCGCGATTCCCCATTTGTTAATGGACAGCTACAGCGGGATGCGAGATGCGATTGTGCATCTGATCGAAACGCATGGCTGCCGCCGGATCGCCTTTGTACGCGGCCCGGAATTCTATGATGCCGAAGAACGTCTTCGGGCCTATGTCGAGGCTCTCAGCGATTATCGCATTCCCTATGATCCTGATCTGGTGACGCCGCCGCTGCAAACCTGGACCTTCGACAAGCAGCGCAGCATCCAGTGGCTCTTAAACCGCGAACGGCTGGATTTTGACGCGATTGTTACGGCCAGCGACGGGTTAGCCCTGGATACCCTTCATACGTTAACCGCGCGCGGGAAGCGTGTGCCGGAAGACCTGATCCTCGTCGGCTTCGACAATTCAGGGACCTCCCCCTTGCCCCTGCTCACCTCAGTCGATGGCGGTTTTTACGAACAGGGCAAGCGCGGTTTTGAGATGCTGCTGGGACTGCTGGAGGGCCGCCCGGTTCCGCAGCAAATCCTGCTGCCCACCCGGCTGGTGGTCCGCCAGTCGTGCGGATGCCTTGATCTCGAAGTGGTGCGCGCGGCGGCGACACCTGCCGATTCGTCGACAGCGAACATCGCCTATCCTCTGGATGAACTGGCAGTGAACGCCCACGATCAGAGTGAGCGCACCCTGTGGGCCAGTCTTGCCGCCGAACTGAATGACGAAACGGCGGGCATTTTTCTGCGCACGCTCGCCAGTATGCTGCGAACGGCGGCATCGGCGGGCGATGAGATGGAAGTCTGGCACAGCCGAGTCTCCAGCCTGCGCCAGAATGTACTCACCCGCGTCCATGATCTTCCGAAACTGAGCCGGGCGGAAAACCTGTTGCAACAGGCGCGCGTGCTGGTCAGCCAGGCAGCGGTCTGGGAGGAGGCCAACAAACGCCTGAAAGCCCAGCAGCGCACCGACCTGGTGTACGAGATCAGCCAGGCGCTTGTCACCACCTTTGACAACACTGAACTGATGAAGGTACTGGCACGTGAACTGCCGCGTCTGGACATACCGCGCGCTTACCTGTGTCTGTACGAAGACCCGGAGCGGCCGCTCGACTGTGTGCGACTGGCGATGGCTTATGATGGAAATGGCCGCAGTGAAAAACAGGCGCTCCCACCGGTCTTCCCCAGCGCACAGCTTCTCCCACAAAATTTGCTGCCTGCCGAATCGCCTTACAGTCTGGTGGTCGAATCGCTCCATTTTCATGCCGAACAGCTTGGACTGGCGATCTTTGAGGTTGGTCCGCGTGATGGTCATGTGTACGACATGCTGCGCGGGCAGATCAGCAGCGCGCTCAAAGGCGCCCAGTTATTCCGGCAGAACAGCCAGCTTTATCAGGAAGCCAGAGAGTCACAGCGCGCCGCCGAGGAAGCCAACCGCCTCAAAAGCCGCTTTCTCGCGTCGGTCAGCCACGAACTGCGCACCCCGCTGAATATGCTGATTGGCCTGAGCGAGATGCTGCTGGATGAACAGAACGGTGGGCGTCCCCCGCTGCCCACCCTGTATCGTCAGGACCTGGAACGCATCTATGGCAGCGCCCGGCATCTGGATGATCTGCTGCGCGATGTGCTTGATCTGGCGCGCAGCCAGGTAGGCCGGCTGAAACTGGTGCGCAAACCGGTTGATCTGATGGAGGTGCTGTACGCGGTCAGCGCGGTGGTCGAACCGATTGTGATTCAGAAGGGGCTTGAATGGCAGGTGACGATACCGGAAACCCACATTGCGGTGTGGGGTGATGCCGCCCGGCTGAAGCAGGTGCTGCTGAATCTGATTCACAATGCCATCAAATTCACTGCCAGGGGCGAAATCGCCATGTCCGCCATCATTGGTAAGGGTGAAGTCACTATCTCGATCAGCGATACCGGGTTGGGCATTCCGCCGGAAGAGCAGGACATCATCTTCGATGAATTCCAGACCACCCAGCGATCTGCCGCACGCGGGTACGGGGGGATGGGGCTGGGGCTGGCGATCTGCCGCCGGCTGGTCGAGATGCACAACGGGCGTATGGGAGTTCGTTCGTCGGGGGAAGAAGGCAGCGGATCAACCTTCTACTTTACCCTGCCGACCATGAGCCATTATCGCGTTCAGGAAGCCAGCCCGGAATCTGTGCCCCGCCAGACGGTGCTGCTGATAACCGATCAGCATCGCCCGGAACGCCATCTGGAAACGCATCTGGTGCGCGAGGGCTTCGAAATCGAGACTCTGGAAGTTGAACCCGGCACGGCGGAGTGGCTGCCCGCCGCGCTGGATAAACCGCCTGCGCTGATTATCCTCGACATGCAGATCGAAGCGCCACAAAGTCAGGAACTGGTGCGGCTTATCAAGGAACACCCGGCTGCGCAGGACATCCCGGTGATGTTTTATTCGCTGTTGCAGGAACAAAACAGCGGCGCGCTGATGCTGCTGGATTATCTGGTCAAGCCGGTGGATGCCGCCGCGCTCTCAAGGGCGCTGGCGCGTTATGATCTGGCCGATCACCAGCACCCGCGAACGATCCTGATTGTCGATGATGACCGCCAGACGCTCGATATGAACCTGCGGGCTGTGCAGGCGCAGTTACCGGGCTGCCATGTGCTGGAGGCTTCTGACGGGCGGACCGCGCTGGAACTCATGCAGCAGTGGCGGCCCGATCTGGTCCTGCTTGATCTGGTCATGCCGGGGTTCGACGGGTTCGATGTACTGCTGGCGATGCAGGAGCATGAAATCACACGGGGCATACCCGCCATTGTGCTGACGGGCCTGTCGCTCACGGAAGCGGATATGAGCCGGATGAGTCAGGGCGTGGCGCTGGTATTGAGCAAAGGGGTTTTCAGCGTGGAGGAAACCCTGGCGCATATCGAAAGCGCGCTGGCCCGCAACCGGCATCTCGGCAGTGAAGCCCAGCGGGTGGTACGCAAGGTGATGGCCTATATCCATGAACACTATATGGAACCGATTGGTCGCGGGGATATGGCCGCCCATGCCGGCGTGAGCGAACGGCATCTGGACCGCTGTTTCCAGCAGGACATGGGCATCACCCCCGTCAGTTACCTCAACCGCTACCGGGTACGAGAAGCCAGGACTTTGCTGAGTCTCACCGACAAAAGTGTCACGGAAATCGCGCTGGCAGTGGGTTTTTCCAGCAGCACGCATTTTGGCCGGGTCTTCCGGCGTGAAGTCGGTCTTAGCCCAAGCGCGTTTCAGCGCGGCGAACAAAGCTCATAACCGGGTGTGTCTCAAATGGAAGCGAACCTGTCCTAAAAGAGCGAGACAGGTTTTTTGTGTTGCTCTACGATTAACGTTAACCATTGGTCTGATCCATCCAGATGGTTCGTGTGGCGAAAGGAGCAGCGCAGCGGTCACTCATATCCAAGGATCGGTCAGCAATATTTCTCTTTGTGATAGATCAGTTATAGGGAATAAGACAATGCGCAAAGATATTTCTCGTCGTGAATTTCTCCGTGTTTCCGCGCTGGCATCCGTTGGCATGGCGGCGGCCAGCCTGCCCTTCAGCGCAGCGGCCCAGATGACCTACAATCAGGCTCCAGCACTGAATGACATCGCGGGTCTGCCCCCGGTTGCGGATCGTCTGCCGGCCAATCCGCTCGTCGTCGAACCCTGGGAATCCATCGGCCAGTACGGCGGGACCTGGAATATGGTCGTCCGCAACGTGGCTCATGACCACGTTTATGAACTGCTGCAATACGAACCCATGCTGCGTTTTTCGATGGGTGGTGCTGAACTGCTGCCCAATGTCGCCGATGAATGGGAAGTCAATGACGACGCCAGCAGCTTCACTTTCCACATTCGTGAAGGCATCAAATGGTCCGATGGTGTACCGATGACTGCCAACGATGTGGTGTTCTGGTTTGAAGACATCATCAGCAACAGCGACCTGTATCCCGCTTTCCCCACCTGGCTGACCGCCGGCGGCGAGCGCCCGACACTTGAAATGGTCGATGACTTCACCGTGCGTTACAGTTTTACCCGCCCCGCGCCGTTCTTCCTGCGGCAGATGGGCTATCCGCGAAACGAATCCTTCAAACCCCGTCACTACCTGGAGCAGTTCCATGCCAAGTATGCTGACGAAGCTGAGCTGGCGCAGAAAGTGGCGGATTCCGGGCTGGAAAACTGGACCCAGTTGTTCCTCAACGAAGAAAGCTTCAACACTGGTGTAGGGATGCCCGTGCTATTCCCCTGGGACCTACAAACCTACAACGAAGAAGGCAATGTTTACGTCCGTAACCCGTATTATTTCAAAGTCGATACCGAAGGCAACCAGCTTCCCTACATTGATACTGTCTACACGGAAGTCGTGCGTGAGCTGTCGGTTGCCCAGTTGAAAGTATTCTCCGGCGAAGCGGAACTGCAAACCTTCTCCGTCGGCCAGTTCCCGCGTGACACGCTGGCGTTGAAACAGGGTGAAGCGCAGGGTGGCTTCAGAGTCATCGCCGCGCCTATCAGCGAACCGAATATCTTTGTTTTCGGCCTCAACCTGAATCATAAAGACCCCATTCAGCGCGAACTGTACATGAACAAGAACTTCCGCATCGCGCTGTCACATGGCATCAACCGCGAGGAAATCCGCCAGTTGATTTACCTCGGCCAGCCGAAGGAAATTCGCCAGTGCGCCCCGCTGCCCGAATCCCCGTTCTATCACGAAGCGGCGGCCAAAAACTTTACCGAATACAACCCGGATGAAGCCAACCGTCTGCTGGATGAAATGGGTCTGACCGAGCGCGACGCCAACGGTTTCCGCCTGCGGTCAGACGGCCAACCGATCAGCATTGCGATGGAGACCCGCGCACGCCGCGATGACTTTGTGGATACGCTGGAACTGATCGCCGGCTGGTGGCAGCAGATTGGCATCAATGCCTCGGTCAAACCAGAAGACGACTCGCTGTTTGCGACCCGCCTGACAGCCAGCGAAATGGACGCCAACGTCGATTTCTGCGAGGGTGGCCTGCGCCCGGTTATCAGCCCGGCAGACTTTATCCCGGTCACGCCCGGCTGTTCATGGGCGGCCCAGTGGGGTACGTGGTATGCCACTGGCGGTGAATCCGGCGAGGAACCACCAGCGGAAGTCCTGCGCCAGTATGAACTCTTCGATGAACTGCGCATCACCCCGGACGAAGCCGATCAGATCGCTCTCTGGTCCCAGATCATGGACATCCAGGCGGAAAATCTGTTCACAATGGGTATCTGTGACCGGGCGCCAGTCCCCATCCCGGTGGTGGACAGCTTCCGCAACGTGCCGGATACCGGCTGGAACATCGCCTGGGAAGCGGGCAATATGGGGACAACCAACCCCGCGCAGTACTACAAAGTCAGTTCATAACGCGGCAAAATCCAAACATATCGTGAATGTACGGGGGAGGGTTCAGTCCTCCCCCTGTATCTAGTCCATGCTTCACAGGCATCTGAAATGATGTCTTTATATCGAGGCTGACATGACCGAAATTCTGCTTCATGACGATTTCAGCGCGCTCGAAATTGGCGCATTTTCTGCCGATGTGGGCGCGCATACCGAATATCACTATCTGCCGGAAGCGGCCCCCAGGGGTAACTGGACCGTGGCCTGCTTCGTTTCCGGGGCGGATGCCGGGCGCGCCTGGCAGGTGCAGCCGCACAACGGCGGCCACGTGATGGCCCAGACCGCCACCAACAAAGCCGTGCATTCACACCCCATGCTGTCCACCGGCGATCCCCTGTGGCGCGATTACCACGTGGTTGTTCAGTTCACGCCGGAAGCGAAACATGGACAGGTGGGCGTCACATTTCGCTACCGCAACAGCCGCTGTTACTACTTTTTTGGCCTGAACGAGAGTGGTCTGGTGCTGAAATTTGTCGAACACGAGACCGGCTATCACCAGCCTTACGAAGAGAAGCTGGCGCAGCAGCCCTGTGAATGGCAGGCCGGCCAGACCTACACACTGCAAATCAGCGTAAACGGAAACCAGTTCCGAGGCGAGATCAGCGGCCTGGGCACACTGGAAGCCAGCGACAACCGTTATCCACAGGGCAAGGTCGCGCTGCTGGCCGATGCGCCGACCACATTCCACTCCGTCAAAATCACCACCGAAACCGAAGAAATCGCGAGGGTCAACGTCCTCAAGTCGAAGCAGGAACGCGAACTGGAAGACCTGCGGGCCGCCAACCCCAAACCGGTGTTGTGGAAAAAGATCAAAACGCCCGGCTTTGGTGTGGGGCGCAACCTGCGTTTTGGCGATCTCAACGGTGATGGGCAGATCGATGTCCTTATCGGCCAGATGGTGCATCACGGTCCGCGTGACCAGTACAGCGAATTAAGCTGCCTGACCGCCATGACCTTTGATGGTGATATTCTGTGGCAGACCGGCACGCCCAATCCCGACAATTATCATCTCACTAACGATGTCGGTTTTCAGATTCATGACATTGATGGCGATGGCCGCAACGAAGTCATTTACTGCCTGAATTTTGAAATCGTTGTGGCGGATGGAGCCACCGGAAAGATCAAATACAAAGCGCCAACCCCCTTCAGCAAACTGCCGGCCAACCGCTTCCCGCGTATTCTGGGGGACTGCCTGTTTTTCTGTGATCTGCGAGGCATCGGCGCGCCCCGTGACCTGATTATCAAGGATCGCTACTGGCACTTCTGGGTGTACAACGACAAACTGGAACCCCTGTGGGAAGGGGACTGCCGCACCGGGCATTACCCTTACGCGGCGGATATTGATGGCGACGGTCACGATGAGCTGGCAATTGGCTTCAGCCTGTATGACCATGACGGCAGGCAGTTGTGGACCCTCGAAGACCAGATTCAGGATCATGCCGACGGTGTCGCGATTGTCAACTTCATGGAAGGCCCCGATTCGCAGACCAAAATCTTCTATACAGCCAGCGATTCCGGCGTGGTCTATGCCGACTTGCAGGGCAACATCCTCAAGCAGCATTTCATCGGCCACGCGCAGAACCCGGCCATCGCGGACTTCCGGCCCGACCTGCCCGGTCTCGAAGTGGTGCAAATAAACTTCTGGGGCAACCAGGGCATCCTCCACTTCTACGACTCAAAGGGTAACATTTATCACGATGTGGCCCCCAACCCATTTGGCAGTATGTGCCTGCCGATCAACTGGACCGGCCAGCCGGGTGAATATTTTGTGCATTCGCCCAATATCCAGTGGGGTGGCATGTTCGACGCCTGGGGCCGCGCGGTGGTCATGTTCCCGGATGACGGACACCCGGATATGTGTAACGCCGTCATGGACCTGACCGGGGACTGCCGGGACGAAGTGGTGGTGTGGGACCAGAACGAAATCTGGGTGTATACGCAGGACGACAACCCCAAAAGCGGGAAACTGTACAAGCCGGTGCGCAATCCGCTGTACAATTATTCCAATTATCAGGCCAGCGTCTCGCTGCCCGGATGGTCCGAGTAATTGTGACGATGCCGACCTGTTCTTAAGAAAGGCCGACACAGGTGCTTCAGTTCATCTTCCGGCGCATTTTATCGACTCTCGTGACCCTCATGGCGGTTGCCATCACGAGCTTCATCCTGATTCAACTGCCGCCGGGTGATTTTTTGACTTCGTATATTGCTCAGTTGGAAAGCACCGGCACAACGATGGACGAGGCCGAAATTGTCTCGCTGCGCCAGCGCTACGGGCTGGATGACCCGGTGTACTTGCAGTTCTTCAAGTGGTTTGGCAACGTGCTTCAGGGCGACTTTGGGGTGTCGTTTCAACATAACAAGCCAGTGAACGAACTCATCTGGGACCGGCTCGGTTACACCTTCATCATCTCATTCGCCACGCTGATGTTTACGTGGATTGTCGCGCTGCCGATTGGGGTGTATTCCGCCACGCATCAATACTCATTCGGGGATTATTTCGCCACGCTGATCGGCTTTATCGGGCGTGGCATCCCCGACTTTATGCTGGCGCTCATTCTCATGTGGATTGGCCTGACGGTCTTTGGCGTGAGCGCCGGCGGCCTGTTCTCGCTGGAATATCGTAACGCCCCCTGGAGTTGGGGCAAACTGGCGGATTTTATCAGCCACCTGTGGGTTCCGATCATTATTCTGGGAACCAGCAACACCGCCGGGCTGATCCGCATCATGCGGAACAACCTGCTGGACGAACTCCACAAGCCCTACGTCGAAACAGCTCGCTCCAAAGGGCTTTCGGAAGTCCGTCTGCTGTGGAAATATCCGGTGCGGCTGGCACTCAATCCTTTTGTCAGCACCGTCGGCTGGTCGCTGCCCACCCTGATTTCAGGAGACACAATTGTCGCGGTGGTGCTGGGCCTGCCCACCACCGGGCCGCTGCTGCTGGGCGCACTGCTGTCGCAGGATATGTACTTAGCCGGGAGTTTTGTCCTGATACTGAGCGCTTTTACTGTGGTGGGGACGTTCGTATCAGATATTCTGCTGGCCGTCCTTGACCCGCGTATCCGATTTGATTAGGTAGGCTGAATGACCGCTCAAGTCACCAATACCGAACCCGTTCAGGACATCGACGGGCTGGCAAAACCCGGCAGCGCCGACGAACGTGTCTACGTCGCCTCGCAGTTGCAGTTGATGTGGTGGAAATTTCGCAAGCACCGCATGGCGATGGTCAGCGGCGTCGTGATTATTCTGATGTATATTGTCGCCCTGATCCCGGAATTTCTCGCGCCGCACGACCCCAGCGCCTACAATTCCGGCTACATTTTCGCGCCGCCACAGCCAATTCGTTTTATTGACGAAACCGGTACGATTCACCTGCGGCCTTTTGTCTATGCCCTCAAAGGCGAACGCAATTCCGAAACTCTGGCGATGGAATACGTGGTGGATACCACCCGGAAGTATCCGATCCATTTTTTTGTGCATGGTTTTTCGTACCGCTTCCTGGGCCTGATCGAAACTGATCTGCATTTGTTCGGCATTGATGACCCGGAGGGAACCGCGACGTTCTACCTGCTGGGCAGTGACCGCAACGGGCGTGATCTGTTTACGCGAATGCTCTACGGCACGCAGATTTCCATGTCAATCGGGCTGGTGGGCGTGCTGCTTTCGCTGGTACTGGGCATCATCTTCGGCGGCATATCGGGCTATTATGGGGGGGCCATCGACAACATCATCCAGCGTATCATCGAATTTCTGCGCTCGATTCCGAGCATCCCCCTGTGGCTGACTCTCAGCGCCGCCCTGCCGCCGGAATGGACCGGGCTGCAAATTTACTTCGGCATTACCATCATCCTCTCATTTGTCGGCTGGACCGGTCTGGCGCGAGTGGTGCGCGGGCGCTTTTTATCACTGCGCGAAGAAGATTTTGTGCTGGCGGCCAAGCTGTACGGCGCGAGTGAACGCCGCCTGATCTTCCGGCACATGGTCCCGTTGTTTCTCAGCCACATCATCGCCTCGCTCACCCTGGCGATCCCGAACATGATCCTGAGCGAAACCGCCCTCAGTTTTCTGGGGCTGGGTCTGCGTCCGCCAACCCTGAGCTGGGGTGTGCTGCTCAAGGAAGCGCAGAATGTCCAGACTCTGGCGCTGGCTCCCTGGCTGTTTCTGCCTGGCATCGCCGTGATTATCGCGGTGCTGGCGTTTAACTTCCTCGGTGACGGCCTGCGCGACGCTGCCGACCCTTACGCCCGCTAACAGGTACAACAGAAAGTCAACCATGGCCGTTACACCAACCGACCATCTGATTGAAGTCAGGAACCTTAAAAAATATTTTCCCATCAAAAGCGGCTTCTTTTCGAAGATCAGCGGCTATGTCAAGGCAGTGGACGATGTCAGTTTCTTCGTGCGCAAAGGCGAGACGATGGGGCTGGTGGGTGAAAGCGGCTGCGGCAAAACCACCACCGGCAGAAGCATCCTGCGGGCGGTGGAACCCAGCGGCGGCGAGGTCTGGTTCGAGGACCGCGAACTGGGGCGCGTGAACATCGCCGCGCTTGATGCGGGGCGGCTAAAGATCGTGCGCCGCAACATCCAGATGATTTTTCAGGACCCCTACTCCTCCCTCAACCCGCGCATGAATCTGCTGCAACTGATCGGCGAGCCAATGCACATCCATGACGTGGCGCGCGGCGCCGAGCTGCGGGACCGCATCGCGGAACTGCTGAGGGTGGTGGGGCTGCGGCCCGAATATATGAACCGCTACCCTCATGCCTTCAGCGGCGGTCAGCGCCAGCGCATCGGCATCGCCCGCGCACTTGGGCTGAACCCGCAGTTGGTCGTCTGTGATGAGCCAGTCTCCGCGCTGGATGTCTCCATTCAGGCGCAGATCATCAACCTGCTGAAGGATTTGCAGGCGCAGTTCGGCCTGACCTACCTGTTTATCGCCCATGACCTGAGCGTCGTGGAATATACCTGTGACCGCGTGACGGTGATGTACGTGGGCAAAATTGTCGAATCGGCGGCGACAGAAGACCTGTTCGGCGCGCCGCTGCATCCCTATACCGAAGCGCTGCTGGCGGCTGTGCCCCGGCCAGACCCGCGCGCCCGCACGGAACCGATTGTGCTTTCCGGCGATGTCGCCAGCCCGGCCAACCCGCCGAGCGGCTGTTATTTTCACCCGCGCTGCCGCTACAGCGATGGCAAACGCTGCGCTCATGAAGCGCCCGCGCTGCGCGAGGTACGCCCCGGCCATTTCGCAAGCTGCCATTACGCCGAAAAACTCGAATTGCAGGGTGCTGCTGTCCAGGGGAAAGTCTGAAATGAGCCAACCCGTGCTGCTGGAAATCAAGGACCTGCACATTCATTTTCCGCTCAAGGAAGGGACCATCCGGGCAGTCCAGGGTGCAGCCCTGACCGTCAACCGGGGCCAGACGATTGGCATTGTCGGCGAAAGCGGCTGCGGCAAGTCCGTGATGGCACGGGCCGTGCTGCGCATTGTGCCCCCACCCGGCGAAATTCTTCAGGGTGAGATTATTTATCACCGGCCATCCACATCTGAAACAATTGACCTGACGCAGCTTGACCCCAAAGGCAAATTCATTCGCAGCCTGCGCGGCGCGGAAATCGCCATGATTTTTCAGGAGCCGATGACCTCCCTCAGCCCGGTGCATACCATCGGCAACCAGATCATGGAGACCATTCAACTGCACCAGCGGCTTTCAGCCTATGACGCGCGCGACAAAACACTCGAAATGCTGTCGCTGGTCGGGATGCCGCAGCCGCACAACGTCTTCAAGTCGTACCCCTACCAGATCAGCGGCGGGATGCGCCAGCGCGCCATGATCGCTATGGCCCTGTCCTGCCGCCCGAACCTGCTCATCGCGGACGAGCCAACCACCGCGCTGGATGTCACCACTCAGGCGCAGATTCTGACTCTCATGCGTCGTTTGCAGGATGAGATCGGCATGGCGACCATGTTCATCACCCATGATCTGGGCGCCGTGGCGCAGATGACCGAACAGGTGGTGGTGATGTATCTCGGCAAAATTGTCGAAGCAGCCGATGTGGACAGTATTTTTTATGACCCAAAGCATCCCTACACCGGGGCGCTGCTGCGCTCAATCCCCCGCCTCGGCCAGAAACAGCAGATTGGGCGGCTGAACCCGATCAGCGGCAGCGTGCCGGACCCGTACTCGATTCCGAGCGGCTGTCCATTTCATACGCGCTGCCCGTTCAACGATGGCAAACGCTGCGTGACCGAAACCCCGGTGCTGCGCGAGATCAAACCCGGCCATCTGGCAAGCTGCCATTATGCTGAATCGCTCGATTTAACCAAACTGCCAAAAACCAACACCGCGCAGTAATCGCCGGCGGATCGCACAGGGCACAGCGGCGCACTGTGCCCCTACAGATTTTATTCTGGTCAGTGTGTTTCAAGCGCAGGCACGGTGATAACTTCGGACTCGCTGGCGCGGCCCCAGTAATCCACCGCGCAAATCCGATAATCAGTGGGCATGTCCACCCTTTCACGCACATGCAGAAACGCAGTACAGATGGTCTCCACCTCATTCACGCGGGTGAAGGCCCCATCCGGGCTGTCCCTGTAAAGCACTTCAAAGGTCCGCAGCGTCCGCGAATTCGGCCCTTTCCAGATGAGCATGACCTGATCTTTATCGGTCAGACCTTCATAACGCTCATAGCGCAGGCCGCGTATGGCTGCGGGTGCGTCGTCCGGTTTTGCGCTGAGGACGATCAGACTGACCGCGTGCAGCGGCAGATCAAAGTCAAGAGTCAGCCTGCCGTCCTGCACCCGTATTTCACGCGGCGCTTCCAGCAGGGCCGGTTCCTGATGCCTGCGCAGTTCGGCATACTCCCCCGACCAGGGCCAGCGCGGCGCGCCCATCTTTTCCCAGGCGTCATAGGGGCTGCCGTGAGTCTCATCGATCCGGTAATGCGCCAGCACCGCCTGGTCAAATGGCAGACCCTCCAGTTGCAGGTCAATGGCGGTTTCGCCGCAGGAAATGATGCGGTCCTCGCTGTTGTAGATCAGCACGGCTACCTG
>CAZKIB010000037.1:24958-25224 GCA_964552425.1 uncultured Anaerolineaceae bacterium | reverse complement strand
TGCCCATCGCCGCGCCGGGTTGCCATGACACCGACATTTTCCGCCACGCTGCCCGTACCGCTGACCGCGCAGCGCCGGTCTCCCAGCAAAGCCAGCAGCGCCATCACATTCAGCACCGGCTTTTTAAGCATCTCAAATTTGCGGCGGGATGGGTCTTCCCGCAAGTCAGTGACTTTCGTGCGGTGTTCGGACTGGGCTTTCACATCCTCAATCTCGCCGAAGCGCGCCAGCAGGGTGCGGTTGCCCCACTCGCCCACAAAACCGTG
>CAZKIB010000037.1:22361-24948 GCA_964552425.1 uncultured Anaerolineaceae bacterium | reverse complement strand
ATCGTTGCTCAAGAGGTGATAATCCACGCCCAGTTCATCGGCGAGGCGCACCTGATGCTGGTTGAGCATCTTGCACACAAAGGCTGCGTAATAGGGCCTTGCGTGCCAGGTGTGATAATCCTTCCAGCCGACCTGCGGGTCACACTCATTGTTGATAAAGGGAACGTGCGCCAGCCGGGGGTGATGAGCGCGAATGTATTCCACCGCCTGAATTTCACGGTCACAGATGCCCATCGAACTGGGGTTGAGGTCTTCCCTGCAACTGCGCACGCCCTTCTCGTGCACAGAGATAAAATCCAGACGCACACCTGTTTCGCCTGTGAAATAATTCGTGCCGCTGTCACAGTGCGCCAGGAAGGTCTTCAGGATGCTGGAAAGCGTGCGCGCTGTGCCCGGTCCCCCCATGACCAACTGCGGGTCGGCATCCCTGAGTCCTTCCGAACAGGCGTCGTAGTAATTACAGAAGGCCGCCTCGCTCTGGGTCCACCAGCCGACATCCGGCTCGTTCCAGGTTTCAAAGTACCAGCTTCGCACTTCATCCTGACCATAACGTTCAATATAGTGCAGAGCAAGATCACGCACCAGCCGCCGCCACGCCCATACCTGCGTGTCGTTCAGGTAATCGGTAAAATAGCCGGAAGGATTGCCCATCAACTCAAAGAACGGCTTGAGTTCGTTCTCGACCAGCACGTCCAGTGCTCTGTCCAGCACGGACCAGTTATAGCGCGGGTAATCGCTCCCCAGGCCCTCCGCCGTGACCAGTTCCAGCAGGTAGTGGATGCGCATATAAGTCATGCCGCCGTGCGGGATGGACGCGGCATACACCATGTTCTGGCGCATATCGGCATTCAGCAGCAGGCTGGCCGGGGTAAAGCCGCTGCTCCGCCAGAAATGTGCAAAGGCCCCCTGGTCCTGAGCGCAGTCAACAGAAATATTCATCTGTCTGTTTGCCTTCAATAAGCTTCGTTCACAAAATAAGCATCCCTGTCAGCACATAGGATGCTTAATCAGAACACAGACAAAGGCACTTGTAAAATGCTCAATCAGACCAATTGGCCGAATTCCTGCATGATAGTCGCGGCGTATTTGATGCCGGTGATATAGTGGTCGATGCGGATATTTTCATTGGGGGCGTGCAGATTGGCCCCGGCAGAGGCGAAACCGGTCAGCACGCAGGGAATCCAGACATGCTTGAGAATCGTCCCTTCGGCAGAAACCCCATTGACGATGGGCGGTTCGCCATACAGTCTGGTCGCCGCCGCGATAACCGCCTGCGACATGGGTTCCTTGACCGAGATTTTATAGGGCGGCTCTGCGCTGCGGTCAAAGCGGGTCTCGATGTGGCTGAAACCATGTTTGTCCAGGTGTTCACGCAGCTTGCGCATGGCGGCCTGCGGGTTCAGGTTCGGGATCAGGCGAAAATCCATTTTGGCGCGGGCTTCGTTGGGCACAATCGTCTTGGAACCCGGTCCGGTATACCCGCCGACGATGCCGGCGATATTGGCAGTAGGTTCAAAAGCGCGCGCCTTAATGGCCTCCACACCGTCCCGGCCCAGCGCGAACTGGTCAATGCCCCACTCGCGGCGCATATCGTCCAGGTCCACACGGCGCAGCTTTTCTTCAAGCTGTTCGTAATCCTCATCCTGAAGCTCGTACAGACCCTCGTACCAGCCGTCGATCAGGATGCGGCGGTTTTCGTCCATGATGCTGTTGAGGGCGCGCACCAGATCCCAGACCGGCGCGGGCAGCAGCGGAAAATTCAGCGAATGCACGTCAGCATTTGCGCCGCGCGCGATCAGTTCGACAAACAGGACCGACTTGAGGCCCAGATCGACATCGGGCAGCCCGGTGCTGGTATCCACTGGCCCATCCAGACAGTGCATCCCATCGGCTTCGAGCAGCGCTTTGTTCTGTTCCACCCAGGGGCCAAGATGCACACTGCCGATTTCTTCCTCACCTTCGATAATAAACTTGAGATTGACCGGAAGTTCGCCGCGCACCTGCATAAACGCTTTGGCGGCTTTATTGAAGGCCAGCACGCCGCTTTTGTTATCGCTGCACCCGCGCCCGTACATCACCCCATCGACAATCGCCGCCGACCAGGGACCGCCGTGCAGCCAGGCATCCAGCGGTTCGGGCGGCTGCACATCGTAATGGGAATAACACAGCATGGTTTTGGCGGAACGCGGCGTCGTCATATGCCCGGTGATGACCGGCGGCCCACCGTCGAGTTCGTGCAGATGCGCGTCCAGCCCGTCGGCCTGCATCATCTTCAGGACGATGTCGGCACATTCTCGTAAACCCACGTTCTGCGCCGAGATGCTCGGCTGGCGCACAAGAGTCTGCAAATCCCGGATGTATTCGTCGCTGTGGGCGTCAATGTAATCGTAAATATCCTGCATGATTTATACTCCATCGCGAACCACTTCAGAAAAGTCGCTGGAACCCAAACACAGGCGTCCTGTCACGCCAGCCTGAACGATGGCAAATGTATCGCGTAAATCGTCTACGGCTGTTTTTCAGCCAGCAGTCTGCCGACAAATGCCGCGAACCGTTCCAACCCTTCGTCAAATTCTGGCGAGGCTTT
>CAZKIB010000037.1:11166-22346 GCA_964552425.1 uncultured Anaerolineaceae bacterium | reverse complement strand
TGAAGCCTTCCCCTGCGCCCCCGCCAATCGTGCCCGGCTGGAACACCAGACGCGCTTCTTCACGCGCCCGCCGCACAAAGTCCGCGCTGCTCAGGCCGGTGGGCCGAATATCAATGAAGATGTAGTACGCGCCTTGCGGTTCGGCATAGGGCAGGCCAATCGAGTCGAGCGTCCGCATCCACACATGGCGGCGGCCATCATATTCCTTCAGCACGTCCTGAAACCAGTCACGCGGCTCACTCAGCACGGCCAGACCACCGTACTGCGCCACCGTGTTCGCGCAGATCATCATGGCGTGATGAAACGGCAGCATCGCCGCGACGATTGGAGCCGGGGCCGCGATGTAACCCAGCCGCAGGCCGGTGATGGCGAAGCTTTTGGAGAAGCTGTTGATCGTCACGGTACGTTCGCGCATACCAGGCAGGCTCGCCATGCTGACGTGTTTATGACCGTCGAATACATAATATTCGTAAATCTCGTCCGAAATCACCATCAGGTCGCGGGCCTGCGCCAGTTCGGCGATCTCGCGCAGTTTCGACTCTGGCAGCACGGTTCCGGTGGGGTTATTCGGCGTGACGATCACCAGCGCTTTGGTCTTCGGGGTGATGGCCGCTTCCAGATCATCCACATGGATGGTGAAGTTGGTTTCCAGTGTGGTCGCCACCGGAATCAGCGTGCTTCCGAGAATATTCGCGTCGCGCGTGTATTCGTCATAGTGCGGCGAGGGTGTCAGGGCGTTATCATCCGGGTCCAGCAGCGTCATCAGCGTGACCATCAGCGCTTCCTGCGCGCCAGACGTCACGATAATTTCCGTCTGCGGGTCGTAATCCAGCCCGTTCTCAGCCCTGAGCTTATTGGCAATCGCCGCTCGAAGTTCCGGGATGCCGGTCCAGGGCACATAACGGATTTCCCCGGCGTCCAGCGCCTCGTGCATGGCATCGAAGACGTGTACAGGGGGCGAAAAATCAGGCGTGCCGCTGCCCAGGTTAATCAGCCCGGCGATGGGAACTGAGGTCTGCGCGCCGATGGTTCCCATCAAACGCCGCGCGCGCTGCGAAAGGTGCTTTTCAATATCCATTGTATGTCGCTTTCAGTTGAGCAGGCCGCGTTCGCGCAGCACCTGACCGACAGCCTCCAGATTGCCCAGTTCGGCTTCCGAATAATTGCGGGAAAGCAGCACCCCGCTGGCCCCGCCATCAAAGGCCGCATGAACCCCGCCGGTAATTTCGTCCGGCGTGATCGGCTTACTCGCGCCGCCATCACCTACGCCCACGCCAATGCCAGGATACACCGGCTTGCCCGTATCGGCGATCAGGTTTTCGGTCCAGCGTTTGACATATTCCGGTTTGAAACCGGCCATCGGGGCCTCGTCAAGCGGGGCGATAAAGTCGCTCAGATCAAGAATAGTAGCGAGCGCCTGGTACGCGTCATCAGGGGTGGCGTCCGCCAGCACACCTTTCTGCCAGTCTTCGGCGAACTTGGCGAAGCGGATTCCGGCGGGGGTGTGATACAGCACCGGCTTGAACCAGTCGGCATATTCGGCATACCCGGTCTGGTCGTACTGCGCTTTGAGGTAGGGATTATAGGTGTTGATGATCTGCCACAGACCGTAACCGACTTCGTGCTTGGGGTCAAAAAAGCGCACCGTCCCCGCGACCTCATGCGCCATGTCGAGGTGCGCGTCCAGCCACATCTTCTCCCACATCAGCACTTCAGGGTGATGCAGCAGGTGACTGAGCAGGGTCACGAAAACGCCATGCCGGGGCCGTTCGCCTTTGCGCACGCCGCGCAGAAACAGGTCAATTTTCTGATAACCTTCCAGCGCCCGCTGCACGTCGATCCCCCGCGCCCGCGCTTCCGCCTTGAAATACTCGTCAAAGCCGGTGGTGCTGTCCGCCCGGAAAATATCCATCAGCGGACTCTGCCGTTCGATACCCCACAGCATCCCGGTCAGATCATGATTGCTGAACCAGTCACTCAGGATCGAACGCCACCACGTCCGATAATGTGGGTTGAGCAGCGAGGGGCGCGTAGCCGTTTTACCCCAGTGATCGCGGTCCAGAAAATGGACAAAACCGGGCTGCCAGATGGAACGAATGCCAGAACTGGAAGTTTCGCAGTAATACGGGTAGACTTTCATACCGCGTTTCTTCGCCGCCGGGATCACGTCTGCCAGCGTATCAAAGCCTTTATAGAGAGGGTCAGGCGCGGTGAAATCCTGCAAAAAGGTGGCAGTATAATGGGCCGGGTCGGTACGGTAAAAACCGCCGCCCTGTAAATGATCCGGCTCCTGAACGCCATGATCGGGAAAGCCGTAAGCGGCGCGCCCGGCATTGCCCCGGCTCCACGACAGCGCCGAGATCATCAGCGCGTTCACCCCGGCCTTTTCTTGCAGCAAATCCAGAACCGGCTCAACGCCTTCATCCACAAAGCTGATCGCGCCGATCTGAATACCTACGAATACGTTTGCCATAGAATCACTGCTTTCACAAAAGACCAATAATCAATTACTGGCGGCCCCGCAGGCACTCACGCGGGTCAAAGCGTGCAGCGCAGCACAGCGTTTTAGCATCCGATCTGTCGGCATCTTCTCGCCAATCAGTGCCCCGACTTCTCTGACTGTGGTTCCGTATCAATGGGCCGCCAGAATTTCAGCAATCTCCACACGCCGCCCCTGCTGGCTGGACACGATGCACGCTTCCAGCATCGCCAATGACCGCAGGTGATCGCGCCCGCTGCATTCCAGCGGTGTGCCATCCAGCACCGCACTGACGAAGGCGGCCAGCAGCCCTTCTGTCTCCGTAATCCAGGTTTCATGCGGCGGTAAGGGCACAGGAGTCAGCGCCGGGTCCGCGTGCCGCGCGTAAAACAAATCACCAAACTGCTCCTGCTGGCTGATGACGCCGGCGGTGCATTCGGTTCGCCATTCAAAGTGCGGGACCTGCCAGTTGCTCTGCCAGGTCCCCTGATAATTGGCGACAAACCCGCCATCAAAGCTGAAGATGGCGGCCACATTCGCGTCGCTGGCGTACATACTCCACGACGGGTTCCACGTCTGGCACTGCGCTGTCACCGGTTCCTGACCGTACACATAGCGCAGCAGGTCGAAATGATGGATGGACTGCTCCCACAGCATCGGCTGATCCATTGTCAGCGGGTATTTGTTCAGGTCGGGCCGGCGTCCATCACGCCAGCGCTCGTAGGTAAAGCGCGCAAATTCCGGCTGGCCGACAGTCCCCTGTCGCAGCAGTTCCAGTACGGCTTTCGTCACCCCCAGATAACGGAAGTTCAGCCCGACCATCAGCGGCACATTCCCGCTCTCGGCGATGCGGACCAGCCGCGCTGCTTCGGCCACACTGAGCGCCAGCGGCTTTTCGATCAGCATGGGGATGCCGCGCTCCACCGCCGCGTGGACCTGCGCCTCACGGCCAACAGGTGGGTTTGCCAGCACCAGCGCCTGAATATCGTCCAACTGCGCCAGCGCGTCCTCAACCGTATTAAACGCCGGGTGAACCCCGTAGCGCGCCATCATGCGGTCCCGCGCCGCAGGGTCGGGGTCGGCATAAGCAGCGATTTCACAGCGGGGTGAGCGGGTCAGCACCTCTGCCCAGTACTTGCCGCGCGTACCCAATCCAGCCAGGAGTACCCGTAAAGGATTCACAATCGCTCCGCCTCAATCATCTGCGCCAATCCAGTTTGAAAAAGCGTCCATTCGTTAAATCCAAGATCATCTCGCAGCCGGTCATTCGCCAGCCAGCCGCGTCGGGTGAGCGCGGGGCTAACCGGCTCATTCGCAATTCGGATTTCTGTTCCCGGCAGGGCGGCCTGAATGTGCCGGGCAATTTCCAGGTCGGTCAGCACCTGCTGCGAAGCCACGTTGTAAAGGGGATAATTTAACGCGGGCGCGGTCAGCAGACGCTCCACGACCCGGCCAATATCCGGCGCGAAGGTCCAGTCGCGGGCGGTATCCGGGCGATCCACCATCACCTGCCCTGTCGTCAGCGCATCGTGCAGCATCTGCCCCACCTGGCTGATGCGCGGGCGTGTCGCGCGGGGAAACTCGCCTGGACCGTACACACTGCTCAGGCGAATCACCAGCGCATCCCGCGCATATCGGCGGCGCAGGGTAGCGACCAGCGCTTCCAGCGTCGCTTTCGCCACCGCATACAGGCCATCCGGCGTTACCGGCTGATCTTCTGGAACCGGGCCGGGCAGGGTATTCGCATACACGGCGCTGGAACTGATCATTACAGATCGTCCTACCCGTTGTTCGCGTGCCCATTCCAGCGCCGCCAGCAGAGGTTCAACATTGGCCTGAAAGTTGGCTTCGGGTGTTTCCTGCCGGTCTTCAGGAGAAGCCGTGACCGCTGCGCCGTGTACCAGCGCGTCCACAGCCACCGCCGGCAGCGCCCCTGCATCCGCCTCGATCAGGTGAAGCGCATCCTGCCAGCGCCGCCGCAGGTCAGCGTCGAAAGCGCGATCCACAGCGATGACGGTGTGGCCCGCATTCAGCAGCGCTTCAACAATGCTGCGGCAGACAAAGCCGCCGGCTCCTGTAACCAGCACGTTCACGATGAGCCGCTGCCTCCATCCTCGTCGATCCAGGCGTCGGCAATCAGGTCCCCGGCAGACGCAACGTGCGTCTTGATAAGCTGCGCGGCCCTGGGTTCATCCCCTTCAGCAATCGCTTCAATGATCGGCAGGTGGTTATAGGCGATCTGCCGGATGTCACTGTTACGCATATTCCGCAGCGCCATGATCTGCCGCACGCGCAGCGACACGCCGCTCCAGGTCGCCACCAGCAGGCTATGATCACTGAAACGGATAATCGCGTCGTGAAAGTCGCGGTCAATGGCGTTAACCAGTTTCAGATCACCAATATGCGCGGCCTCCAGCATCTCCTGATAGATCGCGTCCAGTTCTTGTGCCACCGTTTTATGATCGTGGCGCGCAATAACGCGCCCAATGGCGAAGGCTTCCAGCGCCCCGCGCAGACTGTAAACTTCTTCTATATCGCTTTTGCTCAGGCGGCGAACCGTGGTCCCATGATAAGGAACCGTTTCGACCAGCCCTTCCTTGTTGAGGATTTGAATGGCTTCTCGCAGCGGCGCGCGGCTGACCCCCAACCGGGCGGCCAGATCGGTTTCGACCAGCGACTGGCCGGGTTTCAGATCACCGTGCAAGATTGCGTCCCGTAAAACATCCAACACGCGCTCACGCAAAGACTTGTTGCTTACCTGATTGAGATGAACGTCATTTGTCATTCGCTTGACAACCTAATAGGCTACAAATATAATCTGCGCATCGTTGACTGTCGACAATCGACGGAACTGCGGGGGATTATATGTACGCCTGTCCCCCCTGTCAAGAACACAACCACCGGGGGCCGCATGAGTGTCCAAACCAACGCTGACAAACTTGTTTCGATCTCTGTCATGGGTCAGATTGCCATGCCCGCCCAGCCCGGTGTTCCTGCTGAACCTTATACGCTGGATTCCACTGGACAACCCTTTCTTGTGCCCTATTACGGGGGCATCGTCTACAATGTGTCGGTGGGTGACACAGCCTTCGGTTGGCTGGCTGATTGTATCCACCCAGGTATCAGTATCTCAGTGAAAGAAGATGGCGGCAACCGGGCACTGAACGCGCTGTCCTGTGTGGGCAACACGGCGGTGGTGGTGTCCGGTGATGCGAAGGGCACACGCGGCATCGTCAGCGGCAAATCCGGGCGTTTTTCCGATCAGGTGATTATCCACTTTGACCGCGCCAGCCGCCGCAAAATGGCGATTGGCGACAAAATCATGATCCATAGTAAAGGCGTCGGCCTTGCTTTACACAACCACCCGGATGTCGCCATTAAGAGCTGTTCGCCGGAACTGCTGACCGCCCTGAACCTCTCGACGACCCCCGACGGCAAGCTGGCGGTTCCTGTGGCTGCCGCCGTACCCCCGCATCTGCTGGGAGCCGGGGCAGGCCTGACGAGCGAAGGGGGTTCCCTGCACATCCAAACGGCGGACCGCGGCGCGCTGGCCGAAACCGGACTCGATCACCTGTGGCTTGGCGATGTAGTAGCCCTGACGGATTATGACAGCACCTGGAATCACGGCTATCGCAAAGGCGCAGTCGGCATCGGGGTGATTGGTCAGGGGGACAGCCCCCGCGCCGGTTATGGCCCCGGCATCACCCTGTTGATGACTTCCGCTACCGGAGGCATTGAACCTGTTCTGACAAAAGGTGTCAATCTCAGCGAACTGCTCGGCCTGACCGTTTAGGTGCGGGCATCCATATAATGAAGGAATCCTGATGATTGAACCGCTCGCGCTGCTTCAGGAACTGGTCAGAATCCCCTCGCCAAACCCGCCGGGCGATACGCAGGCCATCGCGCGTTACATCGCCGGGCAAATGCAGCAGGCCGGCTGTCAGGTCGCAGCACTGGCTCCCCCCCACAAACCGGAAGCGGTCAGTGTGATCGCCACCATTGGCAGCGGCGACCCGGTCATTATGCTGCACGCCCACATTGACACCGTGCCAATTGCCGCCAATGAAGCCGCGCTCTGGAGCGTGGACCCCTATGGCGCGGTGATTCAGGACGGCAGGCTGTATGGCAAAGGCAGCGTGGACGATAAAGCGCCCCTCGCCGCCATGATGATTGCCACGATGCGCGCCGCCGCGCACCCGGCAGGTCTGCTCGGCACACTGGTGCTGGTGGCCGCCGCTGAAGAGGAAGTCGGCGGGCAGCTTGGCACACGCTGGCTGGCCGATAACGGGCATCTCCCCGCGTCAGATTTTATTATCGTCGGTGAACAGACTCATAACCGGGTCGCTGTCGCCCACAAAGGTGTCATGCGCGCCACAGTCCGCGCGGCAGGGCGTTCGGTCCACGCCACCAACCCGGATCGCGGGATCAACGCGATCACAGCGATGGCGAAAGCGGTGCTGGCGCTGGACGAGTATCATAAAACGCTTGCCAGTCGTGTACACCCGATTGTCGGTGTGCCGACCTGCAACGTGGGAGTCATTCAGGGTGGCAGCACGGCCAACGCTGTGCCGGATAGCTGCACGGTCCATCTGGATCGCCGTATGATCCCCCGTGAAGACCCCGAAGCCGTCAAAACCGAACTGCAAGCGGTGATCGAAGGGGTAGACGCAGCCCCGGCAGAACTGAGCATCGGTGATTTTCTGTTCTCAAGCTGGTTCGATTCCACGATTGAATCCTCCCTCGCCAGCGTGTTTATCAACTGCGTTCGCGATGTCATTCAGGCTGCGCCGGGGCCGGTGGGCTATCTGCCGGGCAGTGACGCCAAACACCTGACCGGACTCATGCGCGGAGAAATGATTATTTTCGGGCCGGGCAGTTACGAAGTCGCCCACGCCTTCGATGAATATGTCGATTTGCAGGAATTCGGCGCGACCACCCGCATCCTTAATCGCTTTATTGAACACATACTGCTCAGATAGGATAATTTATCGTGAGATTTGACACGCTGATCGCCAACGGCAGGGTTGTTACCGAAACCGGCATTGAGCATCTGGATGTCGCGCTGAAAGGCGGGAAAATTGCGGCGCTGCTCACACCGGGAACCACGACGGAAGCGGATGAACGGATCGACGCGGCGGGCAAGCTGGTGATCCCCGGCGCTATTGACATTCATTTTCACTGCCGCGCACCGGCGTACCCGGAACGCGGGGACTTTGCTACCGAGACGATGGCAGCGGCGGCAGGCGGCGTCACCACCATCTTTGAAATGCCTATCTCCAAACCATGCTGCGCCACTGGCGATATTTTCCGCGCGCGCAAGAAACTCGGTGAGCGGGACAGCTATATCAACTTCGCGCTGTACGGCGCGCCCGGCCTGCTGGACCGCGGCGAGATTGCCGATATGGTCAACGAAGGGGCAATTGGCTTCAAAATCTTTATGACCGGAGCGCCGGCAGGACGTGATGATGAATTCGAGGGTCTGTGCCTGCCCGATGTACCGGAGCTGTATCAGGCGTTACAGATGGTCGCCGAAACCGGGCTGGTCTGCTCTGTTCATGCCGAAAATAATCAGCTTCTGGAATGGCACACCGAGCAGTTAAAAGCCGCCGGGCGCAACGATGTCCCCTCACATGGCGAATCGCGCCCACCGCATGTCGAAGCGCTGGCCGTCGCCATGCTCCTCAGCATGAATGAAACGATTGGCGCGAACCTGCATATCGCCCATCTGAGTTCCAGAGAAACGCTGGATGTGTTCCGGCGGTTCAAGCGCACCGGATCGACTGCCAGCGCCGAAACCTGCCCACATTATCTGCTGTTTACGGAGGCCGACCTCACCCGTGTGGGGCCATACGCCAAGATCAACCCGCCCCTCCGTCAGCCCGAAGATCAGGCCGCGCTGTGGGAAGGTCTGCGTGAAGGCAGCCTTATGGCCGTTACCACCGACCATTCCCCCTTTACAGTGGAGGAAAAAGAACGCGCCCGCACCGATATCTGGCGGACCCCGCCGGGCGCGCCAGGCGTGGAAGAACTGGTACTTGGGATGATGGACGCAGCCCTGAAAGGCAAACTGAGCATCCACCGGGCAGTCGCGCTTATCAGCACCAACGGCGCAAAACGCTTTGGGATTTACCCGAAGAAAGGGGTCATCGCAGTCGGTTCGGATGCCGACCTTGTGCTGTATGACCCGGACACAACCACGACCATCCACGAGGAGATGCTGTTCAGTAAAGCGCGCGCCTGTGACAAACTTTACCACGGCATGACCTTTCAGGGTCAAGTTGTGCGTACCCTGGTGAACGGCAAAACGGTGTTTCACAACGGCCAGATTACCGGGCAGCGCGGCTGGGGCCAGTTTGTGCGCCCACAGCCTCACCTCATCAGCAAGGAGTTTTAGGCGCATGGGTTATGCTCTCGACTTCGGCGAATATTTCCTCTACGCAGACCTGACCCACCACCTGCACGGACTGGCCGAGGCATACCCGCAGTTTGCGGCGCTCGAATCGATTGGCACAAGCTGGCGTGGGCGGGATGTGTGGTGTATGACCCTCACCAACACAGCCACTGGCGCGCACGATACCAAACCGGCCTTTTACGTCGACGCCCATATCCACGCCGAAGAAGTCGCTACATCCCACACTGCGCTGTACACCATCTGGTATCTGCTCACGAATTACGGCAGTGACCCGCAGGTGACCTGGCTGCTGGACCACACGACGTTTTACATCATACCGCGTGTCAACCCGGACGGCGCAGAGATCAGCCTGACGACAGCGCATCACTGGTGCGGCAACGGGCGCTGCCTGCCCGGTGAGGAACAAACCAATGGCCTCTGCCAACAGGACATCAACGGCGATGGCCTCATCGTCCAGATGCGCATCGAAGACCCGGCGGGTGAGTGGAAAGTTTCGAAAAGTGACCCGCGCCTGATGATCCAGCGGCAGCCCGGTGAGGTCGGCGAAGGCCCTTATTACCGGCTGTATCGGGAAGGCGTTATTCGCGGGGACTGGGACGGCACCACCATCGACATCATGCGGCCCCGTGATGGCAACATGAACCGCAACTACCCGGCAGGCTGGCGGCCCGAATTCCGCCAGTACGGGGCAGGCGATTATGCCCTGTCCGAGCCGGAAGCGCTGGCAACAGCGCAGTTCATCCTCGCGCATCCTAACACCGCCGGGATGCAGTGTTACCACACGCACGGCGGTTTGCACCTGCGTCCCTCGCTGGTCGAGCCGGACAGCACCCTGCCCGGCGCAGACCTCGCGCTGTACAAACGCATCGGCGCGATGGGAACCGAGATCACCGGTTATCCGGTTATATCCGTTTATGAGGAATTCACCCCCGAACCGGATCAGCCGCGTGTCGGTTCGCTGATGCAGTGGTCCTACGACGAAATGGGCATCATCACCTTTTCAACCGAACTGTGGAATCCTGAACTGGCCGCCGGCATCGCGGACCCGGCCAAGTACCAGATTCGCGCCCGTTCTGAAGAAGACGAACTCAAACTGCTGCGCTACAACGATGAGCATCTTAGCGGCAAGGGTTTCGTCAACTGGACCGCCTTCGATCACCCGCAGCTTGGCCCGCTTGAAATTGGCGGCTGGACGCATATGTTCACCTTCCGCAACCCGCCCCCGGCCTCTTACGCCGTGACAGATGCGGCACGCCAGTTTCTAAAAGACACGATCCATAACAACTGCCTGTTCACACTCAGACATGCCGCCTGCGCGCCGCTGCTGCGTGTTGAAGAAGTGAAAGCCGAAGCACTCGGCGCTGATCTGTATAAAGTTTCGGCGGTGATCGGGAACGCCGGCTTTCTGCCCACGCACATGACGCAGCGCGCCCTGGCCCACCAGACTGCCGCCCCTGCCGAAGCCAGCCTGATCGTGGGGGACGGTGTCGAACTGCTGATGGGTGCGCCAAAGCAGATCATCGGGCATCTGGCCGGGCGTGACGAACGCACTGCCACCTGGTCGCCCTGGATGCGTGAGTGGCACACGCCGAAAAAGCGTGTCGAATGGCTGGTGCGCGCCCCGCAGGGCAGTGTCATCACCATTACCGCTCAGGCCCAGCGCGCCGGGTCGCAGCAGATCGAGGTCAGACTGGCATGATGCCCCTGGGCCTGGACTTTTACCGCCGCCGGGTCGCGGCCATCCAGCACGAACTCTATGATCGCCAGTTGGATGGCGTGCTGCTGCTGGATACCCACGATGTTATTTACGCATCGGGCTTCGTGCATATCCCATCCGAGCGTCCCATCGGTTTTTACGTGCCACTCAAAGGCGACCCGACCCTGTTCGTGCCGCTGCTGGAACAGGAAAACGCGGCGGCCACCTGGATTGGCGATATTCGCACCTACTTTGAATACCCCGGCGAAGTCCACCCTATCGCCTGGATGGTCAAAGAATGCGGCGGGGAGCGCATCGGCATTGAATCGTCCTCATCGGAGATCATCCGCGTGCTGGACAGCACCCGCTATCATCTGACTCGTTTTGTCGGCGGTTTACGGCAGGTCAAGGAACCGGAAGAAATCGTCCTGATCGAGCAGGCCGCGCGTTATGCCGATTACTGTCTGGAAACCATCCGTGACCAGGCGGCTGACATTATCCGGCAGGGCGGTACGGAACTGGATATTTTGCAGGCGGGTCTATCCGCCACCCGCGCAAAGATGAAAGCGGAAGTACCCGAAATGTTTCAGCTT
>CAZKIB010000037.1:0-11156 GCA_964552425.1 uncultured Anaerolineaceae bacterium | reverse complement strand
GCGGCGGCGCGGTGGTTGGAACCGTTCACAGCGGCCCACGCGCAGCCCTGCCGCACGGCGCGCCCATCGCACGCCAGCCGCAGCCCGGCGAAACCCTGATCGCTGGCATCGGAGCGGCAGTCAGCGGTTATCATGCCGAAAGCGGCGCGACCTTTGTGGTCGGTGAAGCGGACGCCGAAACCATGCGCTGTCTGCACGCTGCCGCCGCCTGCAATGACGCGGCTGTCGCGGCGCTGCGACCCGGCAGAACCTGCGCGCAGGTCAACGAGGCGGCGCTGAATGTCCTGCGCGAAGCTGGCCTGAGCGCGGCTATTCGTCACCGCATCGGGCATGGCATGGGGCTGGAAGGCCATGAAGCGCCCTGGCTGGCCCCTGGCGACCAGACAGTGCTTGTCCCGAACATGGTCTTTTCCAACGAACCCGGCATCTACCGGCCCGGACGCGATGGCTACCGCACGATCAACAGCATGATCGCCGCCGATGGCCCGGCCCGTGTGGTCAGCCGCTTCCTGGCCGAAAATCCACCAGAAACCCGCATTCTCTCGCTGTAGAAAGGACGGCTGTCATGCCTGAACCACCTGCCTGGCGTTATCAGAAGATCATCAAACCACTGATTGATTTACCCACGCTCCACCGCATTTTTACCAACGCCCGCGTGCTGACCTGCGTGGGCGATGAAGTGATCGAACCGGGTTTTGTCGAGATCGAAAATGGCAGGATCAAAGCCGTTGGCGCGATGTCTGAGCTGGGCAGCAGCCCGGCGGAGGTGATCGACTGCGCTGGTAAAACCCTCATGCCCGGCATGATTAATTCACACGCGCACCTCGCCTGGGATGGCATTCACGACCTGGCCCGCCAGTCGATGGATGATGGGCCGGAGATTGGCGCTTATAAAAGCGCGGCGAATATGCTCAAAAGTCTGCGCGCGGGTGTCACCGTCGTGCGCGACCTGGGCATGAACCAGACCGCTTTTTTCGCCAAACAGGCGGTTGAACAGGGCATCTTCCCCGGCCCGCGTCTGCTCATCTGCGGTGAAGCCATTATCCAGACCGGCGGGCATACTTACTGGTGCTGCCGCGAAGCCAGCGGCCCCGATGAAATGCGCCGGGCGGTGCGCGAACAGGTGCGCGGCGGCGCGGACCTCATTAAGATTATGGCCTGCCATGACACGCTGGAAATGACCGACGCGGAACTGGAAGCGGTCATTGACGAGGCCCACCGTAATAAACTGCCCATCACCGCCCATGCGACTTATGACGCCTGTATCCGGCGCGTTGCGGAATTTGGCGTGGATTGTGTGGAACACGGCGGCTCGATGAGCGCGGCAACCATTCAACTGCTGGTGGATAAAAACATCCCCATCGTCACTACGCTCGCGCCGCTGGTCATGCAGGCCAATGCCGAGCTGGCCCGCCAGTATCAGGTGCCGGAATGGAAGATCGCCGAACGCCAGAAAGCCATAAGCGACCCGTCCCGCTATGAAGGACTGGTGAATGCGGCCAAAGCCGGTGTCACCATCGCCTTTGGAACCGACGCTGGCAGCCCGGTGGTGGGACATGAGGTCGTCGCGCCGGAACTGAAGTTCATGGTCAAACTGGGACTCAAACGTGACAACTACGACGCGCTGCGCTGCGCCACCAGTGTCCCGGCGAAAATCCACAAACTGGATGGCAAACTTGGCACGCTGGAAGCTGGCAAAGCCGCCGACCTGCTGGTTATCAACGGCAACCCGCTGGAGACGCTGGATGCCCTCAATGCGGTGGAGATGACCTTTATCGACGGCCGGCGGATGGCGTAGCTTGATTGCCGGGCACTCAAGTATCCGGCAAAATACCTCAATTCCCTCCGGGATTCCGACCCTCGTTACCTGCATCCCAACGGGGGTTGTTTCTTTTTGCCGTCAATTTCAATCGGCGGCACAAACTGAACCGTTCACAACAGCCTGTAGCAGTTCCTAACGCTCCGGGTAGCAGGCGCGGTCAAACCATTCGATCAGCGCCTGCAACCGCAGCAAACGATGTTCCGGTTCGCCATTGCGCGACAGGCCGTGGCCCTCACGCGGGAAGCGCAGCAGCTTCACGTCCCGGTTGCCGCTCAGACGCATATATGAAAACAACTGCTCGGCCTCGGAAATCAGAACACGGTAGTCATTCTCGCTGTGGATGAGCAGCAGCGGTGTCGTGATCTGGTGGGCATACGCCAGCGGTGAAAATTTCCACATCAGCATGGGGTCTTCCCAGGGGTTCACATCAAATTCCTGCGGCGTCGGCATCGGGAAATCGGTGGTCCCATAATGACTGAGCAAGCTGTAAACACCCCGTTCGGCCACAGCGGTGGCAAAGCGATCCGTATGCGTCACAACCCACGCGGTCATATAACCGCCATACGACCCGCCCCACACGGCCATGCGTTCAGGGTCAGCCAGACCACGCTCGATCAAGAAATCAACCCCGCTCATGTGATCGGGCATATCGACTTCGCCATAGGCGCGGCGCTGGAATTCCTGCCCATAGCCATCGCTGCCATGCGCGTTGCAGAAAAACACGATGTAACCGCGCGCCGCCAGCCACTGCCATTCGTGCCACATCTTGCTGGCAGGGTTGTACATGATGCGCGGCCCGCCGTGAATATTGACGATCAGGGGGTAACGCTTGCCCGCCTGATAATCCACCGGCAGAATGTACCAGCCCTGAATGCTGGAGCCGTCGTAAGACGGATAACGCACCTCGATGGTTGGCTGGACCAGGACTTCGTCCAGCAGCGCGGCGTTGGCGCGGGTAAGCTGGATGGCCTGATCTGAACCCTGTGGTTTCCAGAACAGTTCTGCCGTGGCTGCCGGGGTGCTGGCGGTGTAAGCGATGCCGCCGCTTGCGCCGACATCATACGCCTGCACTTCCATAAACGCTCCATCCGGCGGGGCGATCACTCTTTCAATCTGTTCGTTATCGGGCAAAGTCCTGTAGACGGCAGTGCTGCCATTGTGATGGGCGCGAAACAGAACATGGCGGCCATCCGGCGACCAGCGCGGGTCCAACGCCGAACGGTCAAAGTCGAGTGTCAGATCACGCCCGCTGCCGCCCTCGCCCGGCATCACCGCCAGCAGCGGCACGCGGGTGTACAGTTTTTCATGCGGCACACGGATATACGCAATCTGCTGGCCGTCTGGCGAAATAGCCGGCGCGCGATCCGCATAGGGTTCGGTATTCAGCAGCGCCGAATCGCCATCCATCACGCGAATTTTGTAGAGGCAGTCAAAGCGGGAAGGTTCGTCCGCCAGATAATCGGAAGGCCGCGAAGTCAGCACCGCTTCCCCATCGGGCGTCCACGCAACCGCGCTGTGATCAGCGTCCAGGTTGGTCAGGCGCCGCGCTCGCGCGCCTTCAGCCGCCTCGATCACATAAATCTGCTGGTAGCGGCCATCCAGAATGGACTTGCCGTACCCATCTCGGTAGGGCACACGCCAGACCCACTGCGGGTCCAGACGGCGCGCCTCGGTCTGCGCGTCGCGTTCCTTGCGCTGGCTGGCCTCCAGTTTATCGGCGGGCGGGGCTTCCGTTTCACCGCTGTCTTCACGAGCGCGTTCGTCCGCATCCATCGGGGACAGAAAGGCCATCAAACGGCCATCTGGCGACCAGACCGGGCTGGTGGCTCCGTTCTTCGCTGAGGTGAGCGGATAGGCTTCCCCACCGGGCGCGGCGATACGAATCAGATAAATCTGCGGTTTGCCGGCGCGGGCGGATGTAAACGCCAGCATGGTTCCATCTGGCGACCAGCGCGGCTGGCTGTCCTGCCCGCTCTGCGTCAGTTGGATCGGGTCGCCCCCGCTGGTCGCAACCAGCCAGAGGGTGGTTTTGTAACCATTCCCCAGTCGATCCACTGTGCGCTGCACATAAGCGACCCAGCGTTCGTCCGGGCTGATACGCGGGTCTTCCACATCGACAATACGAATATAATCATCTATTGCTACAGGGCGCACTCAGACAATCTCCCAGTTACCCACCCGCGCGGCGATCCGTTTTCCGGTGACACCGGAGGCGTCCTGCTTTGCCAGGAACACAAAGGTATCGGCGATCAAAGCCGGGTCGATCCAACGCTGTTTGGCTTCCTCGGTATAGTTCTGCGCGGACATGGGCGTGTTGATGGGCGCGCCCGGCGTCACCGCGTTCACCGCAATGTTATACGGTTCGCCCTCCATCGCCAGGCATTTCGCCAGCCCTTCGATACCATGCTTGGCCGGGCAGTAAGCGATTTCGCTCAGGAACCCGCGCACGCCAGAGCCGGACGACAGCAGCATGATGCTCCCGGCGCGCGCCTCCACCATCAGCGGCCAGACAGCTTTGCACAGTTGAAAACCCGCCTGCAAAATAATGTTGGTTTCCTTCTGCCACTGCGGCAGCGTGATTTCCAGCATGGAACGCTGAACCAGTAGCGCGGCGTTATGCACCAGCGCACGCGGCGTGCCGTAATGATTTAATGCCATCTGGATAGCGCGTTCGGTGTCCTCTGCGTCAGAAAGATCAACTCTGATCGGCAGACAATCCGCCCCTGTGGCGCGCAGTTCGTCGGCTACAGTTTGCAGCTTCTCGGCCTGCACATCCATCAGCGCAACACGCATTCCTTCAGCGGCGTAGGCTTTCACGATGGCATAACCAAGCCCGTTAGCCGCGCCGGTGACAATTGCCACCTGACCTTTCAGATCATCCAGTATCATTTTTTCTCCCTAAGCGCCTTCTGTGCCGCGCAGACGCGGGTCGAGAAAATCGCGCAGCCAATCCCCCAGCACATTGAGCGACAGGGTGGTAAACATAATCGCCAGGCCAGGAAACACCGCCAGCCACCATTTGCCCCCAAGAAGCTGCTCACGGCTTTCCGCCAGCATTCCGCCCCAGGTCGGCACGCTTGGCGGCACGCCCAGACCGAGAAATGACAGTGAGGCTTCGGACAGAATCACACCCGCCACGTTGAACGAGGCGATCACGATGAGCGGCGCGAGGATGTTCGGCAGAATCTCGTTTACCATAATACGCCAGTCGCGTGCGCCAATCGCCCGCATGGCTTCGACATAATCCTTCTCGCGCTGCGAGATCACCTGCCCGCGCGCTACACGGGCATACACCACCCATTGTCCAAATCCCAGAATGAGGACGAGGTTAATCACCCCGGCCCCCAGCACCACCAGCACCATGATCGCCAGCAGGATAAAGGGAAAGGCAAGCTGAACATCCGCCAGCCGCATAATGACATCGTCAATACGCCCGCCAAAATAACCGGCGATCAGCCCCAGAAAAGTCCCTAACGTGCCGCCAATAGCCACTGCGGTAAGCCCTACCAGCAGCGACACGCGCGCGCCGTACATGAGGCGAGACAGCACATCACGGCCCAGCGAATCGGTTCCCAGCGGGAAATCAATCACGCCGTTCCGGTCCGGCGTCATAGGCGCGACCAGCCGCGCAAACAGGTCCTGCCGGTTTGGGTCCTTGGGGGCGATGGTCGGGCCAAAGAGCGCCAGGAAAAACACCATAGAAAGAATAAACAACCCGATTAACGGATAGCGCCGCCTGACCAGACTGCGCAGCGCCCGGGTGTGCGCCGGCAGCGGTTCCGGCGCAAGCCGGGTGGCCGTGAACGCAATCGGACGAATAGAGACTGTTTTACTGGGTTGTTCAGCCATGAACCTTTTGTCTCTTATCGTAAACGGATACGCGGGTCGAGATAGGCATAGAGTATATCAACAATCAGATTCAGCGCGACAAAAACCAGCGCGAAGAACACCACTGCGGCCTGTACCACCGGAATGTCCCTCATACCGATGGCATTAAAGACCAGCCGCCCCACGCCGGGCCAGGCAAAGACCGATTCAATCACGATCACACCGCTGATGAGGAAACCAAATTCCAGCGCGATAATGGTGACAATCGGGATCAGCGCATTGCGCAGCGCGTGCCCGACAATCACGTGGCGTTCCTTCAGCCCCTTCGAACGCGCGGTAGTCACATATTCCTGCCCCAGCACTTCCAGCAGGGCCGAACGCACCAGACGCGCATTGCGCGCGATAGCAAAGACCGAAATCGTCACAATGGGCATGATGGCATGATGCAGCCCGGCGGGCAGGTTCTGCACCGCAGTCTGCCAGTCCCCTTCCAGCAGGGGCTTCAGCACCGGCACATGACCAGAAACCGGAAAGATGCGCAGGGTGACGCCGAAGAACAGAATCGCCATAATGCCGATCCAGAAACTGGGCATGGACTGGCCGAACATCGCCAGCAGCATGATGGTCCCGTCCAGCCGGGTCCCGCGCCGCACCGCGCTGATTAAACCGATAGGGATAGCGATGAGGTTGGCGAGCAGCAGCGCGCCGAAGGTGAGTTCCAGCGTGGCGGGAAGGCGATCCACGACCAGCCCCAGCGCTGGAGTGCGATGCGCCAGAGAATTGCCGAGGTCGCCACGCGCCAGCCCGGCCAGAAAACTGAGATACTGCTCTGGCAGCGGTTTATCCAGCCCCAGGCGGCGGCGCGCCTCAGCCAGTTCTTCCGGGCCGGCCCGCTCACTCACATACAGTACGGCAGGGTCTCCCGCAAGATAGATGGAGACAAAGGTCAGCAGTGTAACCCCAATGATGACCAGAAAGGCCAGTAAAACCCGCCGTGTCACATATTGAAACATCGTCGTTCTCCAACCAGAGGCAGGGGCAGACTCACCCCTGCCTGCTGTGTATTGAGATGAACTATTTGAGCTTCGCGTTGTAGACGGTCATGAAGGTGTCGATACGCGGTTCATAATCCAGCCGGTTGCTGACGGCTTCCAGGGTCGGCGCCATGTAGAGCAGCAGCCACGGCGGGTCTTCGTAGAAGATACGCAGCATTTCCTGTTCGGCGGCGCGCTCGGCTTCGGGATCATTCACCAGGTCCTTCAGCGAATCGCGCAGCGCGAAGAACTCTTCGTTGCCCCATTCGGTATAGTTGGTCTCACCCGTCGGGCCAGAGAAGTCCGCCAGGTCATACTGGGCGCTCCAGGCGCTGCCGCCGGTGGTAACGATGAACAGCGGCCCCAGATCATGGCCGATCAACTGCTCCACAAACTGGGCCGGTTCCAGAAACTCAACTTCAGTCTGGACACCGACATCGCTGAGGAACTGGGCAACCGCCTGGGCAACTTCACTGCCCACCGCGCCCGGAATATTGCGGGCCTTCAGCACCAGTTCAAAACGGACACCGTTAGCATCACGCGGGTAGCCGGCTTCGTCCAGCAGACGTTCGGCTTCGGCGGGATCGTACGGATAGGGCACAAGATCGGTGTTGTCATTGGGCGGGTTGACCGGGCCAGTGGCGCGCGTACAGGTTGCGCCCAGAAGCTGCGTGCAGATCGATTCGACATCCACCGCATATTGCAGCGCCACGCGAACCGGGGTTTCCATGATCGCCTGACCACCGAGTGTCTCGCGGAAGTCCAGATCAGGCACCATGTTGAAACCGACGTATGCGCGGATGGTGCTGGCATAGCTGACGACGGTAGCCACACCAGAGTTGTTGATCGGTTCAATCTGGTCAGCGCTGATGCCCTTGATGACATCCACATTACCGATAATCATCTCGGCAGTCGCAGTCGCGCGTTCCGGGAAGACACGCCAGGCGATAGTCTCGAAGGAGGTTTCGCGCAGCGGGAAGTCCGCGACCCGATTCATCGTGATGTATTCGCCTGTCACCCATTCACCAAAACTGTAGGGACCGCTGCCGACAGGGGTAAGCGCTGCCTGGTCCAGTGTCATGGCCTCATACGAGTCTTTGCAATGAATGAAGATTTCAGAGATCAGCCCCAGACGCAGGCTCACGTTCTGCGGTTCTTCAAAGATGAGGGTCGCTTCCAGATCGCCATCGACCCGCGCGCCCACATACCCCAGTGAGGGCACAACGAAGCCCGCCGAGTTGCCGGTGAAACCATTGTCCGGGTTCGCCATCCGTTCCCAACTGTAGACCACATCTTCTGCGGTAAGGGGTTCACCATCGTGACAGGTCAGGCCCTCATTCAGCGTGAAGGTCCATTCCAGCCCATCTTCTGAGATCGAATAAGCATTCGCCAGGTACGGGTTGATCGACCCGGTGGCCTGCCCCAGTTCATACAACTGCCCAAACATATGGGAGATGATATTGAAGTTGGCGACGCGCGCAGGGTCAAGCGAGACGGGTTCGGCAAAGATACCCACCACCAGGGTATTTTCGTCGGCTACCGGGGCCTGGGCTGCCGCCACGCCGGGCAGGGCCAGAACGACCAGTATCAGGAATGCCAAGCGGAATAATTTACTCATGGATCAAACTTCCTCCCCATTCATGGTGCTTACAGGTATTGAAATGAACCATTGACCTGAATTCCTCGTGAGCAGCCTCCTTTCACGATGCCTGATAACGACTGAGTACCGGGCGCATTCGATCCACCGCTTCCTGCAACTGATCGGTGGGCGCAAGCACGGTGATTCGCAAATGATCGTCCCAGTTCTCGCCAAAGCCTGCGCCAGGGAAAACCAGAACGCGCGCTTCCTTCAACACAAGATAGGACAGGGCGGTGGCATGAATGCCGGTGGATGAACTGTTCGGCCAGATAAAGAAACCGCCGCGCGGGTCGCCCACATCCAGACCCATCCCACTCAGACCGGACAGCATGATTTCACGGCGCTCCGTGTAAATCTGATGAAAGTGTTTCAGAGCTTCATCACCGCCGGTAGACGCTGCAAGCGCTGCCCACTGCGACACCGCCGCAGTCGGCCCGGTAGTATGCTGCTTGACCATCGTCATGGCCTGAATAACATTTTTCGGCGCGGCGACCAGCCCCACGCGCCAGCCGGTCATGGCGTAGGCTTTCGAGAATCCGTTGAGCGTGATGGTGCGTTCAGCCATACCGGGCAGCGACCCGATGCTGATATGCTTCCAGCCGCCGAAGATATATTTGTCGTAAATTTCGTCGGAAATCACGATCAGGTTGTGGCGAATGGCGACTTCCGCGATGCCCTTCGCGCTGGCTTCGGTGATAATGCCGCCTGTCGGGTTGCTCGGTGTCACCAGCAGCAGCGCTTTGGTGCGCGGGGTGATGGCTGCCTCAACCGCTTCCGGGCGCAGATCGAAGGCGTCTGCTGCCGTCGTCGGGACCATCACCATTTTGCCGCCGGAACGTTTGATGGCATCATCGTAGGACGTGTAGCGTGGGTCCGGGACCAGCACCTCATCACCAGGGTCGATGATGGCCTGCATGATAAGGTAGATGCCCTCCTGCCCCCCGGTGGTGACAATGATGTGGTCGCGCTCGACGGGCAGGTGATTGTCACGCCGCAGGTTGGCAGCAATCGCCTCGCGCAGTTCGGGCAAACCTTCAACGGGTGTCGGGCCGGTGCGCTGGTCGCGCATGGCTGCTTTGGCCGCTTCGATGATGTACTGCGGGGTATGCAGGTCAGGATCACCACGCCCCAGCGCGATGACATCATCAAACTGTTTCGCCATCTCCATCATGGTGTAGCGGAGTTTTGTGCCGTCACCCACGACTGCCAGCACCTCCGCCGGGATATTCACGTTAATCATCGTTCGACCTCATATATTCCAGTGCCGCCCACTGCGCGACGCTCGGTGTACAGATCGTCAGGGCCTGCTTGGCTGACCGCATGGCGCTCCATTTCTCGGAACCGGCCAGCCAGCCGATGCCCCAACCCGGCATCTGAGCTTCCAGATCATCAATCATGACGACATGCCCGGCCAGTTCAGCGGTCTGGGCCGGGTGATAATCCGGCGCAGCGGTTCCGCTGACATCCCAGATCACCCACCAGCCGCCAGCCGCCGCCTGCGCAGTGAACGTGTCCACATCATCTGCCGGGGTAAGATAAATCACGCTGCCCTGTGGAGCGCCCTCGCCGGTTTTTATAATGTCGACATTCAGCAGCTTTGCCAGCGCCTCAATCCGGGCGGAGTCGCCGGGGCAGATGAGCGTATGAGTCGCGTCGGTCAGCACCTGCACCGCGCAGAAACGCGCTTCGGTAGAACCACAGGTGATCGTCACCGCCGCCGGGTCGATCTCCAGCCCATAGCGGGTATTCAGACGCTCGGCCATCAGCGTGCGCATCTCCGGGATACCGGGCCGGTCTGTGTAATGTGTCTCGCCGCGATCCAGCGCCGCGCCAGCAGCTTCGATCACATTTTCAGGAATATCCGGCTCCTCGGTAATCTGCGCCGGGGGCAGGTCCAACAGGGCGATGCGCTGAGCCAATGGGCGCGAGAGCGTATCCAGTGCAGCCATCACACCACCTCCCGTTCAAATGGAAATTCGATTTGTAGTTCGTCCGCCAGTTCCTTCAGCCGATCAAATACCTGCGCGTCCAGCTTCGCGCCCTCGCGCCGGAAAGCCTGTTCGCGTAAATATTCCACCTCACCAGGAACCAGAATTTCATCCACGCCGGGGCGACGTTTGGCCGCTTTAACCTGCGCGATGAAGTCATCCATGCGCTGCTTGAACTCAGTCACCGGCATGAACCAGGCGATGTCAAAGGCGATAAACGTGTGCGACACATCCAGTTTCATGGGGTTCGAGTAAGGGATCAGGCCGAAGCCGCCGCCGCTGATCACCCCGGTCAGCACATCCGTAAGCATCGCCAGACCGTAACCCTTGTACTGACCTATACCGAGCAGCGCCCCGGCCATCGCTGCTGTGGGATCGTCGGTTTCATTGCCCTCCGGCGTGAGCGCCCAATCGAGCGGCATCTTTTTGCCCTCTCTTTCGTACCAGCGCATCATGCCTTTGCCGGCCGTCGTCAGCGCAATGTCGAGTGACACAGGGAACGGGCCGCCCGTCGGCGCAGCCAGTCCCCAGGGGTTCGTGCCGACTACGCCGGACGCCGCGCCCCAGGGAGCCATCTCTGGCCCGGCGTTGGTCATGGCGATGCCGATGCAGTCATACTCCACCGCCACCCGCGCATGAACCGCCGATGAACCGAAATGCGTGCTGTTGGTGACGACCACTGTCCCGACACCGCACACCTTCGCTTTATCCACCGCCAGTTTCATAGCCCGCTGGCTGACGACTGAGCCAAGACCGTTGTTCGCGTTTACCAGCGCCAGCGCCGGGGATTCCCTGACAATTTCAAACGGCGCACCGAGCGTGTACGCACCGTCCTTGATGCGTTT
>CAZKIB010000036.1:29031-39078 GCA_964552425.1 uncultured Anaerolineaceae bacterium | reverse complement strand
CGTAAGAGTCTGCCGGGACGGCGAAACCCTTGAAAATATTCTGGATAATGGATTCCTTTGGCATGACGTGAGCAACCGCTTTGCGCAGTTCGACATTATCAAATGGAGCAAAACGATTGTTAAACGCGAAGAACCGGAAACCCAGATCCGGGCTGGCATACAGCGTAATGTTCGGGTCGGCATCGGCCACTTCGGCCAGGATAGCGGAATCACCTTCCCATTCGCGCAGGAAGTTCAGTTCACCGGTCTGGATCTGGCCGAGGGCCGATTCCTGATTGGGCAGAATTCGGATGACCCATCCCGAAGCCTGGGGCGGTGAGAAGTGGTCAGGATTGGCTTCCAGAATGGCGGTTTCGCCCTCAACCCAATCGACAAATTTGAACGGGCCAGAACCAATGGCCGGGGCCTGATCGATCAGGATGTCTTCGGCGTTTTCCTCTCTGGTCATCAGATCATTGATGATCGGTTCCCAGATGTGTTTTGGAATGATGTTCACTTTAGCCAGTGACGCGATTTCAAAGGCCACCCAGGGTTCATTAAGGGTGAAGCGCAGAGTGACATCATCCACGATTTCGATGTTGGTGATGCGGCGGGTAAAGGGCGCATACATGGGCGCTTCTTCGGTATTGGGCGCTTCGAACGAGAATTTTACGTCGTCGACTGTAACCGGCTGCCCATCGTGCCACATCATGCCTTCACGCAGTTTCACTACGAGGTTGACATTATCTTCCCACTCGACAGACTCGGCAGCCCAGGGCTGTGCCAGACCATCGGGGCCGATACGCATCAGACGATCCCAGACCAGTTCGGTGATGCGGGAAGGCGCGTCGCCGGCGATGTACAGCGGATTGATAGCGATCAGATCATCGCCAGTGTTCGTGATGATCGTGGTCTGGTCGGTCAGCGGGGTCAGATTGATCCACGTCCAGAAATTCTGGATGCCGATACCCTGCGCATCGACCACTGATTCGGGGTCCCAAATATCGGTACGGACCAACTGCGGCAGGCTAGGGTGCGCCACATAGACATAGGGCACGTCGTTGGCAATCAGTGCCTGCGCCTGGAAGATCATCTCGCGGCGTGCTTCGGGGTCGGTTTCGCCACGCTGGCTTTCGGCAAGCGCGTCATATTCCGGGTTGACGTAACCGACGAAGTTATAGCCATTCTCAGCAGTGGACGAATGGAACAGATTGAACACAAATTCGTCGGGGTCCATGCGTTCGGGCCGGGCCACCATGCGCCACGCGGTCATCTGCCAGCCAGTTCCGCCAGCCGCTTCAGGCTGCTCCAGCCGGTTGAACCATACTGTGTCGGAATACTGCGCCCAGGGAACCGCTTTGTGTTCCACCTGGAGGCCCAGTTGACGCATATTTTCGACCAGCAGGCGGGTGGTTTCAAATTCGATAGGGTCTTCGGCCTGCGTATTGGAGATGACGATGACCGGTTCAACGGGTTCGCCGCTCTGGGCAAAAGCGATGCTGGTCATCGCCAGCAATGCGAGGATCGCCAGGAAGACGGATAACCCGGTTTTGTAAGATCGCTGAGACTTCATTGTTTACACTCCACTAAACTTATTCGGACTGGACCATTATACCGAAACAATGATGTAAAGGTTGCAAGCATTGCGACGATAAAGCCCCTCCTCCCGTTGGTAACTTCTTACGAAATCAATTTCATGAAACGAGAACGCCACCTTTATAGACTGCGCCAACCTGCCGAACATTGCTGATATTGACTAAAGGATCGGCGTCCAGAATAACAAAATCAGCCAGTTTACCGGGTTCCAGCGTGCCCAAATCCTGCTCCCAGCGCAGAATACGGGCATTATTGCGGGTAGCGATGGTCAGTGCTTCCAGCGGCGCATACCCCCCATCGACCAGGCATTCCAGTTCCAGCGCCATCGCAAAATCATGGGGTGCGAGGGTATTCCCGCCAGCGTCTGTGCCGGAACCCACCAATACCCCCTTGCGATGGGCAAGCCGGACAGATTCGGTGGCCCGTTCGGTGACCATCTCGAAGATTTTGGACAGCCGCTGATATTCGGCCTGTGCCCCCGGTGGGATTTTTGCCGGGTCTGGCCGGGCGATACCGAGAGTGAAGACAATGGCAGTTCCATGTTCGACCATCAGATCGGCGGTTTCCTCATCCAGAAAAGTGCCGTGCTCGATGGAATCGACCCCGGCAAGCACCGAGTTCCTGATGCCGCCTGTGCCATGACAGTGGGTGGCTACGGTGCGGCCCATTGGGTGTGCCGCTTCAACTGCCGCACGCAGTTCTTCGAGTGTAAGCTGGCTGGCCTGGACATCCTGTCCGGGTGTGGCCGCGCCGCCAGTTGCCATCAGCTTGACGGTGTCGGCCCCTGCCTTGATCTGTTCACGCGCTGCCTTGCGCACTTCGTCCGGGCCGTCTGCTTCACGGGCAATGTAGTGGGCGTGGCCGCCAGTCATGGTAATAACTTTGCCAGAGGTGCGCATACGCGGCCCTGCGATATGGCCGGCATTGATGGCTTTGCGAATGGACATTTCCACATAGTCGTGCCCGCCCACGTCGCGCACGGTGGTTGTGCCCGATTGCAGAATTCTGTGGACGGTTTCGACAGCTTCAAGAACGATCAGGTCGCGGTCACGGTGGACCAGATCAAGCACGCTTTCACGGCCATTCCAGCAGATATGGACATGCGCGTCAATCAGGCCGGGGATGATCCAGCGGCCTTCTGCATCCACAGTGGGCAGGTTTTGCGTGCTGGCCGGTGAATTCGCCAGTGGGCCAACCCACTGAACACGTTCACCCTGCACGTGCAGGGCCGCATGTTCTATCGGGTCATTCCCGGTCCCGTCAATCAGGGTGCAGTTGGTGACGACGTATTCCACACCCCCTCCTAATTCATCTTAAGCAGATCGGACGCGGTCTGCACCTTGCCCATTGCCAGCTTTGGCGGGGTCATGTAGGCACGTTTGGAGTGTGTCAGACCTGCGCCGACAGTCGCTTCTGCAAACTTGAGTGCGACTTTCGCGGGGTTCAGGAAAGGGACACCAAGTTCTGCGCCGGCGGCTTCCGCGATTTCCAGAAAGCCCATCGACATGCAGCCGACAATCAGGGTATCGGCGCGGTCTTCCTTGATCGCTTTCCAACCCTGTTCAATAGTCGCCTCAATGGTGCGCTCACGATTGTGATGCAGTTCCAGGACCGGGATTCCGACCACGCGCACGCTGGCAAGCTTTTCGCCGACGCCCACGTTGCGAATCTGCCGGTAGGTGGATGCCACTACACTGTCAGTAATCGTGATGATGGAGAAACGATGGCCGAGTGATGCCGCCAGCAGGGCAGTCGCCTCACCGGGGCCGATGATGGGCATGGAGACCATTTCGCGCAGAGCGTCCAGACCAGGATCACCGTAACACCCCAGTACCAGGGCATCCCAGTGACCCGACTCTTCTAACTCCACCGCGCGCCGCACAGTGGCAGGGATTGATAAATACTCTTCATACATGCTTTCAATCGAGGCCGGGCCTTCAGGAACGTCCTCGATTCCGGTTTGAGTGCCGGGGGCTGCGTACTGCGCGAACAGGCCACCGCGCCGGGCAAGTTCGACTTTGCCTTCGGGCGTGCGCCCCATAGGGCCGGGAACGAGATACAGAATTCGCATGAGACTTATCCTCCCCTTTTCACAAAACTGGCTTTCTGATGGTGAAGGGGCACAGGCAGGTGTACCCCTTCCGTGTTTTTTAACCCTCAATCTGGGCGATTGCACGCCGCGCTGCTTTGGCTGCGGTTTCGAAGGACCACGCCACCCGATTCACACCCCGCAGCAGGTGGGTGCGGATCACGTTGCGCACATGGCCGCTGGCGCTTTGCAGTTGTTTGGCCGGGGCCAGGTCTGGAAGCGGAGGCACTTTGACCGCCGGTTCTGTGCGGAAACGTCCCTGACGGGTGTAGTTGATGGTAATCAGTTCACGGCCCAGTTCGAGGATGGCATCGTTATAGGCCCGTACCGCCGGGTCACTGACGGGTTTGTTCATCAACGTGCTGGCCTGGGCGTAGAGCTGGTCGAGCGAGGCTTTAAGGTCTGCCAGTGCGTCAAAGGCCGGCTGAAAATTGGCTTCCCCATCAGCGGCACCAGCGTAATCGGTCAGGGTGTCATGGAATTCTGCTGCCAGCCGGCGGAAGTCAAAGGGGTGGATTGGGTTGTTGACCACACGCTGCAACGTCGCGACATAGACGCGCAGATCGCGCATGAGATTGTCTTTATCGGCGATTTCGAGTGTGTCATTTTCGGTGTGCCAGGCTATGTTCATGCCGCAGCCACCTACCGGATAGTAGCCTTTTTCCTTGCGCATTTCGCGAGGCATTTCGGAAAGCAGCATAAAGAAGCCAGAGATGCCGATGTTGTTGAAGGAATAGTCGCCAGCCTGATGCGGGCGTTCCCCTTCAGAATGCAGGCCAGTGACATCCATGATGGCCTGCTTGCAGAAGTCTTCGGTTTCAGTCATCCACGAGACTTCGTAATATTCTGTGGCCCAGCGGCAGCCGGGGGAGTCAATATCTACCTGGGCGACACAATTGCGCGCGAGGTCAAGGCCGAACATGTCGGCGAACCAGGTCGAACCGGCGTAGCGCCCGGTGGAGTGTCCCGGCCACCATGCAATTTGCAGACTGCGGGCCAGTCTGTCCCGGTGCTTATGGAAAACGCGCGCCAGTTCCAGCAGGGTGGCATCACCGACGGCGTTGTCACCGATACCCACATCCCAGGAATCGTAGTGGCCGTGTACAAGGACAAATCGTTCCGGTTCTTCCACGCCCTGAATATCCGCCACAATGACCGGGCAGGGCATCCAACCTTCCTTGAGTTCGGTATGCAGTGTCGCGGTCACGGACCCCTGCTTAAGCTGTTCAATCAGCGCCTCACCATCCGGACGGCTGATGGACACCACCGGCGTGCGCGGCTGGCGCTGGTAATTGTCGAGGTCCGGCGCGCCCCAGATGGTGGTACAGATGCCCCAGTGAATATCAACACCGGGATTGATGTAAATTTGTCCGATGGCTCCCTTCTGTTCGAAGGCGCGCACCGGTGGGGGGCCACCGTAGCCGTCGACCATGACGATCTTGCCGGCTACATCCACGTCCACCGTAGGCGCAACATCCAGGAGGTCCAGTGCGGCGGTGGATGCGCTCGGTACATAGACTACTTCACCGGATAATCCGCCCGGCCCGGTGTTGGTGGAGAATGAAGGGCTTTTGGCGCGAATGGCTTTGCCATTGATCACCAGTGAGGATTTGACAGGAACACTCAGGAACAAATCCGGTTCATAAACCCGGTAAGGGACACCAAACTTTTCCAACTGATCGGTGATATATTTAGCGGCTTCCTTTTCATCGTCGCTGCCTGATTCACGCACCAGAGTGGTGAAACGCTCGATCAGCGTCCAGGGTGCATCAGACGAGAGTTCGTCCAGAAGCGCTGCTTCCACAGAAGCTTTAGTGGCTTCATACAGAGCTGCCATGATAGGTCTTCCTCCTCAGCCAGAACAAAAGATGAAATTTACTGTGTTTGTAACTGTCGTGAACCGTTGTGATGATGTTCAACGGCCCGATAACCCAACGCACGCGAGATTTGCTCCGCAGCGTCCTGCGCCAGTCCGATATAACGTTCCACGATCTGTTCAGAAAAGCGATGCGACGGCCCGGCGATGGACAGGGCAGCGATCACCTGACCACGATGGTCGCGGATTGGCGCCGCGATGGAGTGCGCGCCATGATCGAGTTCATCAATGACAACCACATAGCCCTGGGTTCGCACCTGGGTCAGGCGGTCTTCCAGCGCTGTGGGGTTGATAATGCCCTGATCCGTGAAGGTTTCAATGAGGACTCGACGCTCAGCATCCGGCAGGTGGGCCAGCAGCACTTTGGGAATGCCGCCGCTGTGAAGGGGTGCGCGCCGCCCGACTTCGGCAAACAGGCGGATGGATTGGGGGGATTCACGCGCGGCCACACACAGGGCGTCGGTTCCATTCACGACACCGAGGAAGATGGTCTCACCGGTGTCGCGCACAAGACGATCCATAACATGGCGGCTGGCATCCAGAAGGGTGGTCTGTTTCTTGACACTCTGTCCAAATTCCAGAAAGCGAATGCCCAGGCGGTATACACCCGCGTCATCCCGGCCCACCAGGTCGTGTTTTTCGAGGGTGTGGAGAATACGAAAGACCTTGTTTTTGAGGAAACCTGATGCCTGAGTCACCTGTGCCAGTGTCAACCCTTCATCGTGATTTTGCAGTAATTCAAGAATATAAATAGCGTCTTCCAGAACGGCGACAGTGTAATCAGTCAACAGCCAACCCCTGCGTTATACGATACATAACGTGGTTATATTGCGGTGATGGCAGCAATTTTAGAAAGACGATCGCGCTTTGTCAAAAATTCATGGTGGGTCTACAGGAATGACTGAAGTTCGCGCAGCGTTGGCGAGGTCGAATAGCCACCGTAACCGCGCAGGGACAGCCCCCCGGCGATATTCCCCCACCGCAAACACTCATGCACTGGTTTCCCCTGAAAGTGCGCTGCCAGGAAACCAGCGTTGAACACATCGCCTGCGCCAGTGGTGTCCACAGGTTCAACGTGAATAGCCGGCGCGTGAATGTACTCATCACCTCGCCAGGCGTGCGCGCCGCTGCCGCCATCCTTGATGATGAGGTAGGGCACAAGTTCCCGCAGCACAGAGGCTGCTTCATCAAGGCGGGTGGTTCCGGTCAGCCGCAGAGCTTCCTTCACGTTGGGCATGAACATATCCAGACCTGCCAGTATGTTTCTGACAAGCGGCATCTCCAGCGTTTGTTCGCGGTGCTGGCAGTCCATTGACACCGTGATATTTCTGGCATGGCAGGCCCGAATCAGGTCCGGTATGCGCTCGTCCACGACCAGCCCTGTGAAATGGAGGTGCTTGAAAGGGGTTGTTTCCAGGGCCTCATAGATTTTCGGCAGCACATCAGGAACCGGGTCCACATAGGTGACAAAGGCGCGGTCTTCTGGATACGACAGCGCGACAGTCACGCGCTTTAGAGGCCGTTCCACAAAAGTCATCAGAGACAGGTCAATGCCTTCGCTGCGGGCGGTATCGGCGGTGAACTGGCTGAAGAAATCGTTGCCCAGTGTACTAAGCCAGCCCACATGGACTTCCAGACGCGCCAGCGCAGTTACGGTGTTCAGGATTCCACCGGGAACCACTGTCAGACCTTTCGTGAACAATTCGGTTCCCAGCGCCGGAAAACCGGGGATGCCGCTGAAGATGATGTCGCAGAAGTAGTGTCCTGGGATGAGAATGTCGTACGGTTTTAGTGCCACACGCCCACCCATTCCTGATGTGCCGCGAGGAAGGCATCCACGAGCTTTTCTGCCAGCGGGTACGACCCGACCAGAGGATGAACCGTAAGTGCCTGGACCGCCAGCGTGCGCGATTTATTCAGAATAGCCTGTGAAGCCAGCCGCTCGTACTGCTTGACATCGCGCATGAGCTGCAACTGGTGGTCGGGAATATCGCCAATGTGAATGGGGCGGATCGCATCGCCCGTGACCCAGCAGGCGATTTCCACAATGTCACTGTCCTGCATCCCATGTATCGCGCCGTTGTTGGGGACATTGAGGCCGGTATAGCGTGGGGTGTCCGTTGCGATGGCTTCGATACACCCAAGCGCGACTCCGGCATAGCCTTCATCATCTTCGCTCATCGATTCCATCCTGACGCGATCCGCGCCGCCGCGCGCGTGAGCCATGTAGGTCTTGCTGCGGTTCTCCATAATCTCGCGGTAAATGCTCAGGCGTTCGTCCACACTGCCGGCCTGCTCAAGTTTTTCCAGCATTTCATTGGTGAGGCGCAGCACCTGTTCGCCGCGTGTTTCGCTTTTGCGCAGCAGGGATTGCAGCACCTCATCGCGGTGATAAAAGTAATGCAGGTATTCGTTCATGAAGGTCCCCTGCCAGTCTCGCAGTCCAGGGGCAAACATCTGCATGTGGGTTTGCTGAACGAAGGCAGGGTCTTTGAGCAGTGGGGGAAGGACTTCTTCGCCATTGCGTCCATCGGGGTCTGCATCGATTTTGACACTGCGCGTCCAGGACAGGTGATTCAACCCGTAAACTTCGTGCGGCTGCAAGCGGTTAAGCGGGATGTGCATAAAACTGCTGACGCTCTGCTGCGCTTTATTGGCGCTGTCGCAGATGCCCACAACGCGCTGGATGCCGGCATCGTGGAGTACCTGGGCGACTAAACCTGCCGGATTGGTGAAGTTGAAGACCCATGCCCCCGGTTTTGCCAGCTTTTCGACCATGCGGGCGTATTCGAGAATGGCAGGCGCGCTGCGCATCGCCATTGCGAAACCGGCCGCGCCGGTGGTTTCCTGGCCCAGCACACCATGATCGAAACAGATGCGTTCGTCGATAGCCCGTCCGTGTTCATAACCGGAGCGGATGGCTGTGACGATGTGGTCCGCGCCGGAGATGGCTTCAGCGGCATCGGTGGTCAGCCTGATTTTATAGGACGCGCCGGATTGCTCGGCCAGCGCCTGGCACAGTCCGCCGATGAGTTCCAGTTTCTGGGCCTGAATATCCATCAACCATAGCTCGCGCAGGTCGAGTCGCTGGGCACGCCGAACCAGTGCCGGGATGAGCCGGGGTGTTCGGACACTGCCGCCGCCAATTATTGCCAGTTTCATGGGTGGTTTTCCTGAATTGTTGATGCCCAAATGTCGGCTGATATTGTAACACAAGGGGGCCTGTAGAGCCTGTTGGTGTTTCCAACCAAAAAATTGTTCCAAAATCTCTGCATCGTTCAGGTGGCGGATTGTCCTGATGGAGGTAGAATTCATTACATTATTTATTTACATTCAGAGACGGGGCATGTACCAGAGCTTAGAAATCATTGATTTTCACTCTCATTTCCCAACTAATCGGCCCTGGTTCACCGGCATGGGGACCAATGCGCGGGACGATTACCTGAAACGGCGTGGTGAGCGGCGCGCGGCGATTGCCCGCGAACACGCGATGGCTTACAACCGTGAGTGGCGGCTGGCGTGGGGGTTTGAACCCGCAGAAAGTAACCCGCCGGATGATGAAACGCAGGCTGAACGCTGGGCTGGCGAAATTGACCGGTACGGGTTGCGCGCTGTGGGGTTCGTCACAGGCGGCGGAAACGATCATCTGGCAAGCATTGTGGTGCGCTACCCGGACAAATTTATCGGTTTCGCGCATCATTACCCGTTCTCGCCGGACGCAGCGAACGAACTCAAGCGCGCGGTCACTGAACTGGGCCTGAAAGGATACAAGCTGCTGGCCCCGATGCTGGATCGTCCTATCGAGGATGTGGATGCCTATCCGGTCTGGGAGATGTGCGCTGAACTGGATATTCCGGTGCTGATTCACTTTGGTATTCAGGGCGCGGGCGGCGGCATCGCCTGGCACGAAAATATCAACCCGCTCAAACTGCATAATGTTGCCAAAGATTTCCCGGATGTGAACTTTGTGGTTCCACACTTTGGCTGTGCCTGGATTCGCGAAACACTGCAATTGTGCTGGGCGTGCCGTAACGTCCACATTGACACTTCCGGCTCCAACCAGTGGGTGCGCTGGGTGGATGGCGATTGGACGGTAAAAAAGCTGTTCCGCAAATATATGGAAACTATCGGGCCGGAACGGATCATTTTTGGAAGTGACTCAAGTTATTTCCCGCGTGGGTTCGCCATCCGTTACCTACAGGATCAGATTCGAGACTGCCGCGAACTAGGGTATGCCGAAGAGCAGGTCCAGTTGATTTTCGCAGGTAATGCGGCCCGTCTGTTCAAAATCGAACTTTAACCGCAGGTTGCAAGGTACTGTAGATAGGAGGTGCTGCCGGATAAGACCCGTCGCTGAATTGTGTATTGATGCTGTTCGGTAAGTTGCAATGAGGAGTTCAACATGCGCAAGCAAAGACTGGCAACTTTTTTAACACTACTGACGCTGTTCGCTGTTCTTGCCTTCGGCGTTCACGCTCAGGATAACACCGTCACCACGATTGAGTAC
>CAZKIB010000036.1:28768-29018 GCA_964552425.1 uncultured Anaerolineaceae bacterium | reverse complement strand
GGCAGTACACATTCGAGGCGCGCGTTGTGGCGATGGATATGCTCATTGAGCAGTTTGAAGCCGAGAACCCTGACGTGGATGTGATTCACAACGGCGATATTGCTTATGAAACCTTTCGTGATGAACTTGCTGCATCGGCCCCGGCAGGGGTAGGGCCGGACGTGGTGACGCTGTTCTATGGGTGGATTCCGGCATTTGTGGACGCGGAATACCTGATCCCGCTGCCGCAGGACGAATTCCCTCCCGACTG
>CAZKIB010000036.1:8094-28757 GCA_964552425.1 uncultured Anaerolineaceae bacterium | reverse complement strand
ATCGAAAGCACATTTTCGCCGATGGTCGCGGAATCAAAGTTCCTGGATGAATACTGGGCGCTGCCGACTGCGGTTCGCTCACTGGCGCTCTTTTACAACAAAGACCTGTTTGTCGAAGCGGGGCTTGATCCCGATTCCCCGCCAACTACCACCGAAGAATTTCTGGCGATGGCGCAGCAGTTGACGCAGTACGATGACAGCGGCAATAAAGGCATTGAAAACATGGTCAAGATGGGATACGCCCCGGAAATGACCGGACAGGCCCATCACTGGTTCCGTGAAGTGCTTATTCGCCAGTACGGGGGTGTCCCCTACAGCCCGGATAACCGGGAAGTGTTGTGGAACAGCCCGGAAGGCTGCGAAGCGTTCAAGTACCTGACCGATTTCGAAACCACCTACTTCACGGGCAGCAGCGATAACTTTATCTACGAGAACGCGACGGATGCCTTTGTGGCAGGCGATGCGGCGATGCACATTGATGGTTCATTCCGTATCGGCACGATTGCCAATGGCAACCCCGATCTGAACTACGGGGTGGCCGAACTGCCAGCCGGACCCAATGGCGAAAAACACACCTTTGGTTCCTACTGGACACACGGGATTACCCGTCAGGCTGCCGCCGATGAAGCCAAGCTGGATGCTTCGATTCGGTTCCTGAAGTTTATTACTTCACCGGAAGCTGGTATCCTGTGGGTGAACGAAGTCGGCGAACTGCCGGCGCAGCTTGAGGCGGCGTCTGACCCTGAACTGCTGTCAGACCCCATTCTTGGCCCCTTTGCGGCCGGGTTGGGTTACGCTCATGCCACATTCTTTGTAGACGAGACAGCCCAGCGCCAGCACCTGATCGATGCGTTTGATCGCATTCGTCTGGATGGGGCGGACCCCTGCGAGGCGCTGAACGAAGCTGCCGCGCTTGAACAAACTCTGCTGGATGGTTTCTGGGCCAACCACTAAGCACGCTTATCGATAGAATTGTCCTGCGTCGAGTGCCATACTCCGGCGCAGGACAAATTCCCGCCCGCAACCCAATTTCAGACGTTCTGCCAGTTCTAGGTGGTGAGTACACAACATGACAGATATGGCTATTGTGAAATCGAAGGATGCTGCCACTGGTCGGTTTCAGTGGACACTGGCGAAACGAAAGATTTTGTGGGCGTATCTGTTTCTGCTGATACCGCTGATTTTTTTCCTGTACATCCGCATTTACCCCACGTTTTTTGCGTTTCACATGAGCTTCTACGATTGGAACCCGCTGGCGGCAGAGCAGGCTTATGTGGGTACACAAAACTATGAGACACTGTTCACCGAATTGCGCAATCCGCAGTCTGTCACCTATGCGGCGTTTGCGAATACGGCCAAGTATATTATCCTGGGGATGCCTATCCAGTTGGTGCTGGGGCTGCTGATTGCCCTGATGCTGCACGAAATCCGGTTTATGAGCACCTTTTACCGGGTCGTGTTTTTTCTACCGTTTGTAACCTCCACGATTGCGATCTCGTGGGTGTTTCGCTGGCTGTACCAGCCGCGTATTGGCCTCCTGAATGTCCTGCTGTCCACTTTTTCACTGCCGCAGCAGCCATTTCTGCGCACGCCCGACCAGGCCCTCTACTCGATTCTGGCAGTGGTCATCTGGCAGGGACTCGGTTTTGCGGTCATCATTTTTCTCGCAGGGATCAAGCAGATTCCGCGAGTTTACTATGAAGCGGCAGAGGTGGATGGCGCGAACCGCTGGCAGTCCTTCTGGAATATCACTTTTCCGCTGCTCAACCCGACCATTGTATATCTGCTGGTCTTGCAGTCGATTGGTTTTTTGCGCATGTTCGCCGAAGTGCTGGCGATGACCACGCAGGGTGACGGCGGACCGCTCAACTCCACGACGACGGTTGTGCTGCGCGTTTACCGCGAAGCCTTCCAACGCCTGAATATGGGTTATGCTTCGACCCTTACGGTTGCGCTCTTTGTGATAATACTGGTGATTACTGTCGTTCAGCTTCGCCTGACTACTCGCCAGATTGATGCGTAAAGGATAGGCCAGGATGAGTACATTTCAACAACCTCAGGTTGCCTATGCCAGCAAAGCCAGCGGGTCACAGGCGGGTCGATCCGGCGCGGGCTGGGTGTTCAAGGCTGTCTCTTATCTGGGTCTTACGCTGGTTGCCATTACCATGATTACGCCGTTTGCCTGGATGATCGCCACTTCCTTCAAGGACTCCACAGAGATTCGCCGCCCGCAGTTTTTTCCTCAGAATCCGGTGATTGAGAACTATGAAGAGGTGATTCTCGATACGGCTCTGCCGCGCTGGTATATGAACTCGCTTATTGTGGCGGTCATCAGCACGATCAGTGTGGCCTTTTTCGACTCGCTTGCCGGGTACACATTCGCCAAGTATCGGTTTCCTGGCAAGAAGATCGTGTTTATTCTCTTCCTGAGTTCGCTGATGGTTCCCACCGAGATGCTGTTGATTCCCTGGTACATCATGTCGGTCAAGCCACCAATTGGACCAACCTGGGTGGATACCTACTGGGGCATCGCGTTTCCGGGCATGATTACGGCGGCGGGTATTTTTCTGATGCGCCAGTTTATGCAGAGTGTCCCTGATGAGCTGCTGGACGCCGGGCGCATTGATGGGGTGAGCGAGTTTGGGTTGTTCTGGCGAATTGCCGTGCCCCTGAGTTTACCGGCCATTGGCGCGTTGTGCATTTTTAATTTTCTCGGTAACTGGAATGCCTTTATCTGGCCGCTGATTATTACATCAGACCGGGCGATGATGACGCTGCCGGTGGGGTTGCAGTTTTTCTCCAGCGAGTCGGGCGCGGACTGGCATCTGATTATGACCGGGGCGACTCTGTCTATCATCCCCCTGTTGATTGTGGTGATCTTTTTCCAGCGTTATATCATCGAGGGCATTACTTTAACCGGCTTGAAAGGGTAGCAAGTCTGATGAACGTACTGGCAATCGGCGCGCATGGTGACGATATTGAAGTGCAGTGCGGTGGTACACTGGCAAAATACGCGGCGCGCGGTGACAAAGTCTTTATGTGCGTGGTGACGGATGGGCGCGGGCGTCCGCAGGGTGATCCTGACCAGATCGCACAAATACGCCATCGTGAGTCACAGGCATCTGCCAATGTAATCGGGGCGGAATTAATCTGGATGGGCATCCCGGACGGCGGCCTGAAGGTCAATGACGAAACACTCGCTCAATTTGTTGAGGTGATCCGCACGACACAGCCCAATGTGATTATCACACACCCAACCGAAGACTATCACCCCGACCACCGCTATACCAGCCAGCTTGTGCTGGATGCGGCGCAGATGGCGCGGGTGCGCAATTACAGGCCAGAACAACCCTCGTACCGGGCGCAGGTTCCCATCGCCTTTATGGATGGTGTGCTGGGCCTCAGTTTCCTGCCGGAAGAGTGGGTTGACATCAGTGACTTTTTCGAGCAGAAAGCCACGATGCTCAGTCAACATGTCACCCAGATGATGCCCGATGCTTATGATCCCGATTTTATAATGCCGCCGCGTGAAGACAACCCCTTTATGCGCATGATTGAACTGCAAAGCGGGTTTCGCGGGATGCAGTGCGGTGTGCGCTACGGCGAAGCTTTTATCTGGTGGCGGTCCCTCAACCGGGTTGTGCCTTATCGAGTGCTGCCCTGAAGTGGTTCAGACAGTGCGACATTCGGGCTGCGTTTCTCGCTGTCGGCCTCATACAAAAAGCATTTGACCGTGCGCCCCTCATGAACCACATCAGGTGGTACATGTGTGCGGCAAATATCCATAACTGCCGGGCAGCGGCCCGCGAATTTACAGCCGACCTGAGTATATTCGTCGGTTTCCAGGTCTGCCAGGTTGATCTGATCCTTCCACATGTTATCCGGGTCCACATCAGGAATGGACTGCTTCAGATTCTGGGTGTAGGGATGTTTGGGGTTATTGAGTACTGCTTCAACTGGCCCCATCTCCACAATCCAGCCGCGCAGCATCACCGCGATGCGATCCGCCGCATAGTAGGCGGTTGCCAGATCGTGCGTAATGTAGACAATGCTGACCTGCTGGTCTTCCTTGAGCTTGCGAAACATGTTGACGATGGACATCCGCAGCGAAGCATCCAGCATGGACACTGGCTCGTCAGCGACGATGAGCGAAGGTTTGGTAATGAGCGCGCGGGCAATCGAGACCCGCTGGGCCTGACCGCCGGAAAGCTCATTCGGGTAGCGCCCTTTGACTTCCTTGAGTGACAGGCCGACTTCATTCAGCACGTCGTTGATGTAGGCGTCCACACCAGCGCGATCCGTCATTCTGTAATTGTAGACAGTTTCGTAGAGATAGCTGTCGATTTGTTTGAGCGGGCTGAATGTGGCGAAAGGGTCCTGAAAGACAGGCTGCACTTCACGGTGAAACCACGAGCGTTTTTCCTGACGGGACAAGGTCGCCACGTTGCGGTTCTGATAGATCAACGCGCCGCCGGTGGGTAGTTCCATTCCCAGGATCATGCGCGCCAGTGTGGTTTTGCCGCTGCCGCTCTCACCGGCGATGGTGAAGATTTCCGGTTTGCCGGCTGCCAGCGTGAAGGTGGCGTCATCCACTGCGTGGAATTTTTTGGCCGAAAAACCCTGCCGAATTGTAAACACTTTGGTGACGTTTTCTGCGCGCAGCAGGTCGGCATCAGGCGGGTGCTGCATAACTGACCCCTTCAGTAACAAGATGGCAGGCGACGCGATGTCCCGGCGCGATAGCGATGGCTGCCGGGTCAATTGTTTTACATTTTTCGACAGCAATGGGACAGCGCGGGTGAAACCGGCAGCCGGCAGGCGGGTGATCCAGAGCGGGCGGGCGGCCTGGGATGCTGGCCCGTTCGACCTGTTTGTCCAGCCGGGGCAGTGAGTTGATCAGATATTTCGTGTAGGGATGCTGCGGCGCTTTCAGGATGGTGTGGGTATCGGCTTCTTCGACCACCTTGCCCGCGTAGAGTACCGCAATGCGATCTGCCAGGTTCGCATGGACGCCCATGTCATGGGTGATAAGGACCAGGGTGCTGCCTTCTTTTTTGCGAATGTCCTTGAGCAGTTGGATAACACCGCGCTGGACAATCACATCAAGCGCAGTGGTCGGCTCATCCGCAAAAATGAGCTTCGGCCAGAGAATGGTCGCCAGGGCAATCGTCACCCGCTGGCGCATCCCGCCGGAAAGCTGGTGCGGGTAGGCATTCAGCACTTTTTCGGGCAGCCCAAGATCGCGCAGATACAGCCGGGTCATCTCTGCGGATTCCTGTTTGCTGACCGGGCGGTGCGCCGAAATAAAATCGTAAAAGGATTCCCGGATTCGCCGCACCGGGTTGAGTACGTGCATGGACCCCTGCGGGATATAGGACACTTTTTTCCAGCGGATATTCTTGTAGCTGCCATTCTCAGGGGATAATACGTCAACTTCTTCATTATCGAAGTAGTATTTTACCGACCCGCCTACCACTGTCAGGGGTGGTTGCAGGATGCCGAGAAGAACTTTCAACAGCGTGGATTTTCCGCAGCCGGATTCTCCCGCAATTCCGTAAACCTCACCTTCATTGATCTGGATGGAAATATTGTCAACCGCTTTTACGGTTCGTTCGACGCCGAACGCCTCGGTAATGTAGTATGCTTTGAGGTCTCTGGCTTCCGCGATAATGGTCATGAATTTATTCCCTGGACTTGCTCTCTGACCGGTTCGGTGACTGGCTCCGGCGCTGGTTCTTTGAACTCGCGTTTGACATGCAGACGACTCAGGCGGGTGCGCGGGTCAAGATAGCGGGTGAGACCCATCGACATCAGGTAGAAGCCGACCACGATAATCACAGATGCACCGATGGGCGCTGCCAGTACCCAGGTTCGGTTGGTCAGCAGGGCCTGATAATAGTTGCCCCAGTAGATCATGGTCCCGATACTCTGAGAATTCAGATCGCTAAGGCCCAGTACCGAGAGCGTCACTTCAAAGCCAATCGCAAACAAAAACCCGCTGACTATATCGGCCAGCATGAACGGTACGAGGAAAGGCAGATGCTCCCGTACCACAACCTTGACTGTGTTCATGCCGGCAAAGACCGCTGTATGGGTGAATTCACGCTCCCGCAGGCTGAGAATCTGGGCGCGATAACGCTTGGAGGGATAGGCCCAGTCCAGCAGACCGATCAGGATTGCCAGGGTGAGCATGGTCATTTGCCCCCGCAGCATGGACGCGATCAGAATGACCAGTGGCAAACGCGGAATCACAATGACGCTGTCCACAATCGAGGACAGGACGCGGTCCAGTGTGCCGCCGATGTAGCCCGAAATCATGCCGAGCATGACCCCAATGCTGCGTCCAATCAACACAGCAATTCCGGCAACGATGAGCGTATTTCTAACCGCAAATGTCAGCATCCAGAAAACATCCTGGCCGGTGGAGGTTGTGCCCAGGATAAACTCCTGTGAGGGAGGTTCGTTACGGGCCACGGCGCGGCGGTCATCCGGCTCATACGGCGAAACAAACGAAAGTGCAATCAGGATAATCACCAGCGTCAGGATGATCGCCCCGCCTCTGAATGATGGACTGAAACGCAGAAGGTCTCGTACAATCGCCATGAATGTTTCCCTCTCACCGATAACGGATGCGTGGGTCGAACAGCGGGTAGCTTAGATCGACCAGCAGCGAGGCCGTTGCAATGCCGACAATAGACAGCAGGGTTACACCCATAATCAGGTTGTAATCTGCGGAGATGATGCCGTTGTAAAGTGTTGAACCGATGCCGGGATAGGCGAATACCACTTCGGTAATGAGCGCGCCTTCAAAGATCGCCCCCAGAGAGAGGCCCAGATCCGTGATTTGCGGCAGCATTGTGTTCCGGGTCACGTAAAAAAATAACACCTTTCGTTTGGGAACAGCGGCCAGTTCCGCATACTGCACATAGTCACTGGATGCTTCGGATGAGGTCAGCGCTTTGGACATGATGAAGCGGAACGCGGTGGTTCCGACTATAATCGAAAGGGCAGGTAGAAAACTGTGATACAGCACGCTGCTGATATATTCCCACGTCAGGCCGGGCGTGCCTTTTGCGCCACCCACCAGCGGGAACAGCTTGATGTAATAGGTAAAGGCCATGAGCAGAATAAAAGCGAGAATGTAATAGGGCACGGGATAAACCAGAATTACAAATTTATCCAGCACCTGTGACCACCACTTATCGCGGTTGTACCCTGCCAGTGAACCGAGAAAGACGCCCAGCAGCCATGAGATGATGACACTGGTTCCTAACAGGCCGACGGTCCAGCCGATACCGTTGCCGATCATCTGGTTGACGGACATGGGGAAGGAACTGAATGACGGCCCCAGATCGCCCCGCACCACACGCTGCCAGAAACTCACATACTGCTCGAAAATGCTGCCTTCCAGACCGTAAAGGTCAAGGAGCGATTCGCGCAGCTCCATCATCGCTTCAGGGTTGAGATTCTGAAACGCGGTCAGGCGGCCCAGCGCCTGGTCTACCGGGTTGACGGGCGAGAGCCGGGGAATCAGAAATGTGATGGTTACACCAATAAAAATAACCAGACACCACTGCACCAGCCGGGGTAGAATAAATTCCTTGAAAAGGGTCACGGCTTTGACCTTATCTTCTGACCATATAACTTACGAAGTATGTACTTGCAATTAATCGTCTCCAGTGACCAGATCGGTGAGGACACGGTTTGTGCCCTCACCAGTGTCACTGTCTGCTGTATAAATGACTACTGAACGGGTTCGAGACTCTGGAAAGCGAACTTGCCACCCTGGAACCAGTATAACGGCATGTATTCCGGGTTTTCGGAAGTTGGGAAGCCTGTCCAGTAACGCTCGTCCCAGGTGACGAATTTCTTGAAGCTGATGGTTGTGATGAAGTACATATTCTCGGTCCAGTACTTCAGGAAATCCTGGTTGATCTGGATATTTTCTTCGCTGTCCGGGCTGACGGCAGCCATCGCGTCAATGAACTCGCCGACCTTCGGGTCCTGCAAGCGCATGATGCTGTTACCGCCCTTGCCGCGATGGTCTTCGCCATTGGGTACGTAATACTGCGGATGCCAGGCGCGAACCTCCGGCCAGGAGTCACCTGAAGCCAGCGCGAAGCTGTACCAGGGTGTACTCATATCGAACTGGCCCACGAAGTTGTTCTGATCCCACACGCTGCGTTCCAGACCCTGCAAATCGACATCAATGCCGAAATCGGCCCACTGGTCGGCAGCGCCGGTGGCGATGCGGAAGGCGTCGTTTTCATCCGGCGGTGACTGAAGCATGATCGAGAAGGGTTCGCCTTCAGGGGTCAGCCAGTTGCCATCCCCGCCGCGACTGAAACCATTTTTGACCAGCAGACGTTCGGCCACATCGGGCGCGAATTTCCACCAGCCAGCGCCAAACACGTCGCGGGGTTCACCGGGAACGGTGTAGCCCTGTGATTCCGCCCAGGCTGCGATCTGATCGGGCACAGTAGGATCGTAAGGCTGGAACATCTCGCCCGGTTCAATCTCAATTTCGAGACTCTGGAACCATTCTTCCATCGGGTCATGGTACAGCGCCATCAGAGAAGCGGTTGGCGGGACAGGCATGGCAGTCACTTTTGCCACGCCGCCAATATACTCAGTTTGCAACTCGACCATATTCAGCGACAGAGCCAGCGCCCAGCGCACGTCTTTGTTCTGGAAGAGAGGCTGTGTTTCGTAGTTGAAGATCAACTGGCGGGTGCTGACCTCGTTCGGGTACGCCCAGGGGAATTCCGTGTACCAGGAGCGCGCGGTTGGGGTGGTATCCAGCACAGTTTCGAAGGCTTCAAAGTCCACATCGAAGAATACGTCCAGTTCACCGCGCGACATGGCGATGGCTTTTCTGGCGCTGTCCCCGTAGAAAATCGTGAGGACGTACTGCGGCCCCGGCTTCCCGGTGATGACGCCGGCAGGGGTGCGGTCCCAGTCTTCGCGGCGGGTGAGGAGTTCCCAGAAACCGTTCGGGTCGCTCTGGGTGGGCACATAACCGCCCAGAACCACCGGGTTTTCAAAGGTGAACGTGACCGGGTCGTCAACTGTTTCGAAGATGTGCTTGGGCATCATGTAAATGCCGTTCCAGCGGGCTTCAAACAGCGTGTGGAAACGCGGGTTGGATTCCAGCAGATTAAACTGCACGCTGAAATCGCCGGTTTTTTCGATGGTGTCCAGGAACTGGTTAAGCTGGGAAGACCAGCCGCCCTTGTTCAGGTCGGGGTTCGACTTAAGAAGCTCGACGGTGTAAACAAGGTCATCGGCGGTGAATTGTACGCCATCGCTCCAGTAGATGTTGTCACGAAGGTCCACCGACAACTGGGTGAAGTCTTCATTGTACATGGGTGGCGAAATGGCGGCATCCATTAACAGTTCACCTGTTTCCTGGTCGCGCAGCCACAGGGTTTCCATCATCAACGCATGGCGATGGGGTTCGTGCGGCCCATTGACCCAGAAATTGTAGTTGTTGATGACACTGTAACGGAAAATCTGATCTGCTACGAAAACTTCTTCGCGGGGAACATCCACCGGAAGAGAAGCCGGCTGCGCGAAACTCAGTGAGGTCGGCAGCAGCAGCAGCAAGATAAGTACAAAAAACCAGCGTTTGTGATGCATTGTTTAAAATCTCCTTCTAAAACCACTTCAGAGTGAAGAAACCCGCACTCTCATCTATTGGACAGTCTTGTTTCCTCCGGGCACTTACCCTCCTTTCCTTCCAGTAACGTGTTTTATCAGCCACCCGGTTCTACAGATACACCTGTTGGCTAATCACCTGCCGCAGCGTTATTGATCTGTGATGCGGCGGCATGGGCGTGGGGTGGCGCGGTGGATTGTCTCACAATTAGCTGTGGGGACAGCATAACAGGTTCCGGCTGCCCTCCATTCAGGAGTTCCAGCAGATTTTCCATTGCCAGCGTGCCCCAGGTCATCAACTGCTGGTCGATGGTCGTCAGGGCCGGAGAAAATTCTCTTGACTGCGGGAGATCGTCATAGCCGATGACGCTGATCTGGTCCGGCACGGGAATACCTGATTCTCGGAATGTGCGGATTGCGCCCATCGCCATGCGGTCATTCAGCGCAATGATAGCTGTCAGATGAGGCTTCATTCGTAACAACTGCCGGGCTGCTGCTGCGCCGCTGTCCGAAGAAAAGTTGCCATTTACGCGGGGCAGCGTTTCATGGTCAATGCCGAATTCGGCGGCCATACACCGCATGCCCTGGAGCCGCTGGTCGGCTGCCGGACTGACCCCATCTGGAAGCGCAATGATGCCAATGTGCCTGTGGCCCAGCGAAAGGATATGTTCCATCGCAAGGCGGCCACCGAGCAAATTATCACTTCGCAGATAGTTCGGATGATCGTGATAACCCAGTACGATGGTCGGAAGTTCGAACTGACTTACTGCTTCCATGATCGGTTCGACATAGAAATGACCATCGACGATGACACCGTCGGCGTAACCACTCGCCAGCATGGTTACGAAACTCGAATCCGCCTTGCCATCAATAATCCGGGGAGAACTGAGAAGGACGTGGTAGCCATTCTGACTGCAATAGGCTTCAATGCCCGACAGAATTTGCAGGGATGCCAGAGCAGTAAAAGGTGTATCGTAGATGCGCGGGAAGACCGCAGCGACGATGTGTGATTTACCTGAAGCGAGCGCGCGGGCAGCAAAGTTGGGGTGATAGCCCAGTTCAATACTCGCACGCAGCACCCGAATGTGCGTTTCCTGCAAGAATTTTTCTTTGGTGGAATTGGAAAGAATGCGCGAAGCGGTTGAGACCGATACCCCTGCTTTTTTAGCGACATCCTGAAGGGTTGCCATTAACAACTATTTTCTTTCGATAAAGCCTTTTATCAAATAATTCCCATTCAGTGTAACGAAAATTGTACATGGACGCAAGCGTTTGCGTAAAGTTCGGGTGACGAACATTCCGGTCAGATTTGCCCCCGATCAGTCAGTTGATCTTCAAAACAAAACGATAAGTGGCGTTGTCTTCAAACCACATCGGAAAGTTGGTTCCCCAGACGTTATTGTACAGATTGAAGTGTACTCCGCCCCGCATATCGGGCAGTGTGTTACTGAAATCAAGCAGGGCAGGTTTGCCAGGAGCCACCAGCGGCGCATCAAAGGATTGCAGTTCAAAGGTGTGCTGATGATCCTGATGGCGGATCCCTTGGTCGACAGCGTGCAGACCGCGCGCACCCCGGCTGATGACGTCACCGGGCGAAATCCAGCGGCCCAGTTTCTGAAACTCCCAGCCAGTGGCCTGTTCAATGTGTGGGGTAAACGACAGCCAGAAAGCTTCCGGCAGGCGGCAGGCCGGTTTTTCGAACCACGAAAGCCGTATATCAAGCCCGTCTTTAACAGGCTGATATTCCAGAACGAGCTGACGCGGTGCGCCAAACTGTCTGGATTCCTCTGGCATCTGCATCACAAAGACGATATGCGAGTCGCCGCTGTGGTAGGCTGCTGTGACCGAAGCTTCCCAGGACTGATGCGCGCTGGTTGGGATGCCCGGCTTTGTGAAGTCTTCCCGCGCCCACTCGACGACTTCAGGATTGTCCTTATTGCGAATATACTGATTCCAGAAGCGGGCATAGTCCGCCTGACCAAAGACCTCGTAGGTGAAGCGCGCCAGCTGATGGTCCGCGTTGGCCCACTCAACACCCGAACGGCGATCTGCCAGATATTGGATGGAACCGGCAGCAGCGTCAAATTCGATGTGAAATGCTTCCGTTTCCAGCGCGAGTTTATCGGCCTGCTGGTAAGTTGATAGATCGGGCATGTGCGGTTCGCTGCGGGCCAGCCGCTCGTTCGCTGACTGAACAAATCGTGATTCTTTTAAGGTCCCAAGCGCGGTATCGAGATAAGCGCGCTGCTCGGCCCATGAAGCCTCAAAACGCCGGCAGTGTTCGGTCTGGCGCAGCCGTTGCAGATCAGCCGAAGTGTAGTGACTGTGGTCGGCCAGGTGAGTCTTTTCATCCATGCCCCAGGTGTGTTCGGGAACCAGTATCAGGGAACGGCTGAAGCGATCCAGAACGGCCTCCTCACCGGCATCCAGAGAATCTGCCAGCCACGCCTGCCGCAAGCGACATAGTTCCCGGTATCGACGGATTTTTGTGGGGTCTGTGCCGGCCCCGTGAATCCAGGTATCACCAATTTCTGCGGTGGTGACTGGCAGTTGGTGGCGCGCCGCTGTAAGTTCGCGGGCAAAGTCATCCATCGTGGACGCCATAACGCGGGCGTCAGGATTCTGTTCGGCCAGTGTGCGGTACGTTTCCGAAATCATCTCAGGGGATGGTGGCCCCATGTTGTCGCCTGTCAGTACCACAGCCAGCCGGTGCGGCAGGCCCGCGACAGACGATATGCCACCATAATCTCCGTGATACGCGACCAGAAGATCCGTACCGCTGGCTTCATCACGCCAGACAAAAAGCGGCGGGACATCCGGCACACTGGAAGCCTGGTTGACCCCAATATGCAGAAAGCGAACCCCAGCCTCATGAAGCAGAGGGATCATGGCGCGGGTGTGGCCGGGCACGTCGGTCATTTTGGCCGCGATGGTCTCTTTTCCGAAGCGTTGATCCAGGCGTTTGGCGTAACTCAGCCCAAAGCGGAACAGCGACTCATCCATCAGTTCTGTGTGCGTGGTGAAGGGCAGGGCGTGCCAGAGAATGCTGCCATTTTCGATAGCCGTTTCCATCGCGCGCCGTTCATCGGACGCCGCCTGTTCAAGGTATTCGTAGATCAGCCACGCGCCTGTGGTCCACCGAAAACGTCCGACTGCATGGTGGCGGGTCTGCTGTGCCGGCGTCACCGCCTGGGGAATAAATTGTCTGAAGTATTTCTCGATCACATTGGCGGCGTAATCTGTAAACCCGATATCGAGATGCGTTTTGATAATGAGATGAACAGTCGTTTGAGTCATAGTTGAACGTTTCTTAGTGAAGATAAATAGGGTTGGTGAGGGCGCGTACCAGACGAGGTTGTTTGCGTTCATCCACCAGTTGGGCACGGATATAGGGGGTGGATGTCACATTGACCTGAACCGTGAGTTCGCAGTCATCTGTGTCTATGGGATAACGCAACATACAGCCCTGCGCCGTATGGAGTTCAAGGGTGTTGTCGGCTCCTCCACGAACCACAATGGATGATGATAAGAGACCATCATCCGGGGGAGCTGTACTATCGCCCATCATGGCGCTGCCGGCGCGGAGGATCACTTTTGGCCCCGCAGGACTTTCCGAAATAGTCACATGGCCGGCACGCAGCGCATGGAGCAGGCTGGCAGCCGATGGGATGCCAGGGCAGTAAATCCATAGAGTCGGGTGTGCCAGCCGGGCAATATGCTCCTGATGAAGAAAGTGATTGTCGCTGCCACCTACCGCAGTAAACCGCCGCCCGTCCCGCAGGCGCGACTCCCAGAATTCCAGGGCGGTATCGTTGAGCAGTGTCCAGGGGCCATTCCACACTTCGATACAATCAAATGAGTCCACGTTCTCATAGACCCACTCTGGCCCATAAGGTCGCGGGTGGTTGCAGGATACCACGTAGCCACGTGCCACAGCTTCGGTTATAGCAGCAGCCATCTGCGCTTCTTCGGTGATTCGGAAATCGATCCAGCCAGCATCTCCCCAGATATTCCAGTGTCCTTTGAAAGTGGTCACTTCAAAGCCGGGAATCAGAATCAACGGGGTGTCTATGTGGTTCAGTGCCGCAAGCTGGGAACGTACATTGTGATCTGTAATTGCCAGAAAATCTAAACCGAGTGATTCCGCATACCGCACGATTTCGACAGGATCACTGTCGCCATCGCTGTGATAACTGTGGCAGTGAATGTCTCCACAGTACCAGCCATCCGTGTTCACCACTTGGGGCACAGAAGACAGCGGCAGGAGTGTGGGGAAGGGGATATTTCCCGAAGCCTGGCCGGGTGTCAGCTTAATCTCGACTTCGTAGACGCAGCCCTGGGGGGCAAGCTTGTAGAGGCCGAGGAGAATATGCCATGTGCCTGATGGAATGGGACCAGGTAAATATCCGGGTGTGGCGTCGTCAAGGGCAAGGTAAAAACTTTGCCGTGCGCTGCCGCTCCAGCCGCGAAAACCTGCTGACATGAATTCCACCCCGCGAGGATCAAAAATGCCAATATCGATTGTGTTGCCGTCGGTCAGTTGTGGGTCCGAACCCACCCTGTCAGTGTAGTGATAGGCGATGTCGATGCGTACAATGTCTTCTGGTACGTCAAAAGGCAAATGGAGATAAGTTTTTGTCTGATCCGGGTCTGCGCGGCCTGATCGTTTTACCCTGATGGCATTGGTCACAATCGGAGTTTTCCTGTACAGGTTGCGGTTGGGTCTGCTGCCGGAAGATTAACATGAATTGTGTTCACGGGAAATACAACTCCATCAGGTGGTTGTGAACTGGTCTTGAAGAAGCGACCTGATCCTGCGGTATAGTAGATTTTACTGAAACATTTATCGCTCGAAAGTTGAACTGATGACAATCGTTCCTGTTCCTCTGCGCGATGTAGAAATAGAGGGTGGTTTCTGGGGGCATTATCAGACACTCATCCACAAGGTTACACTGCCCACCGTTTATGAACAGCTTGAAATGCGTGGCACGATGGAAGCCCTGAAGCTCAACTGGCAGCCTGGAATGCCCCAAAAGCCGCATATTTACTGGGAGTCTGATATTGCAAAATGGATTGAAGCGGCCAGTTATGTACTCGCCAAGCAGTCCGATGCGCATCTTGACGCGCTTGTCGATGATACGATTAGCCTGCTGGCCTACGCGCAGCAGCCGGACGGGTATCTTAACGCCTATTACACTGTGGTTGAACCTGAGAAACGCTGGAGTAATTTGCGGGATCAACACGAACTCTACTGCGCCGGTCATTTGATCGAGGCGGCAGTCGCGCACTATGAAGCAACGGGAAAGCGAAATCTGCTGGATGTTATGCTGCGCTATGTGGATTATATTCATGACATATTTGGGCCGAATGAGGGGCAGATGAAGGGCTATCCCGGCCATGAGGAGATTGAACTGGCGCTAATTCGTTTGTGGCACACGACAGGTGATGAGCGCTATTTCAAAATGAGCCAGTATTTTGTCGAGCAGCGCGGACAGCAGCCCCATTATTACGATCAGGAGGCCCTCGCGCGGGGTGACGATCCGAAGGATTTTCGTCACCGCGTCTACGAATATAATCAATCGCACCGGCCCGTTCGTGAACATAACGAAGCGGTGGGACACGCAGTACGGGGGACCTATCTGTATGCAGCCGTGACAGACCTGGCCGCTGAGACCGGGGATGAGACACTGGCGCAAGCTGTTCGGCGTGTGGCCGATAATCTCATTCAGCGGCGGATGTATATTACGGGCGGAATTGGTTCTACGCGCGAAAATGAAGGTTTTACCAGCGATTATGACTTGCCGAACTATGTTGGTTATGCCGAAACATGCGCGGCGATTGGCCTGTTTTTCTGGATGCATCGTATGGTGCATCTGGATGTAAATGGTCTGTATGCCGATATTATGGAGCGGGCGCTCTATAACGGTATTCTGGCTGGTCTGTCACTGGATGGGCGCAGCTTCTTTTATGAAAATCTGCTGGCGGTTAAGCGAGGCACAGAGCGTACTCGTTTCCAACCCTATCACCGGCAGTCATGGTTTTCAACGGCCTGCTGTCCGCCCAATGTCAGCCGTTTGTTTGCGTCGTTAGGCCAGTATATTTATTCATCCGGCGAGGCGGAGGTGCTGGTTCATCTGTATATGACCAGTAAGGCGCGTCTCCGGGTCGCGGGCCAACAGGCGGTGATTTATCAGGAAACAGATTATCCCTGGAGCGGGGATGTCCGCCTGCGGTTTGAGATACATGAACCTGCTGAATTCAGTATGAAACTCCATATTCCGGGCTGGTGTCGGGATTATTCGCTCAGGGTGAATAATGAACTGGTTTCAGCAAGCTCAGGCCGGGGGTATGTGAGTATCCATCGTCTGTGGCAGGATGGTGATTTAGTTTATCTTCATATGGATATGCCGGTTGAAAGGGTGTATTCGCGGCCTGAAGTCAGTGGTAACTGTGGCCGGGTCGCTTTACAGCGTGGGCCACTCGTGTATTGTCTGGAGGGTATCGATAACGGCGATAACCCGGAAGCGTTGATGCTGCCGCGCGACGCTGAACTTGAATCGCATTTTGAGAAGGACCTGCTGGGTGGTGTGGTCGTCATTGAGGGGATGGCGGTGCGTGACGAGGCTCCCGAAGGTGTGGACTTGCCATACACTTTTCTGCCTCCGATTCAAAAGTCCGCTCACCTGAAAGCTGTTCCGTACTTCGCCTGGGACAACCGCGAATCAGGGGATATGCTGGTGTGGATTCGTGATGGCGCACTATGAGGTTGTGATCGTTGGTGGTGGGCCGGCTGGCAGCACGGTGGGTTCACTGGTGAAAAAATACAGTCCTCGACTGCGGGTGCTTCTGCTTGAAAAGGAGACATTCCCACGTCATCATATTGGCGAATCACTGCTGGCGGGGGCCAGCCCGGTTCTGAGCGATATGGGCGCTTATGACCGGATTAACCGTTATGGGTTTATCGAAAAATCCGGGGCGACCTATGTCTGGGGGCGTGATCGCCAACCCTGGGGTTTTGACTTTGACCGCGTGGCAAAGCCGCTGCTGGATCAGGGCCTCACTTTGCCAGAAGTGTATACCAAAGGCTGGCAGGTGCGACGGGCCGAGTATGACCAGCAGCTTTTGCTTCATGCCAGAGAAACGGATGTGGACGTGCGTGAAGGGGCGCGCGTGACTCGGGTGCTGCGGGATGGCGATGATAAGCAGACTGCACGTGTGACCGGCGTTGAGTACCGCGACGATCAGGGGCGGCATACGGTAACATGCGACTGGTTGATGGACTGCACCGGACAGGATGCGCTGCTGGGGCATGATCTCAAAAACCGCGTGTATTCCGAAAAGATGAACAACTATGCGCTTTATGGCTATTGGTCTGATTATCAATGGCACGAAGCCTATATGGGACACCCGAAGTTTACCCGCATCTTTCTTGCGACCAGTCAGAATGGCTGGTTCTGGTGTATTCCCGCCAGCGATACTGTTCTGAGTATCGGACTGGTGACCAATCGCCAGACGCTCAAACACCATACGCGACCCCCGCAGGATATTTACCTGAGCGAGATTCAGACCTGCCCGGAAATTGCCGCGATTCTGAAAGGGGCCAGCCTGACGAAACTTGCGCCTGACCAGAAGCGCATGATTTACACCGTACAGGATTGGTCCTACGAAAGCCGGCAGATCACCGGGAAGGGTTGGGCGATGGCCGGAGATGCAGCGGGGTTTGTGGACCCTATTCTGTCGTCCGGGGTCATGATCGCACATGAATTGGGCCAGAAAGCGGCTTACGCTATCAATTCGTCATTCGCCGCTGCCAGCGATGCGGATATTGAGCGTTACTGGGCCTTTTACCAGGATACCTACCGGACGTACCTGCGTGCCTACCGGCAGATGGCTGAGTTCTGGTACGGGAACAATTTTCTGATGGAAGGCTGGTGGTGGGAAGCACAGCGCACGGTGAATCGGGACCAGGACTTAAACCTGACGGATGGAGAAGCATTTATGCGATTGGCGTCGGGTTATGCTCATCGCGCCGAATCACTCAGTCTGTTTGGAAGTTACCCGGTGGACGAAGCGCAGCGGCTGGTCGATGGCTTGTTCGGTGTATCCCGCGGAAACGCCGTCATTGAGGCGCATTACACCGAGAAGCTTCTCGGTCTGAAGTCCAACCTGCGTCTGGCGGAAGGGCTGTATTTCTTTCAGGGCTTTGTGCGCAAAACCTGCCGGGTGACAAATACTGACGATGGACGTTATCTGGACCTGCATCCATCCGAGGAGATGCTGCTTCGTGTGCTGGACGGCCAGCACACGCTGGCGGAAATCCAGCAAAGGGTGAGCCAGATGCGCGTGATGGCTGCGCGGATGCCGGTGCGCAGCGGGTTTGATCTGGTAGTTCAGCTCGATCAGCTTGGGGTGCTGGCTTATTAAGCCTGCCGCAGGTGAGAGTCTGCATAGCAGGATGTGTGAGTTTTGACGTATCCAAGCAACTTGCGGCCCGCAGTGGTGTTAGAGTTTATGTAGGTGTGCGTTTAAGCCAGTTCATAGCTGAACGGGAAAAGCGCGACGGGCACTAACTTGAAATGCTGCTGGGCAAACGGCAGGCCGATGATGGTGATGGCGAGGACAATGCCGCCCGCAATATGCGCAAGGGCAATTTCCCAGCCAAATAACACCAGCCAGATAATGTTGAAGGCGGTTGCCAGACAACCCTGACCGGCAGGTTTAGGCGTAATGGTTTTGCCAAAGGGCATCAACACATCACCTGCCATACGGAGCGAGACTAATCCAAAGGGAATGCCAACGATGGTGACACAGAGAATCAGACCACCAACGGCATACCCCAGGGCTGCGAAAAAACCGCCAAAAAGCAGCCAGATGATGTTTCCAATCAGACTCATGAGTTTTTCCTATCTGTGATTAAACATCACAGATCATAGCGCACGTGGACAGTTGGAACCAGCAGACAAACGTTAACCTCGTCAGAGAATACTCTAAATCTTAAGCAAGCCTGTCTTTGTTCGTGTGGTTACTGTTTTACAATGCAATTGCTGGCGTTAACCGCACGTCAACCTGTAAATTTGTCAGGGAGGTCTGGTTAATCGTCAATTAGTGTGAGAGACTGAAATCCAAATCATAAGTGTATTGCTGCTCATAGACCTTTCGGGGTCTGTGCGCCGATCATCCATTCAGATAACTCGGAGAGCAAATTCAGCATGACCATTGAAACCTTTCAGACTTCCATGCCCCCCAAGGCCAAAAATATCCCCTGGAGACAGGCCGTCGCCAACTATCAGCAGTCTGATCTGCGCCTGAGTCTGTGGCAGATGCTGAACAGTATCGCGCCTTACTTCATTCTGTGGTATCTGGCTTATCGCAGCCTTGAAATTTCCTATGTACTCACGCTGGTGTTTGCGTTCTTTGCAGCGTTGTTTGCCTTCCGCTCGTTCATTATTTTCCATGACTGCGGACACGGTTCTTTTTTCAAGAATCAGAAGTGGAACGATTTTGTTGGGGTGCTGCTTGGCGTGATGCTGTTCACACCCTATTATGCCTGGCGCCACAGCCATGCCGTTCATCACGCGACTTCGGGCGATCTGGACCGGCGCGGGGCAGGGGACATCTGGACCCTGACGTATGAGGAATATCAGAAACTGCCGCGCTGGAAAAAGTTCGCCTACCGCATCTACCGCAATCCGTTCTTTATCTTTGTGGTTGGCCCGACCATTGACTTTGTGGTGCTGCAACGTTTGCCAGCCGTCAATGTTTCAGAAAAGCCCCGTGAGCGGAACAGTGTCACCTATACCAATCTGGCGCTGCTCGGCATTTTTATCGGGATGGGTGTGACGATTGGTTTTGCAGAATATATTCTGGTCATGCTGCCGATCATCGCGATGGCCTCCACTCTGGGCGTGTGGTTCTTCTATGTGCAGCACCAGTATGAGAACGTGTACTGGGAACGGCATGAAGACTGGGACTATGCGACAGCAGCGCTGTATGGCAGTTCGTTCTATAAGCTGCCCCGCCTGCTGCAATGGTTCTCCGGCAACATTGGCTTTCATCACATTCATCACCTCAGCCCGCGTATCCCGAACTACAAGCTGGAAGCCTGCCACTACGAGAACGAGATTTTTCAGGAAGTGGAGCCGCTGACTCTGAAGACGAGTCTGAAGTCCATCTACGTCCGTCTGTGGGATGAAGATCGTCATAAAATGATCGGTTATCACCCGCCGCAGGACGACCACATGGACGAACCCGCTGCCAATTAGGGTTTGTCAGGCGGCTGTTTGCCGGTTCACCAATTGGTTGGTATGTTCAATCCCGCTGTCGATGGCGGGATTTTTATTTTCTGGCACTTTCGGGAGGGTGGGATGCGGCGCGCCGCGATACTGAGTGAACGTCAGGCCGGGGTTATTGAGGTGTCCGATCCCCATCCAAAAGCGGACTGGGCGCTTGTGAAAGTCTACGCAGCGCCGATGTGTACAGAATATAAGGCGTTCAGCGAGGGGAATGTCAAAGCCTTTCTGGGACACGAGGCTGCCGGTGAAGTCGTCGAGATTGCCCAGCCGGGGCGCGTTCGCGTGGGGGATCGAGTCGTCGTAATGCCGCAAACCTCGTGTGGAATGTGTTCACTCTGCCTGGCTGGAGATTATATTTACTGCGAGAATACCGTTAATTTTGTGGAGTATCATGGGTCGCCGGATGGCAGTATGACGATGGCACAGTACATCCTGAAGCCGGACTGGCTGCTTGTGCCCATCCCGGATGAGATGTCCTATGAACACGCCGCCATGGCCTGCTGCGGCCTGGGGCCGACCTTTGGCGCGTGTGAGCAGATGGGCGTGGGGGCGTTTGACACGGTGCTGATTACGGGAATGGGGCCTGTTGGACTCGGCGGCGTTATTAATGCGCGTTATCGCGGCGCGCGGGTGATCGCTGTAGAGGCGCATCCCTGGCGGGCGCAGCGAGCGCTGGAACTGGGCCAGAGCGTCGCGCACCGCATCGGGGCCGAT
>CAZKIB010000036.1:3019-8084 GCA_964552425.1 uncultured Anaerolineaceae bacterium | reverse complement strand
TCGACGGTCAGGGCGCGGATGTGGTGATTGACCCCCGCGATGAAACAGCCCTGGCGCAAATTCGAGCGCTGACCGGCGGCAAGGGTATTGACAAAGCGATAGATTGCTCCGGTGTGGTGGCGGCCCATCGCCTGTGCATTGATGCGACCCGGCGGCGCGGTATGGTCGCTTTTGTGGGTGAATCGCATGTTGATACACCGCTCAGAATCAGCCCGGATATGATCCGTAAGGGGCTGACTCTGGTGGGATCATGGCACTATAACCTCAAGGACACCCCGAAAATCATGCGGATGATCGCTGACCTGGGGACAACGCTCGATCAGTTGATTAGCCACACGTTTCCGCTGGATCAGGTTCAGCAGGCAATGGAGCTACAGCTTTCCGGCGAATGCGCTAAAGTTATTCTTCGACCCTGGTAGACTGCATTGGGAAAGGTTGGATGAACTACGATGAATGTTCTGGTGATTGGAGGCAGCGGGCATGTCGGCTCTCTGGTCATGCCCTATCTGGCGGAGGCGCACCAGGTTAAGGTGTTTGACCGGCGCGCACCCCAGCTTACAAATGTCGGCTTTTTTGAAGGTGATGTCACTGATTTTGATCACCTCGCGGCGGCGATGGCCGGGATGGACGCGGTCATCTATATGGCGATGGGCAGCATCAACTGGGCTGAAACAGCCGGGATCGTGTCTGCATTTGATGTGAATGTCAAAGGGGTTTATCTGACCCTGAAAGCCGCGCACGAAGCCGGCGTGGATCAGGCCGTATATACCAGCAGCATGTCCGTGTATGCAGGTAATCTGCTGCTGCGCTATTTTGCCGATGAAGACGTGACCCCGGACGAAGTGGCGCTGTATGGCTTCACCAAGCGGCTGGGGGAAGAAGTATGTCATAACGCGGCGCGTGAATGGGGGCTGCATGTGAACGCGCTGCGGCTGTGTCACCCCACCGCTGAAGAAAAATGGCTGGCGGACACCCGCGCGGACACACCGACCATTGCGACCACAGCGGAGGACGTGGCGCGCGCGCTGCTGGCGGCGCTGGATTATCGCGGCGGCTTTCAGGCTTTTACGATCAGCGGCGATTACGAACAGAAAATCATGAATATGAGCAAGGCGAAGCGTCTGCTGGGCTGGGAACCACTGGCGCGGCCTAACCATTAGTCATGGAGGAATCAGGATGCCATTTCAGGTTAAGAAACGCGGCAAGCTCACCTACTATTTTGAGGGTGAGGAGCCGGTGCTTTCCAGCATGGTGGTGGAGACACTGGCCGATGGGGATTTGAGAATTTGTTTTGCGGGTCTCACGGGGGGCTATTCGGCTTCGGGCATTCTGAAGCTGGATGATGTGGCTTTCATGGACCCGGAAGTGGAAATTCCGCTGGTGTTCAGATGCTGGGAAATGTGGCTGATCGAGGCAGGTATCTGTAACTCGATTGCGGATGTGGATTTTATCGAGATTCATGCGTTTGGTTGCCAGCCCAAGTCACCGAGTCCGTTGGTTGACCCGGCAGGCTATGTCAAAGAACAGGAGCGCCTGCGGGCGGCCTATGCGCGCGCCTATCGCAAGTTCTTCAAGGAACAGTGCCCGGACAACGGTTTACCCGCGCGCTTTACGGTGCATGTGGTGGATGTGCCGGACAAGGCCGCTTCCTATGAGTTTTATGGGGTTGCGCTTTACCAGCGTTCGCTGCACGAATAACATGACTTTCAAAGGAACTCAAGATGAGTACTCAATATGATTTAATTCTCAAAGGTGGGCATGTTATTGACCCTGCCAACCAGATCAACAGCCCGATGGACGTTGCGATTCAGGGTGGCAGGATCGCCAGGGTAGCCCAGAATATCAGCGGTGCAGACGCGGCCAGTGTAGTCGATGTGAGCGGTCTGATTGTGACGCCGGGCATTATCGACATCCATGTGCATGTGTATCACACCCGCGAACCGGAAGGCCTGAGCGTGGTGGCCGATCATCACTCTTTCCGCTCTGGTGTCACCACGATGGTGGATACCGGGACCGCCGGGGCCAAACATTTTCTGCATTTCAAGCGCACGGTGATCGATCAGTCGAAGACCCGGATTTTCGCTTATATCAACATTGTCAAGTCGGGCATGTTGGGCGATTTTGAGCAGGACGGGCAGGAAATGGACCCGGAACTGGCAGCTTCGATTGTGCTGGCCTACCCGGAAATCTGCGTAGGCATCAAGACCGCGCATTACTGGACACACCTGCCCTGGGATGATGCGCATACCCCCTGGCTGGCGGTGGACCGGGCACTGGAAGCGGCGGACATCTGCAAAAAGCCGCTTATGGTCGATTTCTGGCCGCGCCCGGAACGCACCTACCCGGAACTGCTTAAAAAAATGCGCCCCGGTGATATTCACACGCATGTGTATGCGCAGCAGTTCCCGGTGTTAAACGAGGACAAGAAGCCCCAGGATTTCATGTTCGAGGCTCGTGAGCGCGGCATCATTTTCGATGTGGGACACGGGGCCGGCAGTTTCTGGTTCCGGCAGGGTATCCCGGCGCTGGAAGGCGGTTTTGGCCCGGATTCGATCAGCACAGATTTGCACATTGGCAACGTCAACGGCCCGGTGTTCGACATGCTGACCACCATGTCGAAATTCCTCAGTATGGAAGAACTGATCTACCGCTCCACCGTGACGCCAGCGCATGAAATTGGGCATCCCGAACTGGGAACCCTGAGTGAAGGGGCCGAAGCGGACGTGGCGGTGCTGCGGCTGGATGAGGGGCAGTTCGGCTACTGGGGCTGTGGAAAGGCAAAATTTACCGGCAGCAAGCGGCTGCTGTGCCAGATGACCGTGCGGGCCGGCGAGATTGTCTTTGACGCGGAGGCCCGGAGTATGCCGCGATGGGAAGATGCGCCGCCTGCCTACTGGACCATTCGTTCACCGGGGAGCGCCAAATGAACCGTTATGAGGGGCTGGGAGTGCGCCCGGTTATCAACGCGAATGCCACTTTGACACGGCTGGGTGGGAGCCTGATGCCCAGAGAAGTCCTTGAGGCGATGAACGAAGCGGCAGGGTGTTTTATTGATCTGCATGAATTGCAGTGCCGGGTGGGCGAGCGCATCGCGGAACTGACACGCAATGAGGCGGCTTATGTTTCCTCTGGCGCAGCGGCTGGCCTGACCCTGGCGACGGCGGCCTGCATCACCGGGACACAACCAGAGCTTATCACGCGCTTCCCTGATCTGACTGAACTGAAAAACGAGGTGATTATTCACCACACCCACCGCAACGGTTATGACTATGCTGTGCGCCAGGTGGGGGTGAAGGTGGTTGAAATCGGGTCGGAGAGCGGAACCTCTGCATCTGATCTGGAAACGGCTATTACGCCCCGCACTGCCGCCTTTTTCTGGTTTCAGGGGGGGATGACCACGCCGAATGATCTGCCGCTGCCAGAGGTGGTGCGCATTGCGCACGCGCACGGGGTTCCGGTCATTGTCGATGCGGCGGCACAGTTGCCCCCGGTCAGCAATCTGTGGGATTTTACCCAACAGGGCGCTGATCTGGCGATTTTCAGCGGTGGGAAGGACCTGCGCGGTCCGCAGTCGAGCGGGCTGGTGCTGGGCCGCCGGGACCTGATCGAGGGGTGTCGGATGAACGGCAACCCCAATCAGGCGATTGGTCGCCCAATGAAGGTCGGCAAGGAAGAAATGCTTGGGCTGCTGGCGGCGGTGGAACGTTACATTGGTCTCGATCACGATGCACGTGAGCGCCTGTGTGAAACGATAGTACGCGAATGGTGTGAGGCATTCAGCGCGATCCCTGGGATCAGGGCTGTGCGCGATTTTCCCAACGAAGCGGGACAGCCACTGCCGCGCTGTCTGGTGACACTGGAGAGTGACTATCAGGAACTCAGCCGTGATGAGGTAATACGGCGCTTGCTGGAGGGTGAGCCATCGGTTTCTGTCGCGGCACAGGGGCAGAACGGTATTTATCTCAACCCGATGACTCTGGAGGAAGGCGAAGCGGAAATTGTCGAGGCGCGTCTGCTGGCAGTTTTGCAGGGAGCATAGGGCCGGCGCGCCTTGAGTGTGCTGGACACGTGGTCTGATAAGACACCGGCTGAACTGTCGGTGTCTTATTTAGGCATACGTTCCAATGTGGTATTCAGTTTTTCCAGCGTCACCAGAATTTTCTCATCGACGGTGGGTTCTGCGGGCGCGGCGGGCTTTTCTTCTTCTTTCTTACGCATCCGCCGGCTGGCTTCATTGAAGGCTTTGATCACCATGAAGACGGCGAAAGCGGTAATCAAGAAGGTGACGATGTTATTGATAAACAGACCGATATTGATGGTGACTGCCGGGACTTCCCCTTGAGCTTCTCGCAGGGTAATCACGATGTCGGAAAAGTCAATGCCGCCAATCACAAGACCAATGGGCGGCATGATGATGTCATTCACGAGCGAATTGACGACGGTTGTAAAGGCCGCGCCGATGATGATACCGACGGCAAGGTCGAGGACATTGCCCCGCATGATGAATTCACGAAATTCTTTAATCATCCCTGACTCCCCTGTGCTTGATTCCACACTGTACTACGCTCAGAGATTACCACCGGAACTATGGGCGTGCCATAAGCACGGACAGCGATGGCATGAGAACTTATTCCCAGTCGTGTGTGAGCAGCGCACGGGTTTCTTCAACAGCGACCTGCCAGATTGCCAGCATGTCCACGTCTGAGCGCTGATAGAGACCGCCGAAGTTGCCATCACCGAGTACCGCACGGAGTTCTGCCGGACTCAGAAGATTGAGACGGGCCGTATCCAGCATGGGCTTTTTGTCCGGTGGCATTGCGATGCCGGGCAACCGTGTCCAGGGGAAATTTTCCATCCACGAGGCATGGGAGGCATCCGGGTCTGTGGCCTGCACTCTGGCCCAGGTCTGTGGGGCGTTCCACCAGTTGTGGAATTTGACCCGCAGGCCGGGGTGGTCGGCCATCCATTCGCGCGCGATGCTGGCTGCCGGCGCGTTGCCACCATGTCCATTCACGATGAGGATGCGTCGGAAACCGTTTTCTGCCAGGCTGTCCAGCAGATCGTG
>CAZKIB010000036.1:0-2982 GCA_964552425.1 uncultured Anaerolineaceae bacterium | reverse complement strand
CATCCGCAAATTGAGCGTGCCGGGATAAGCGCGAAAATAAGGTGAGAGGCCGTAGGGCAGCGCCGGAAACACGGGAATGCCCAGCGGTTCGGCAGCCTCCACAGCCAGCTTTTCTGGCAGGATATTATCAACACACAGGCTGAGATAGGCGTGCTGTTCGGTTGTGCCGAGCGGCAGCACACAACGATCATCGTTTTGCAGGTAGGTTTCGACCTGCGTCCAGTTCATGTCAGATATTCGCATAGTCGTATCAGATGGAACGCATCATACCGCCGTCGACCTGGAGAGTCGCGCCGGTAATGTAGCTGGCGGCGGGGGAAAGCAGGAACGCGCCGGCTGCGCCAAAATCGTCAATTGTGCCGAGGCGTCGAAGCGGAATTTTTTCGATGGAGCGGCGGCGCACTTCTTCCACACTGATGCCCTGACGTTTGGCCGCGCCCGCATCCAACTGGGCTACCCGGTCGGTGTCGATACGCCCTGGAATCAAATTGTTGACGCGGATACCATCCGGGGCCAGTTCGTCTGCCAGGGTTTTGACCAGACCCACCACGCCGGAGCGCATCACGGTTGAAAGGCCGAGGCGTTCAATCGGTTCGCGCACGGATGAGGAAGTGACTGTCAGGATGGCCCCACCGCCTTTCATGTGCGGGACAGCGGCACGAATCATGCGTACCGTACTGAGCAGCGTGAGTTCAAAGGCCGCCTGCCACTGTTCGTCACTCAGTTCCTTGAATGCTCCGGCTGGCGGGCCGCCGGCGTTCACCAGCAGGGCGTCAATTTGCCCCCACTGCGCCACCGTCTGATCGACCCAGTTCTGGATGGCTGCCATGCTGGTGACATCACAGGTGATGCCAAGTGTCTGTGCCCCGGTTTCCGCATTCAGACGCTGGGCAGCGGCTGTAATTTCAGTTTCGCTGCGGCTGCAAATCGAGATATGCGCGCCATTGGATGCCAGCGCTCTGGCGACACCATAACCAAGACCTTTGCTGGCCGCGGCGACCAGTGCGACTTTACCCTGTAAACCTAAATCCACTTGAGTCCCCTTTCAAGAATAAGAAGCACTAGAAATTTGAGCCGCGCTCGCAGGAAAGCTGTGAGAGAACGCGATTCTACGTTACCACTCAGTAAAGCTTCTGGGTATCCAGCACGTTCAGCATGGGTTGGCCTGCCAGAAAACGGTGCAGGTTGTCGATGAACAACCGCGTGATTTTGTGATTCTCCGTGACGGCAGTGCTGGCGGAATGCGGACAGATGATGACATTAGGCATGTCCCACAGCGGGTTTTCCGGGGGCAGCGGCTCGACCTCAAAGACATCGAGCGCCGCGCCGCGTAAATGACCGGACCGCAAGGCCGCAATCAAGGCGGTTTCGTTCACCACTGCGCCGCGTGCGATGTTCACCAGAACCGCCCCGGCAGGCAGCAGCGCCAGTTCCTGTTCACCAATCAGCGCTTCGGTTTCATCGGTGTGTGGCGCAGCCAGCACCAGATAGTCGGCCTGTCGCAGAATGATGTCCAGATCATCGGGGCCATAAACGCTGTCGACATCCGCGACCACTCCTGTGGGACTGCGCCGGCTGCCGATCACACGCATATCAAAGGCTCTGGCGAGACGCGCAGTTTCGCGCCCAATTTTGCCCAGGCCGATAATCGCCAGTGTTTTGCCTGCCAGCTCTTCGGCGTGGTAGCGCTCCCAGTGATGGCTGGCTTTTTCGGATGCCAGATACTCGTAATTTTTAGCAAACATAAGCAGGGTCATCATGACGAATTCGGCAAGTGGACGGGCGTGTACGCCGCTGGCGGTGGTGAATATCCAGCGGGTGCGCTCGGCATAACCCATGCGCCTCACGAATTGACCGATACCCGCGCTGGTCGCCTGAATCCAGCGCAGGTGGGGGGCCAGTTCCGGCAGGTCTTCATGATGGGTATGGTCAAAATCATAGAGGATGTCGGCCTGCTGGAGCAGTTCACGCCAGCGGGCTTCCTGTTCCGGGGTGCGCTGTGTGGGCGCGGTATGATCCGCAGTATAACGGGGCTTGCCCAGGAGTTCCGGGTGATTGAGGATTTCCACCTGGGGCACTTCGCGGCGGATCTGTTCGACCAGTTCCGGTTCGAGATAGGAGGCGATGAGGACGTGCGGTTTAGTCATGAATACTCCATCAGATTGTGCGGTTGGGATGGCTCAGCAGCGTCGGGTGAAGTGGTCGTTTCGGGAAACAGGCCCGGAAAGGGAGATTAGAATGAGCGGCTCTCCCTTTCCGGCAAAGCACTTACAGCACCGGGGCGTGCGGTTTGCGGGGGATGTAACGGCCAGAGCCGCTGCTGCCAAACCACTGTTCGCCATCCACTATCTTGCTGCCACGCAGATAAACCTTTTCCGGTTTTCCGCGAATGTTCATGCCTTCATAGACAATGTAATCCGTGCGCATGTGGGTGGTTTCGACGCTCAGGGTATGTTCCTTATCGGGGTCCCACACCACAATATCAGCATCTGATCCTACTGAGATCGTGCCTTTTTGCGGATACATCCCAAAGATTTTGGCCGGGTTGGTACACATCAGTTCCACAAAACGGGTCGGGGTGATGCGCCCGGTGTTCACGCCATTTTCCCAAATGACCATCATGCGTTCTTCAAGACCGGGCATCCCGTTGGGGATTTTGGCGAAATTGCCTTTGCCCAGTTCCTTGCCGGGCCGGCGGTAGCTGGGGTCCTGCGCCTCAAACGCGACCCAGTCACCGCCAGGATGCGATTTGGCCCACTCCTGCCAGGGACCGCGCCCGCCCTCATACCAGAAATTGCAGTGGTCCGTGCTGACATGCTGAAGCGTTCCATCCTTGAGCGCCTGCCACAGCACATCATGATCGTGTGTGGAGCGGATGGGTGGTGAACAGACGTATTTAGAGCCTTCAAACCCTGGCGCAGCGAGATGGTCGTCGACTGTCAGGAAAAAATACTGGGTGCAGCTTTCGCCCATCACCGGGTA
>CAZKIB010000035.1:39429-39645 GCA_964552425.1 uncultured Anaerolineaceae bacterium | reverse complement strand
GGTTCAATTTCGACATCCAACATGCTGGAAGCCCGCCGAATAATATGTTCCATGGCGTTTTGGTCGTAGAAATCCAGGCGGAAACGCGCACCAAAACGGTCCCGCAGGGGGCCAGCCAGCAGCGCCAGCCGGGTGGTTGCGCCGATCACCGTAAAGCGCGGCAAATTGAGACGCACGTTTTTGGCTGCCGGTCCTTTGCCGATCACAATATCCAGC
>CAZKIB010000035.1:35024-39303 GCA_964552425.1 uncultured Anaerolineaceae bacterium | reverse complement strand
CGCGTTCAATCGACGGGCCAGCGGTGATCCGAATGTTGCTGCTCATTTCGTTGGCAACAACGTGCGCCAGGGATGTCTTACCCAAACCGGGAGGGCCATAGAACAGGATATGGTCCACAGGTTCCTGACGAACTTTCGCGGCTTCTATGATAATTTTCAGGTTTTCACGGGTACGATCCTGCCCGATAATATCATCGAGAAATTTGGGACGCAGGGCAATATTTTCGCGGTCATCCCGGCGGCTTGACCCGCTGACCAGCCGACCATCATCAGTCATAGAGTTTGCTCCGGCTGTGACTTATATGTTCTAGTATAGCGGACGACTAGGCAGTTGCAACAGTCGCTTTAACAGAAAGCAGGTAAAGACATGAGCCAGGTCCATGTTTCACAGCATCCGCTGGTGCTGCACAAGCTGACGGTGCTGCGGTCTACCGATACCGATCATCGATCATTCCGGGAACTTGTGCGCGAACTCGCCCTGCTGTTGTGTTACGAGGCCACTCAGGACCTTGAATTGTCCCCGCAGCAAGTAACCACGCCTATGGGAACGGCCCAGGGGTATAAGTCGAGTGATGTGATTGGGCTGGTACCCATTCTACGGGCCGGGTTGGGGCTGGTTGAAGGGGTGATGGAACTTTTGCCAGCGGTTCAGGTCTGGCACATCGGCCTCTACCGCGATGAAAAAACCCTGCGCCCTGTTGAATATTATAATAAGCTGCCCACTGAACCCACCGTCAGTGTGTGCCTGGTCCTTGATCCCATGCTGGCGACAGGCGGATCAGCCGTTGCCACTGTGGATATTCTGAAGAAGTGGGGGGTGAAACGCATCAAGTATCTGGGTCTGATCGCCGCGCCCGAAGGTATCGAACGGTTAACCACCGCGCACCCGGATGTGCCGATTCACATTGCCTCGGTGGACGAACGGCTCAATGAGGTCGGCTTTATCGTGCCCGGACTCGGTGATGCCGGGGATCGTCAGTTTGGCACGTAGCATCAATCGTCTTCTGTTTCTTCCTGCGGAACCGGTTCTTCATCGTCTTCTTCGGGCATTTCTGGCTCAGCAGATGTTGCCTGATGATCTGCTTGCGCCGGCGCGGCCTTGTCGTCGAGCGCCTCAGCAAGACCGGCATCTGCGGGGGTCGCTTCTGTCGAAAGGGCCGGCAGGGCGCGTGATGGCGCAACTTCATTACTGACCGGGCGGCTGGTCGCTGCACCGGAAATTATCTCTGGTCCCCGGCGTGGATCAGGGCGCGCACCCTGAGCGAGTGCCGGTTTTTCGTCACGTTCCACGATGACGGTATCGGTGTGGGTGACGGGTTCTTCACCCGGCGGGCCGGGAATCAAAAGCGGCCGGCTGTAAATAGAGGCCGGCAGTATTGATTCTTTGGCGCCTGTTCGGGCCTGAAGCGCACGCGCATCGCGCCGGTTCTGCCGCTGGCGCATCTCAAGTATTTCCTGCCGGGTCATCGCCACCAGTTTGCCCCGGCGAAACATCGCGCTGTCCCCGGTCACACGTTCGATGAACGCCTCAACCGTACCGAGGATCGCCACAAACATCAGATCAATCAGGATGATGACCGTGAACGCCCCGGACAGGAGGTAGAGCGCGTCAGTAACCGGCCCGACCAGCGCTGCCAGCACCACTTCATTCCCGACACCAATAAAAATCAGGATTACCGCGACAATACCGATAGCCGTCAGAATAACCCTGAGACCACACAGATTTTGCAGTTTTGGCAGCATGGTGTTGCTGATGGTAAACAGGATGTAAATCCACAGCCAGAAATCTGCTGCCGAAGTCAGGCCGCGTATCGCGCTGGTGACATCTGCCAGATCGCCAGTGCTGAGCGTGGCAAAGAAGTTGTTGAATTGCAGAATATTGTTGGCAATGATCCATACAGCGCCCAGGCCCGCCAGAATAGGGGCCAGGGTGATGATACCCAAACGGAAGGGCGACACATTTTTGGCAAGTTCCACAAAGCTGAGATCCAGCTCCGCGATTTCCTGTGCTTCCGGCCACTTGATCGACCCCTTCGCGTGGACATTCAGCACCCCGGCAGCAAACCAGTAACTGAGTTCGTGCAGGACCACGCCGGGTAAAAAGAAGGTGTAGTAGAGGATCGTCGTGGTCTGGAAGCTCTTGGTCACTAACCAGCCAACCTTAAAGATGTGCTGGTGCAGCCAGCGCTCAAGCTGACGAAGCAGGGCAAAAAGACCTGCTGCCACTAACCAGGGGAAAATCGCTTCCAGACCAGCCAGCGTCAGTCGCCTTTCTGCTGTGCCGCAATCTCAACCAGCTTCACGAAATCATCGACTTTGAGCGCGGCGCCGCCCACCAGTGCGCCATCAATGTCCGGTTGGGCCATAAACTCGGCCATGTTATCGGGTTTGACGCTGCCGCCATACTGAATACGCACCGAATCCGCGATGGTCGCGCCATAGAGTTCCCGCAGGGTGGTACGAATAGTCCCGCCAATGACCTGATTGGCGATGTCACCGCTGGCGCTGCGCCCGGTTCCAATCGCCCAGATGGGTTCATAGGCCAGCACGATATTCTGCATATTGGCGGCATCAATATCATTGAGGGCCGCCCGTACCTGTCCGCTCACAAAAGATTCTGTTTGTCCGGCCTCGTTCTGTTCCAGACTCTCACCGACGGCAATAATCGGCTTAAGGCCATAGGCCAGGGCGGCTTTGACCTTTTTGTTGACTCGCTCGTCCGTTTCGTTCAGGTAGGCGCGCACCTCCGAATGGCCGATAATCACATAACGGGCGATGCCGGGAAGCATCGAGAGGGAAACTTCGGAGGTATAGGCCCCCTGAGCCTCCCAGTGTCCATCCTGCGCGCCGACACCGATGTCGGTATCCCGCAGGGCGTCTGCAACCGCAGCGAGCGCCAGAAACGTGGGGCAAACAACCCGTTCAACAGTGGTGAACGAGGCAAGGCGCGGGGCCAGATCGCGGGCGAAGGCAGCCGATTCGGCCAGATTTTTGTGCATTTTCCAGTTGCCCGCAATAATCGGTGTGCGCATGATTTACCTTTCTGTGATGTGCGAAGAATTCAGGCCAAGTGTAAGCGATTATTCACGATCTTGCAGCGCAGCGACACCTGGCAGAGTCTGACCTTCCAGCATTTCGAGACTTGCCCCACCGCCAGTTGAAATATGGGTGACTTTGTCCGCAAAACCGGCATTTTCCACTGCCGAGGCCGAATCACCGCCTCCGATGATGGTGATGGCGCCGCTGGCTGTCGCATCGGCCAGAAGCTGAGCCACTGCGTTCGTACCTTTCGCAAACGTGGGCATCTCAAACACACCCATTGGCCCATTCCAGACAACAGTTTTGGATGCCGCGAGATGTCCTTTGAACAGGTCGACTGTCTTCGGCCCAATATCGTAGATGGCCCACCCATCGGGAACGCCGGCAGCTAAGTCAATCACCTGAGTGGCGGTGTCGTTTTCAAACTTTTCACCGATGACCGCATCCACAGGCAGAACCAGCTTGTCGCTTCCCTTTGCCAGCAAACTGGTCGCTGTTTCAACGGCATCCGCCTCGACCAGCGACTTACCGACGGCCCGGCCCTGCGCCTTGAAAAAGGTATTCGCCATCCCGCCGCCAATGAGCAGCTTTTCGACCTTACCAAGCAGGGCTTCGATCACAGCGATTTTATCCGATACTTTAGCGCCACCGAGGATTGCAATAAACGGGCGTTTCGGATTCTCAATGGCGTTTGAGAGGTAGTCAATTTCCTTTTCCATCAGAAAACCGGCGACAGCGGGCAGATAATCGGTTACACCGACAGTGGATGCGTGTGCGCGATGGGCCGAACCAAAGGCGTCGTTGACAAAGATGTCACCCAGTGAAGCCAGCTGTTTAGACATTTCGGCGTCATTTTTGGTTTCGCCGGCGTGAAAACGGGTGTTTTCCAGCAGCAGAACACCACCGTCAGGAAGCTGATGCACTGCATCTTCAGCCGCCGATCCCACACAGTCCCTGGCAAAGGCCACATCATGCCCAAGCAGTTCTGCCAGGGCGGGCGCTACCGGGGCCAGAGAGAATTCAGGATCAGGACCCCCTTTCGGACGTCCAAAATGTGACATCAAAATTACCGCTTTGGGTTTGGATTTCAGTATGGCCTGAAGCGTGGGGACGGCTTCACGGATGCGCTTATCATTGGTGATCCTGCCATCCTCGACAGGGACATTGAAATCCACACGGACCAGCACACGTTTTCCGGCGAGGTCCACATCACGAATCGTTTTTTTGTTCATCGGAAAAT
>CAZKIB010000035.1:33324-35014 GCA_964552425.1 uncultured Anaerolineaceae bacterium | reverse complement strand
CCTCATGCAACCATGTCAAAAGAGGACAACTCTTGAGCATCTGCCTCAGCGATCTCTTGTTGCTTGCTACAGCGAATTTGACTCCGCAAATCTTAGCGCCTACAGGCGGTTTTGGAAACCAGAAGGCTGGCTGTTCAGTTTAATTCATCACCGTCAACCCGATTTTGGTATTGTGCTGATGCTGTTTAAGCAGATTAAGCAGTTCATTTACCAGTTTGACCGGATCATGACGCCAGGGCTGTGTCGAATCTGTGAGATCAGCATAACGAAATTCATAGCGCTGCGTTCGCTCGTCATTTTCAGGAGCCGGTTTGACATAACGGGTGTTCTCGCCCGCATTTTCCACAGGATACGCGTTGTTCGCCAGCACCGTATCAAACATAAACAGCCCGATATGGTGTTCGAGCGCCGCGACATGATCGGCTACTGTGTAGTTTTCAGTCTCGCCGGGCTGCGTTGCGACGTTACAGATATACACTTTGCGCGCGCTGGTTGATCGCAGGGCGTCCGCAATCCCTGGCACAAGCAGGTTCGGCAGGATGCTGGTATACAGACTGCCAGGACCGATCACCACCAGATCGGCCTCCAGAATAGCGGTGACGCTTTCAGTATAAGCCTTTACGTCTGGCGGACTGAGCGCGATACTGTCGATGTGCCCTTTGGCCTTGCTGATTTGCGACTCGCCTTTGATTCGAATGGTCTGCGTCATATTGTGCAGCCGGACTGTGGCGACGAGATTCACATCATCCAATGTCGCAGGCAGAACGCGGCCCTGAATATTTAAGACCCGTTCCGTTTCGATCAGCGCGGTCTCGATGCTGCCGGTAACACTGGCAAGCGCGGTGATAAAAAGATTGCCGAAGGAATGCCCACCCAGGTCGCCATTATCGAAGCGATGCTGAAATAACTGAGTCATCAGACTTTCGTCGTCTGCCAGGGCTGCGATATTATTTCGCAGATCACCAGGCGGCAGCACACCCATATCGCGGCGCAGTCGGCCCGAACTCCCGCCATCATCCGCAACGGTCACTACGGCGGTGATACTGCTGGTATAGGACTTTAAGCCGCGCAGGACCGATGGCAGCCCGGTTCCGCCGCCAATTGCCACGACCTTTGGGCCTTTTTCGCGTTTGCGATGCGCGGAAACAATATCGACCACTTTGCCCTGCTGATGCTTGCGATAGGGGGCGAGGATGGTCCGCGTGAGTTTGTCGAGCGCAAAGATAATGAAGCCGCCCCCCAGAAGAATATAAACCACCATGAGCAAAAAAGACTGTGGAACAAGGTCTCTCAGGGCGTGCAGGACAGGGGACAGTCCTATAGCGATGAGTGATACCCCGATGAGCAGCAGCGCGAGCCAGCGTTTGACGCCCATCCCAACGATAAACCACTTCAAGGTGTTCTGGAGTCTGGTTCTCATCGCATCCTACTTCAACACGCGAGTTTACAGAATGACCACTGCCATTCAAAGTGAAGAACGGCGATTGTAGGAGGTGACACCCATCACGATCAAAGCCTCGACGGTGGTAAGTGCCCCGATGAGTAAAGCCGCGTCAAACCAGAATTGTTCTGGAAAGAGACGAATCAGTGTGTCCGAATAAGCGAAATACCAGGTTCCGCTTTCAAAAAACAGCGTATGAAAGCCCGTAAAGAAAAAATTCCAGTTCAGCACCGCCACGACGATAATGGT
>CAZKIB010000035.1:28328-33308 GCA_964552425.1 uncultured Anaerolineaceae bacterium | reverse complement strand
GGTGATGACAATACCGACTGTAAACAGACCGCCGCGAAACAGGGCCAGACGTAAACGTCCGCGCTGCCAAAGCACATAACCGCCAGACGCAGCCAGTATCGCAACGATCATCGCGGTCCCATAAGCGACCTGGGTTACAACTTTTACGTCGCGCATATGCCCCAGTTCACGGGTGTTAAAAAGAGAGGTTCCGTCAGGAAATGTCAGAGCGCCGAGAAAGGTGATGTCTTCGGCATTCAGCAGATAGTCCACCGCGTAAGGCGCATAATACAGCCGGTCCTCCTGTGTAAATCCGTAAAAGTCTTCAGGGAAGCCGGGCCGCGTGTATTCAAACTGGAGAAAAAGCGGTGTCATGACCAGACGTACATTCACCATGACCAGCAAAACGGGCACAGCAATGGAGATTAATATGCCGAGCAGTCGAACCCAGGCCGAACTGGGGTGAGCCGAAACCGCAGCAGATGCAGTGGTCGTATGTTCCATGATTGAAATCTCTGTATCCGCTTTCCAACAAGCATAGCACAGTCTAGTTTGACGACGAAAGCTGTTCCGCGCCCCCGGCCAGCAGAAAGTTTAACACGAGCGAGTCCACCAGCGTTTCAACTGGCGCGTGATCGTCCGTAAACAGGGTTGATGATGCTACTGCCGGTACGATTTGTTCCGCGCCCAATGCCAATGCGTCTCGCAGGACGGGGTTGGTATCGTCAGGAAGCAAGGCGAGGTTTTGCGCCAGATTACCGGCATCTGTAGGCTGTTGAGTAGCGACCAGAATGGTGTTGAACGAAAGGGGTACATCCATTGCGTGGACACTGGGAAAGACCTGCAAGAGGGTCGCAGTCATGGCGTCCACCAGCCGGCGGTCTGTATCTGTGCGGCCCACATTGATCACCGCCACACCATCATCAGTCAAATGCTGCTGAACTTCTTGAAAAAACTCTACCGTTGTGAGATGCCAGGGAATATAAGGTGGGCGGTACGCATCAATGGCGATCAGCGTATACCGTTTGTCGAGGTGATTGAGCATGTAACGGCCATCTTCGGCATAGGGGGTCAGGTTGGGCATTTCTTCCGGGCTGATTCCAAAGAACCGCTGACCGACCTGAATAATCGCAGGATCAATTTCGATGCCGTCAATCGGGATGCTGCCATACACATGCGTGTACTGGCGGGCGATTGTTCCACCGGCTAACCCGATAATCGCCAGCGACTCGACCTGATTCGGCGAGTAGGGGGGTGGGTTAAAATAGGGCGCTGTCAGGAAAAAGCTCCAGGTGCGCTGATCCCCGATGATGTCAGGATGCCACTGGCTGTGAATGCCCTGGCCCTCATTCAGATACAAATAGCGGTAGCCGTTTTTGTCCTCCTGCACCTGAATGTAATTGTAGGCGCTGTCATCCTCGTACAACAACACGGCATTTGAAGCTGCCGCGCGGATTGGCCCGGTTGTCACCAGCGGAATCAGAAAAGCGATCACCACAGGCATCCACAAGGTTCGCAGGGCCGCGTTTCGATTGTGCTGCCACATTCCGGCAAAACCAATAAGATAGAGCGCAGAAGCAAAGATGACAAAGGTCGCAAAGGTTCCAAATTGTGGGATCAGCAGCAGCACCGGCAGAAAAGTTCCCAGCAGGCTGCCGATTGTGCCAATCGCCGAGATGCGGCCCACCGTTTTTCCGGCATCGGCCAGGTTGGACACGGCCAAACGAACTGCGAAAGGAGACACACATCCCAATAAAGTGACCGGAGCCGAGAACAGCACCAGTACCGAAATAAACGAACCGATTGCCAGAGCAGCCTGCGCGCCAAACACCGCACTGGCTGCTGTCTGCAATACCGGACGTGCGGCCAGCGGAATGAGCGCGCTCAAAAATGCAGCCCACAGAATAATCCGGTACAGCGTAGCAGGATAAGGTGAGCGATCTGCCCAGCGCCCGCCGATGAATGCACCGGCTGCCAGGTAAAGCAGCATAAGCCCGATTACATTGGCCCAGATCAGATTGCTGGTTCCAAATACATTACCGAGCAGGCGAGAAGCGGAGAGTTCAAGCCCAAGCGTACACACCCCGGCTCCAAACACGGTCAGGTAAAGATAGTATCGGGAGAATCGTGTCATCCGCAATCTCACTAAGGTCTAAAGTGGGCGCTGCGACAACGCTGCGACGAGATCATCCCCCATACGGACGACGATGGTGGGAATTTTAGCCAGACGCAGGATCGCCTGGAGTTCCGCTGAATTCCGGTTTCCTCCAAACCTTTCAGGATCGACCAGCACGCAGACAGGCCGGATACCGCGCCGTACAAGAATTTGCGCTTCATGAACCCAGGCTGCATCCAGCGAAGCAGTAACGATCACCAGAGTCGTACCCCGCGTGAGATAGGGGGTTTCGAGCGTGAGCATCTGCGCGAGCGAATAATCGGAAAGACTGCGCGCAACCGCCAATGCCTCCAGGATGCGGTTCAACTGTCGATTGCCGCGCTCCGGCTGATAAACTTCCCGGTAGGGTGTATAAGCCACGAAACCGACGGCGCGTTCCAGTTTTTCGACAAAATATCTGGCGAGGGAGGCGGCAGCCACCACACCGTATTCCTCAGTCGAACGCGGGATACCTGTCCCGGTGCTGATGACTGGCCCGGTCTGGTTAACCCGTTCAATCGAGGGATGCTCAACCAGCGATGCGGCAGAAAAATCAACAAACAGCCAGATATCGACCAGCGGGTCGATATCGAATTCCTTGACCATCAGACGATCTTTACGCGCACTGCTGGGCCAGTGTATCCGGTTAAAGCTGTCACCCGACACATAATCGCGCACACCAGCCGCATTGGCTGTCACGAAATGTGCCCGCCGCCGCCGCGCTTCTCCGCCGGACAAGGTCCCGATTGGCAACTCGAAGTAACTTAAGTCCACCATCGCCGGATAAACCACCACGCTGGAAACAGCCGCCAGCCGGCGCGGTGACAGGAACAGGCCAAAGGGATCGCCACTTATCAGCGTTAATGGCCCCAGGCGAAATTCGCCGCGCGCGAGACAGGGTGTTTCGACATGCCAGCGATAGCGCCCTCGAATACCAAGCGGGGGCACGACATGGCTGGCACGATGGCCGGGAAGTTCGGAATGATCGCGCACCTCCAGCCACAATTTGGGAAGCCAGGCATGGTTGCGGACTTCAAAGATTTCATCAAGTGTTCGGCCCACCTGCGCACGCCTTGCTCTGGTGCGGCGGCCAATGCTGATCCAGCGGACTGAGAGCCACGACCAGAGAAATGATATGACAATCAGGCCCAGGAACAGGTAGGCCAGGTTGAAAAAAAACGCGCGCCCTGTGAATAACCCCGTCATCAGGGTCAGAATCAGCAGCAGGTAGACTGTGTTGCGTCGGTTTGGCATAGCCTACTGTGAGGATGCACCTGGAATCGGCGTATTGATCAGAATATCCTGCACAATGGTGCGGGAAGAAATGTCCTTAATGCGCGCCGCCGGGCCAACAATGATGCGATGGGCCAGGGTGACTTCGGCCAGGGCTTTGACATCATCGGGGATCACATAGTCTCGTCCGGCCAACGCTGCGCGGGCCTGCGAGGTTCGAAACAGCCCCAGTGAACCACGCGGGCTGCTGCCCAGGTAGACATCGGGGTGCTGGCGCGAAGCATTCACCAGATCAATAATGTAACGTTTGACTTCATCCGCCACATATATTTCCCGAACGGCCTGCTGCGCTGCCAGAAGCTGCTGCACGCTCACCACCTGGGTCAGGCTGTTGATAGGATGCTGATACTGCTGGGCAGAAAGCACCGTCAGTTCTTCGGCAGGGTTGGGATACCCCAGTTGGATGCGAAGCATAAAGCGGTCTAGCTGCGCTTCTGGCAGGGGGAAAGTCCCTTCATACTCGATGGGGTTCTGGGTCGCCATGATGAGAAAGGGATTATCCATCGGATAGGTGACGCCATCCACTGTAACCTGCCGTTCTTCCATGGCTTCCAGCAGGGCGGCCTGGGTTTTTGGTGTGGCACGGTTGATCTCGTCCGCAAGAATGATCTGGGCCATAATCGGGCCAGCGCGAAACTCAAACTCCCGTGTTTTTTGATTAAACAGCGAAACGCCGGTTACATCGGATGGCAGCATATCCGGTGTGAACTGAATGCGGCTAAAGGTACAGCCGATGGAGCGGGCCAGGGCTTTTGCCAGGACAGTTTTTCCGACACCCGGAATATCTTCAATAAGGATGTGCCCCTGACTGAGCAGGCCGAGGACTGTCAGTCGAATCTCGTTGCGCTTACCGATGATGACCTGACTGACACTTTGCACGATGCGTTGCGCCGCGTCCTGTACCAGACTGACGGGGTCGTGCGATTGTTTGTCTGGTGACCGCTGCTGCGTTTCTTGTGGAAAGTTTGCCATATTTGTCGTGTATCCTCATTCACGCACACCTCTTAACCCATCAACACCGGAATCCGAGGGAATAAGGGCAGCCGTTTGATGGACTTTAACTTCCTGAAGTTACTTTCAACAGTATAACCGAAGATGAATGAATGAACAGGTCTGATGCCGCTGCGTAGCCATAACGTTGACTTGCCGTTTACCCTATGTACAGTATAATAAACACCATAAGGGTGCTTCAGGTCAGGTTACAATATACCACGCACAAATACACACAGCCTCATATAACTGCGGGCTAAGGAGTGTACCATGGCAAAATCGCGGACTGAGTTGATGGTGGATCGTCTGCGTGATCTTCAGGCTACGACACCAGAAATAGAAGGCGCCGGGGTGGTCAGTGTCGATGGCTTGATTATGGCTTCTTCTTTGCCTGCTGGGGTTGAAGAAGATCGTGTGTCGGCGATGTCCGCTGCCATGATCTCGCTTGGTGAACGGATTTCGGGTGAATTGGGACGTGGTGGCCTCGATCAAGTCCACATTAAAGGCAATGGCGGCTATGTCATCCTGATGGCTGTTGGTGAGGAAGCCGTGTTAACCACCCT
>CAZKIB010000035.1:20544-28202 GCA_964552425.1 uncultured Anaerolineaceae bacterium | reverse complement strand
TTCATCCAGTCGAAGCAAACGGCGGGGAGTAGCTAGCGTTTCCAAAAACTCCTCGCCGCTGTTTTTGTTGTGTAAGAGGTCACGATGCCAAAGCCAAAGTACATTTTTTGCACGGGTGGTGTGGTGAGTTCAGTTGGGAAGGGTGTGACCGCAGCCTCGATTGGCCGCATTCTAAAAGCACGCGGCCTGAAAGTTGCGGTGCAGAAATTGGACCCCTATCTTAACGTTGACCCCGGCACGATGAGTCCTTACCAGCACGGTGAGGTGTTTGTGACCGCCGATGGCGCGGAAACAGACCTCGACCTGGGTCACTATGAGCGTTTTATTGATGAAGAGTTGAGCCGGCTGTCGAATGTGACCGCCGGGCAGGTTTACAGCCGGGTGATCGACAAGGAACGCCGGGGCGATTTCCTGGGTGGCACGATTCAGGTTATCCCGCATATCACCAATGAGATCAAACGGCAGATTGCCAGCGTGGGTAAAACCAATAATGTGGATGTGGTTCTGGTTGAGGTTGGCGGAACCGTTGGCGACATTGAGGGACTACCCTTTCTCGAAGCCATTCGACAGATGCGCATGAGCCTTCACCGCAACGATACTTTATCTGTGCATGTGACGTTCTTGCCGTATATCGGTGCGACCAAGGAACTCAAAACCAAACCCACCCAGCACAGTGTCCGCGAACTGCGGGGTATCGGTATCAACCCACAGGTGATCATTGCCCGCACAGACTATGAGGTCAGCCCGGACGTGGCCGAGAAAATCGCCCTGTTCTGTGATGTGGATAGTGAAGCAGTGATCCCGCTGGTGACAACCGACCTGTTGTATGAAGTCCCGCTGGTGCTTGAAGACGCCGGTTTAGGGGATTATCTTGTACAGCAGCTTGAGCTGGAAGCCCGCAAACCGACGCTGGATGAGTGGCGCAGGATGACCGTGAAAATGCGCGCAGCGTCCAAACCGGTGCGCATTGCAATTGTGGGCAAGTATGTGGAGCTGCATGATGCTTATATGAGCGTCAAGGAAGCGTTGTTCCACGCAGCCAGCGCCCTGGATGGACGACTGGAGATCGAATGGATACACTCCGGTGATCTGGAACGCGAAAAAGGCTGGGACCGGCTTGAGACAGTTGATGGCATTGTCGTGCCCGGCGGCTTTGGGGAGCGTGGGGTCGAAGGCAAAATTCTCGCGGCACGCTATGCCCGCGAACGCCAGATTCCTTACCTCGGTCTGTGCCTGGGTATGCAGGTGATGTGTATCGAGTTTGCGCGCAATGTCATCGGGCTGGAAGACGCGACCAGTTCCGAACTCAACCTGCATACACCACACCCGGTCATCGACCTGATGCTTGAGCAGCGCGATATTGCGGATATGGGCGGCACAATGCGGCTGGGGGTATACCCGTGCCATCTGGAAGCCGGCACACTGGCGGCGCGGCTTTATAACCCTGCCAACCAGATTCAGGAACGTCACCGCCATCGCTTTGAATTCAATAATCTTTATCGTGGTCAATTTCAGCAGCATGGTATGGCATTCAGCGGTCTTAGCCCGGATCGCAACCTGGTCGAAATCGCCGAGATTCGCGACCATCCCTTCATGATTGGCAGTCAGTTCCACCCGGAGTTTCGCAGCCGCCCCAATCAACCACATCCTTTGTTTCGCGGCCTGATTGAAGCTGCCCTGCGGTATCAGAACCAGCAACGAACCGCCCCGGCCAATGGGTACAACTGGCAGGAAGTGACCTCGAAGCAGTCTGAGGACAAATCGCTCAATTAAGGAAAATCGTATGTCTGTCGAAAGTTTTGTACGTGCAATGCCCAAAGTCGAACTGCATGTTCACCTGGAAGGGGCTATTCAGAAAGAGCGCCTTCTGGTCATTGCAGAACACAATGAGATTGCCGAACAACTGAAACATTTTAACCAGTGGGTCGCGCTGCTCGATAAGCCCGATTTTTCCCGTTTGTATGAAACGATTCAAACGACCATGCAGTGGCTGCGGCATCCTGATGACCTGACTCATGTGGCTTACGAGCTTGGGGTCTGGCTGGCACGTCAGAATGTTCGCTATGCTGAAGTCAGCGTGAACCCGATCTACTTCACCGAAAGTGGCTGGACATTTGAGCAGGTGCTGACGGCATTAAACGATGGACGAGATCGCGCTGAACGAGGGTGGGGCGTGAAAATGCGCTGGATTCTGACCATCGGACGGGATCAACCGCGTCACGCAGACGAGATTGTCCGGTGGGCCAGCAGTTCCACTGCGCAAAACGGCGGGGTCGTCGGCATTGACGTGGGCGGCCCCGAAGGCGTACAGCCGATTGGACAATTTGAACGGGCGTTTCGTGCCGCCGCGAAAAAAAACATTCACCACTCCGTCCATGCAGGGGAAAAAACGCGCCCCCAGGATGTGCTGGAAACCTTGCAGCAGTTGATCCCTACGCGATTGATGGATGGGTGGGGGAGTGGGGAATCGCCCGAAATCCGCCAGTTCCTTGTGGATAACAGCATCCCTGTCAATCTGTGTTTGAAGCGCCCTGTGTGTTATGGTCAAATTGACAGCTACGCAGCATATCCGCTGCGCAGACTGTTGGATGACGACGTGACTGTGATTCTCGCATCTGATTTGCCATCGTATTATCACACCAGCCTGAACGACGAATATCTGGCTGCTGTCCAGCACTGCGACCTGGATATTGAGGAACTTCAGCAGATCGCCCTGAATGCCGTGAATGCGAGCCAGCTATCGGCTGAAGCGAAAGTGGCGATGATCGAAAACTTCCAGCAGGAATATGCTGCTTTGGCCGCCGAGCATCTGGCAGGTGAAGCTCAATAGCGGCACAACAAAAAGCGCCGGTTGTGTACACGGCGCTTTTCTGTATGACACTTCTCGATTACGCTTCGGTGAAATCACCTTCGACCACATCTTCATCAGGATAACGCTGCCCCTGACGGGTGCTGCCGCCATTGGCCGCAGCGGTGGCGGCGCTGACCTGCTGCGACAGGGCGTATGTGGAATCGCGCAGTGCCTCGCTGGCCGAACGAATGGCTTCGATCTGTTCGCCTTCCAGAGCGGTTTTCACCTGCTGAATCTGATTTTCGATGGTTGCGCGATCCTTCGCTGGAACCTGATTGCCCAGGTCAGTCAGTGCGCGTTCCGCCTGATACACCAGGTTATCCGCTTCGTTGCGCGCCTGCGCCAGTTGATGACGCCGTTGATCGTCGCTTTGATGCTGTCTGGCTTCGCTGACCAACCGTTCGACATCCTGCTGAGACAGGTTGGTAGAAGCTGTCACCGTGATTTTCTGGGCCTTACCCGTTGCGCGATCCTTCGCGGTGACGTTCAGGATGCCGTTGGCGTCAATATCGAAGGTGACTTCAACCTGTGGCACACCACGCGGCGCTGGCGGAATACCTTCCAATTGAAAGTGACCGAGGGTCATGTTGTCGTGCGCCATCGGACGTTCACCCTGCAAGACGTGGATGTCCACTGCCGTCTGGTTGTCGCTTGCGGTTGAGAACACTTCCGACTTGGAGACTGGGATCGTCGTATTGCGCTCGATCAGCCGGGTCATGACACCGCCCATAGTTTCAACGCCCAGACTGAGGGGTGTGACATCCAGTAACAACACGTCACTCACGTCGCCGGACAGGACACCTGCCTGGATCGCTGCGCCAACGGCAACGACCTCGTCCGGGTTTACACTTCTGTTGGGGGATTTACCCATCGCAGCCCGCACAAATTCCTGAACCATCGGCATCCGGGTAGCGCCACCCACAAGAATAACTTCGTTGATCTGAGCTGGTTTCAATCCAGCATCGGCCAGCGCCTGCTGAAGTGGGGTCTCCAAGCGTTTCATCAGATTAGCGCTGATCTGCTCGAATTTGGCGCGTGTCAGGTTCAACTGAAGATGGCGTGGGCCACTGGCATCAGCGGTGATAAACGGCAGATTGATTTCAGTCTGCACGGTACTCGACAGTTCGATCTTGGCTTTTTCCGCTGCTTCTTTCAGGCGCTGAAGGGCCTGACGGTCCTGGCGCAGTTCAATGCCGGTGTCTTTACGGAACTCTTCGGCGATCCAGTCCACGACGATCTGATCCCAGTCGTCGCCGCCCAGGTGGGTATCCCCGCTGGTTGACTTGACTTCCACGACACCCTCACCGACTTCCAGTACAGACACGTCAAAGGTTCCACCGCCGAGGTCGAAGACGAGGATGGTCTCGGATTCTTTCTTATCCAGCCCGTAAGCGAGAGCGGCAGCAGTGGGTTCGTTGATGATGCGCAGCACCTCCAGCCCGGCGATCTTGCCGGCATCTTTGGTTGCCTGGCGCTGGCTGTCATTAAAGTAGGCCGGAACGGTAATCACTGCTTTGGTGACGGGTTGACCGAGATACGCCTCGGCATCTTTCTTCAGTTTACCCAGGATCATCGCGCTGATTTCCTGCGGAGTGTACTTACGGCCTGTCGCGGCAATCTTCACCGTCGCATCACCACTGTCACCCGCTGCGACCTGATAGGGAAGATTCTCCGCCTCGGTTTTCGCGTCCGCATAGCTCTTGCCCATCAACCGTTTTATTGAGAAGACGGTATTTTCCGGGTTAATGACCGCCTGACGCTTGGCAGTCTGGCCGACGAGCCGTTCGCCATCCTTTGCGAATGCAACAACCGAAGGTGTCGTGCGATTGCCTTCCGCATTGACGATTACAACCGAGTCGCCACCTTCAAGCACAGCCACAACGGAATTGGTGGTCCCGAGGTCTATGCCAACAATTTTGCTCATATCTGAATCTCGCTTTCCTCATTGGATGCTTACTTGTATCAGTTTAACGAGGGCGTATCAGAGGAATATCAACGGTTTGTATAAGTCACGTAAAAAAGCAACAGGGCCGAGAGATCATGCTCCCGGCCCTGGCGGTCATCAAAGAATGGAAACCGATTTTACGGTTTTTGCTTCTTGAGAAGCTCAATCACTTGCAGTAGAACCTGCCGGACACTCGACTTCTGAGTTGCAGCACAGGGCATTACGGTGATGTCGGAGCCAATCCTGGCGCCGCGACGAACGTCATTAATCTTGGCTGCGCCCTCCAGATCAGTCTTGTTGGCGGCGACAAGATGGGGGACATCCACAAAACTCGAAAACTGATGGACAAGTTCGGCAACATCCGGGAAAGACGGGGGATCGGTACTATCCGCCAGCACGATGAAAGCATCCATCTCGCCGGACAAGATCTCCCACATGAAATCAAAACGGGTTTGCCCCGGAGTCCCGTAAAGGTAGAGTGTGTCACCATCAAGCAGGGTGCGTCCGTAGTCCATCGCAACCGTTGTTTCGGCTTTGATGCCCCGATCTTCTGTGGTAATTTTCTTCTCGGTTGAGACTACCGGGATATCAGAAATTGTTTTGATGAACTGTGTTTTGCCTGAATTGAATGGCCCGGTTACAACAATCTTGAAGGAGGCCACACGACCCTCCTTGAGGGTAATTTGCACTGGCGGACAGGTTGCTCATTCATTGTACGTGGAAATACCGGGTGTCGCAAGCCGGGCGGATCAGACGCTGCCTGATCGGAAGTCGATGAAACGATATCCAACGCCGCGTTCGGTGAGGATGTATTTAGGATGAGCGGGGTCCTCTTCAATTTTCTCACGAAGGTAATTCACATACAGGCGAACATAATGAGCTTCATCGCGATATTCATAGCCCCAGACTTTTGCCAGAAGCTGATCGTGCGGCACGGTCCAACCGGCATTCTGAATGAGATGAAAGAGCAGGCGATATTCGGTTGGGCGCAGCTTGATGTGCTCACCATTGACAATCACTTCACGGCGATTAAAGTCGATACTGAGACGCTCATCAATCCTGAGTACCGCCTCTTCCGGTGATTTGGTTGAAGAATCATACCGGCGTAATACCGCTTTGATGCGGCTGGACAATTCACGCGGGCCAAAAGGCTTGGTGATATAGTCGTCCGCCCCTAACTCCAGGCCATACACACGGTCATTTTCCTCACCTTTGGCAGTCAGCATGATGACCGGAATATCGGAGAATTCACGGAGCATTCGGAGCGTTTCAAATCCATCCAGGTCCGGCATCATGACATCAAGCAGTACAATATCAGGAAGTTTGGTGCGCACTGCTTCCAGGGCTTCGAGACCGTTATGGGCTTCGATGACCTGGTGGCCTTCGAGTTCCAGATTCATGCGGATAAAGCCAATAATTCTGGGTTCATCATCCACAACCAGAATTTGTTTGCTATCACGTGGGGTTGATTTTGGAATATTTGTAGTCATAGGCTAATCGTTACGGAAAGGCAGCGGGAATTCTTCGTCCGCTTCCCGGTCAGGAAGTACCTGAATATAGTTGATGCGCCACCAGGGAATCACGACGGTTGTCACCCCATCGTCAATCCAGCTTAGTTCACGTTCCTGGCGATCACGAGGGTTCGTACCGATGATGGCAACATCGGTCATGCCGGGCATTTCTTCTACATCCAGTTTGATCGGTTCGGCATTTGCAATGTGAATTTGCAGCGTAATCATACGAACTCCAGGACAGATTACCGGAAATAAATATGTGTCACCAGCCGGCCCAGGCGAATTTCATCGCCGTCGCGCAGCAAGCGGGGTTGGTCAGGGATTAATCGCTGGCCGTTGAGATGTGTGCCATTGGCACTGCCCATATCCACCACAGTCAGCGTATCTTCACTGCGCGAGATGGCAGCATGGATACGGGATACCCCCTTTTCGAGCGCTCCGTAGGGTGTCAGGTCCAGATCAGGCTGTTCGACATTGTTTGTGTCGGCCCGGCCCAGAACGGTCTGCTTCGCTGGCTCCACGACGATAGGGTCCTTGAAGTCGCGAATATGGATAATGATTGTCGCATTTTCACCAAAACGGGCTGTTCCCCACGTGGCTCTGGCAACCAGGTCCACAGCAGACTGCGCATCCAACCGCCGGGTCGCAGACGATTTTTCGACTGCGCTGTCAAGACCTTGACCGCAGTTTTCACAGTACAAGGAGCCTTCAAGGTTGGAATGTTTACAAATTGGACATGCAATCATCCCTACGCATCCTCAAGGGCAGGCCCGGCAAGAAGATGACGAGTCTGATACTTCAATGTTTTGCGCCCTTCATCAGAAAAAGCTTTGGTATGGGCCACCCGTTTCGCTTCAGACAGCGCCTCATGGGCAAGATCCTGTTCCCCCAGCGCTAGCAAACGGGTTGCGAGATTTTCAAGACGCCGGGTAGCCTCTTCAACGTTACCCGAATCGAGGGCAGCCTGGGCACGTTCCTGCATCCGATAAAGGGTCAGCTTACCCAGCGCATCCAGAATCGATACGGGCGGGTCTTCAACGGGCGGGTTGTCCATAACCTCTAACGACACATCACTGAGCGTCTGAAAACGCTGAACACTGTTTTCCAGGACATCACCGATCGCCATAATGCGCGCCAGTGATCTGAAGCCGTGCTTCATCCCTGCTGGAAGCTGAATCTGAAACAGGGCAGATATTACACGGTTGGCCTGTAGACTCCCCAGAGGGATATAACCCTGGTCGGACGGCAGCGGCTGGGGCTGCGGTGCCAGCTTGAATGCCGACTCTAGCTGGATGTCCGGGTCTGGCGCGATAGAAATCTGAACTCGTTCCGCAAAAGCGTCTGATAA
>CAZKIB010000035.1:0-20524 GCA_964552425.1 uncultured Anaerolineaceae bacterium | reverse complement strand
CGTTCAGGAATTTTACTACAGCACTGGCCGACTTGATATAGGTAGATGTGCCGCCCGTGATCCCCGCCAGTTCATCCAGAAAAGCATCGTTCCATTCCTGACCGAGTCCCATCGCACTGATGCCAATACCCTGTTCAGCAGCAGAACGAGCGACATCGAAACAGGCCTGATCGTCACCGTAAGTATTGCCGTCTGTGAGCAGGATGATATGGTTGACCAATTTGGGGGCCAGAAAGCGTCTGTTCTGTTCAACCCCAGCAGACAGACCACGCAGGATTTCGGTCCCCCCGGACGCGATCATCATGCTCACTCTTGCTTTAAGGGCTGCTTTATCCTGCACCGAGGTAGCCGGGATAAGCACCTCAGCACGATCATTAAAACCAATCACGGAAAGGATGTCCTGATTGGAAAGCTGGTCAATAATCTGATGGGCCGCGACTTTGACCTTCTCTAATCGCGCGCCATTCATGGAGTTGCTGTGATCCAATACAAGGGTCAGATTGACACGAGCCTCACGTTTTTGCTCGACACTGCGGGCACGCGGATCGGGCAGGATTTCTGCCAGCAGATAAACGACCTGCGGCTCCGGCAGTTGAGCAACGGTGCGTTTGCTCGGCGTCACACGCAGGGCAAAGTAATATTCAGACTGCTGCTTGGCTTTTTTGCGGGCGGTTTGCTCATCGTAGGTTCGTCGCTGCGATGTATCCGTCAGGATTTCATGAGCCGACGCAATATCCTGAAACTGAATGCCAGCTCCCGGACTGCTGTTGACATCAGGATGTAAACGACGAGCAGCGCGGCGGTAGGCAGCCTTTATTTCTTCGGTAGAAGCGTCAACCGCAACACCCAGTATATTGTAAGGGTCAAATTCAACTTTGCTCATCAAAAACCTGAGACGAACCCGTTAACCCGGAATCAACAAAAGAATCGTCGTGATATTATCCGTCCCGCCGCGTGTATTTGCCAGCGCAACCAATTTATCGCAGGCTTCCTGGGGGTTGTCATGGCTCATTACGATGTCCCCGATTTCCTTGTCGTCAACCTGATTCCATAACCCATCACTGCACAGCAGCAGGCGCGCGTTGGGGGGCAGACGGCGGGTGATCGCGTCCACTTCCAGCGTCTCACTCTGTCCGATAGCTCGATACAGGACGTTTTTCTGCGGATGATCCGCCGCTTCTTCCTCGGTGAGTTGATCCAGTTCGATCAACCGGCGCACTAACGAATGATCCCGCGTGATTTGTTCCATCTTTCGTGATGAGGTAGACCCGGCTGTCACCGACATGAACGACGTAGGCGAGATCACCGATGATTGTCACCGCCGTGAGGGTGGTGCCACCTTCCGGGACGTTAGCAATCACGTCCGCGTTGGCCTTTTGCACCGCTTCCACCAGCATTTCCGTAATCGGAGGCCGGTCAGGTTGATTGTTATTGCCTAACATGGGCATGTAAATATTCTTGGTGACGTGACCTGCCATGATACGAGCCGTCATTGCGGATGCTTTTTCACCGTCATGATGCCCGCCCATGCCATCGGCGACAATAAACAGGCCAAAATCCGGCTGTTCTTCAGAACTGCGGCTCGTCGAAAAAAACGAGAGAACCGCGTCCTGGTTGTTATTGCGGACCATCCCGACATCTGTGGATTGACCAAATTTGAGGTGGCTGTTCTTGGTGGAAATCACCGATTCGAGTGGTAAAGGCCGCGTCGCACCGTCGCTAAAGGAGAACTCTGGTTCAGCAGGCGTCTCTGTCGTGTCCGAACTCGCGGGGAGTTCCTGAGTTTCGACTCCCGGTTTGGTCTGGATTTTGGTTTGGGGAAGTTCGTCCGCTTCCCCTGATTCGACAGGTGGCTGACTGAAGAGTCGTCGAAAAAGATCCATGAATTATGACTCCCGGCAATTGGTGCGCACAGCGCCTAGTTAACCTACTAAAGGCAAAGCGTATAGAACCCGATCCATTGACCCAACCAGAAGCAAGTCGCCGATAATGCAGGGTTTCGAGGTGATGGCCCCACTGGTTTTGAATTTCCAGCGTTCCCTGCCGGTATTGATGTCCACACAATACAGATATTCGTCCGTACCCCCGACATAGACCGCGTCCTTATGGACAATAGGGGAAGCCACAATCGGCTTGTCTGTCGCAAATTTCCACTTTTCGCGCGAGCTTTGTGCATTAATCGCGTAAAGATGCCCATCGACGGAGCCGAAAAACAATATGCCATCCTGTAGAGCGGGGGACGAGATAACGGGTCCGCGTGTGCGATAGCGCCAGGAGGTATAGCCGCCGTTGGCATCCACCGCGTACACATGATTATCCGATGAACCGAAATAACAAATGCCCTCTACCGGATCGACAATTGCGGATGACAGGACTGCACGTTTTGCGCGGACACCCCACTTGCGCTTGCCACCGGAAAGATCGACAGCCGCCACTTCACCGGACGCGGAACCGACGATAATGATCTCGTTCGTGACCGCCGGGGAACTCTGGACTTCAGCACCCAGGTCATATTTCCAAAGGAACCGGCCGGTAGCGGCCATCAGCGCATACAGATGGCCGTCGTCGCTGCCGAAGAAGACCCGCCCGTGAGCGATCTGAGCAGTGCTGCGGATGCGATTTTCAGTGCGATAGGACCAGTTAATGCGTCCGGTACGCATGTCAACAGAGTAGAAGGAATAGTCCTCAGAACCAAACAGAATGGCGCGGTTTTCTTCATCAACGACTGGCGATGACGCAATACCGCCGTTGGTGGCATATTTCCAGATCAGTTCACCATCCTGGGTGCGCAAAGCCCACATGTTGGTATCGTAGGAGCCAACAAACACCATATCCCGATAGGCTGTCGGGTTGCAGCGGATTTCATCTTCGGTCTTGAACTTCCAGCGAGGCTCTGGCTGGCCGGTTAATTCACCGGAGAAAAACTTCGATACTTCGGCATTGCGGGCTGAAGCAGTCGCGCCGCCATTGTCTGCCGCAGCGACGTACAACGGGCGATAACGCAGTTCTTCGAGCGCGGCTTTCATTTCCAGGCAGGATTGAAAACGCTTGGCCGGTTCAAACTCGACTGCTTTCTCGACAATAGATGCCAGGGTCTGTGGAACTTTGTCGTTAAAGTCAAGGATGGGGCGTTCGGCGAAACTAAACGGAGGTTCCAGCCGGGGGTCGCGCCGGGTCAGGACGTGATGCAGTGTGGCCCCCAGGCTGTATATGTCGCTCAAGGGTGTCACGTTGCCTTTGTATTGTTCCGGGGCAGAATAGCCTTCTGTGCCGATCATTGTGTGCTTGATATTGGGTTGAAACGTTTTGGCGATGCCGAAGTCGATCAACCGAACTTTGCCCAGATTGTCGACCATGACATTGGCGGGTTTCATATCCCGGAAAATGATGGATTCCGGCTGGTGATTGTGCAGGTATTCCAGTACATCACACAGGTCCATGGCCCATTCAATGACTTTTTCAACAGGAAGAGTCTTGGTTTTGGATAGGAGTTCTTCCAGGTCATTCCCATGAATGTATTCCATCACGAGATAGGCACGCTCATTCCAGTCAAAAAAATCATAGATTTTGGGAATGGCTGGATGGCTGAGAGTCGCCAGGATATTGGCCTCACGCTGGAAGGTTTTAATCGTGGACGCGCGCAAGCTGGGATCAGTGGCTGGGTTCAGCATTTCCTTTACAGCGACCAGTTTCTTGACATCGGGAAAGTTCAGGTCCCGTGCCTGATACACTGCGCCCTGACCGCCGCCGCCCAGCACACCCAGGATTTTGTAACGCGCGAGTAAAACAGTGCCGGCCTGAAGTGAATTGTAGCCTCCGGTGGTTCCATCCATTCCGGCAAATTGGGTTGTTTCGGGCATAGTATCGGGCCTTTAAGATCTATGGATTGTGATTCTGCGATTGGGTCACATAGATGAAATGCTGTCTTGAACAATTATATGGGACCTGCAACAATACTGCAATTAAGGTGACGGCTCCCCGAATTTATTCGGGGCTTCTACGGGTTTACACCGATACACTGCCGCCCCAGTGCAGATAGGAGCTTCTCAGCATGACGGTTCAGATTTTACATGGCGGCTTTCCCGCCACAACCACCTATTTGAAGTTTTGAACTGCCGCATCTGTCCAATGTTGAGTCTATTCTACTTCTGCTGTTTGGGGTCTGACCGTATGCAAGTAATGTACCTGACAACGCCTTCTATCCCCATTGATCAATCAAGGGCCTTACAGCGCTTTTTAGGTAAACTTTTTCGTGTCTCAATGATACCATGAGTCAACCACTATCAATCTACCTGCACATTCCGTTTTGCCAAACCAAGTGTACCTACTGTGCGTTCAATACGTACATCAAGCTGGAACATTTGATTGATGAATTTGTCGATGCCCTTGCACGGGAGATTACAATTGTCGGCAGCCATGAGCGGCAGACCGTTCACACCGTTTTTTTTGGCGGCGGCACACCCAGCCTGCTCACACCCGAACACATTGCCAGTTTAATGACGGTGATTGCTGAGAATTTTGACCTGACAACTGACAGCGAAATTACCCTCGAATCTAACCCGAATGACATCAACAGATCGTATCTGTCGGCCCTGCGCGGCATCGGTATTAACCGCCTCAGCATCGGGGTGCAGTCTGCGCACAATCACGAACTCAAGCTCTTTGCGCGCAGACACGATACCGATCAGATCGCCAGTGCGGTATCTGCGGCGCGACAGGCCGGGTTCGATAACATCAATCTGGACCTGATTTATGGCATACCGCATCAGACCCTTGAAGGTTGGGATTGGACGCTGAAACAAACCCTGTCTTTGGACCCGGATCATATTTCGCTTTACGCTCTGGGGCTTGAAGAAGGCACGCCGATGTACGATTGGGTTGCTCAGGGGCGTCTGCCGCAACCGGATGATGATCTGGCAGCAGACATGTACGAACTGGCTACGGATGTTCTGGCGTCTGCCGGTCTGGAGCAGTATGAAATCAGCAACTGGTCGAAGCCGGGACGCGCCTGCCGCCATAACCTGCAATACTGGCGAAATCTGTCGTATATTGGCCTGGGTCCGGGCGCACACGGGTACGCAGCCGGAATGCGCTACTGGACCGTTCTTGCGCCGCAGAAATATATCCATGTCCTGCGAAATAACCAAATGCCGCCGCAATATCCCCGTACACCTGCGACGGATGAAACGGTTCCAGTGGACTATCAGGCCGAAATCAGCGACACCCTGATTATGGGCCTGAGACTGACTCAGGAAGGTATTCGATGGGATACCTTTCAGAAGCGTTTTGACATCGATCTACGCGAAATACACCAGAAGACCATTCAGAAATTTGTCGATTATGGCCTTTTGGAGACAGATGCAGAGCGTCGTGTAGGGAAAGAGTGTAGGGCCGGCTCCTGAGTAATGTGATCTTTCGCGAACTGGTTTAATAATTGCGTACAAAGAGCGCGTCCACAAACTGGCGCAGCCATCCCGCAGCCTGCCCCTGTGGATTCGCCTGATTGAGAGCCGCGATGGACCGATCATAATAGTCGGTTTCTATCATTCGTACATACTGCTGGGTATCAAGCGAGTCGAGAATTTGCACCGCTTCCTGTACATCGGCTTCGGTCAGTTGTTCACGGCGATAAAGCTCGGACAGTCTGGCACTCCTGGATAATCCGTAGAGGGCTGGCAGCGATTTCTTTTTCGACAGAATATCCGTCGCGGCAGATTTTCCAGTCACCGAAGGATCGCCCCAGATACCGAGAATATCGTCTCGAATCTGAAACGCGATACCCATATTGAGCGCAAACTCTGCATAACTTGCGGCCAGGTCTTCATTGCTGGCAGCGATCAGCGCGCCAAGTTGAGCGCAGGTTGCCAGCAGCGCTGCGGATTTACCAGAAATCATGGAGACATATTCTTCAACGGAAACCTGCTCCCGGTTTTCAAAGGCCATGTCCAGATGCTGGCCGCGTGTGAGTTCCAGGTTCGTCTGATTAAAGATGGCCCAGGCTTTGGCAATCACCTGGGATGACAGATTCGCAAGAGTCAGATGTTGCATGGCGGTGTATGAGAGCGCAAAGAGCAGATCACCGGCATTGATGGCGTTGGCGCGTCCCCATATTTTCCAGACAGTGGGGCGGTTATGCCGCAGTGGGCTGTCGTCCTGAATATCATCATGAACCAGTGAGAAATTGTGCAGCAGTTCGACAGCAGCAGCAGCATAAAGCGCCTGATGCCAGTCCCCCCCGGCGGCTTCGTTACACAGAAGTAAAAACAAGGGTCGGATTCGTTTTCCGGTTGTGCCGCTGTATGGTCTGTTATGTTCGTCGACCCAGCCCAGCGGATAACGAACCATCACGTCCAGGCCCGCAGCGTTATCCGGGACTGTGTCCACAACCTGGCGCATGGTCCTATCGAGATCGGCGGCGTAGCGCTGTATCAGTTGTTCAAACAAGGATGTTCCTACCTGTTATGCACCTTTAGAAGCGGCGTGTGCTGCAAGGCATCAATATTCCGAGCGCCGCTGCACAGCATCGCGATGCGAATCTGCGCGCTTAACTCTCGAATCAATTGATCTACGGCCTGGGTCGATACGTCGGCAGCTTTCAGAAACGGGCCAGCCATCCCACCCATGATGGCGCCAAGCGCAATACACTTGGCAATGTCGATGCCGTCGCGAAGGCCACCGCTGGCAATAATCTTAACTTCTGGCGCGCCGGCCGCCGCGTACTGAACCGCATCGGCAGTCGGGATGCCCCAATCCGCAAAACTGGCCGCCACGCGCGCATGAAACGCTGTCGGCGCACGATGATATTCCACCTCGCTCCATGAGGTCCCGCCAGAGCCGGCCACATCAATGGCAGCGACGCCAGCGTTCGCCAGGTCACGAGCATTCTTTTCAGAAAAGCCCCAGCCTACTTCCTTCGCAATAACCGGAACGGGCAGCTTGCGGCATACCGCTTCAATTTTTGCCAGCAGCCCTGCAAAGCGCGTATCACCTTCTGGCTGTACCGCCTCTTGCAGCACATTCAAGTGCAGGATCAACGCATCAGCTTCGATCATGTCAACGGCTTTCTGACATTGGTCGAGACCATATCCATAATTCAACTGGACCGCGCCAATATTGGCAAATAACAGAATATCCGGGGCCACATTGCGCACCCGCAGCGAATAGGCGAGGTCCGGGTTCTCAATCGCTGCGCGCTGAGACCCGACACCCATTGCAATCTGATGCTGTTGTGCGGCCTCGGCGAGATTCTGATTGATACGATGCGCCAGATCAGTCCCGCCTGTCATGGACGAGATCAGCAGGGGCGCGGAAAGTGTTTTGCCGAACAGATGAACCCGTGTATTAACTTCGTCCAGATCAAGTTCTGGCAGAGCCTGATGGATAAACCGATAGTCTTCGAGGCCCGTCGTCAGATGAGGGAATTGAACATCCTTCTCCAGATTGATTCGAATATGATCGACCTTGCGGCTCTCAATCGATGGACTTTCCGTGACTTCAGGCATAGGTTGGTGTTCCTAAATGTTGGCGGTAGAAATCGTACACGATACACTCTGGGTATGTCAACCTGAACACAGCAGCACACACTGGTAAGCCGCATTATAATCGGTATAATGTAACATCTATTATTCGTGCAACCTGCCCTGCACACCGATGGTGGAGGTAAACAAATGGCATCAACCGAAGAACGTGTCAAGAATATTGTCATCGAACTGCTTGGCGTCGATGAAGATCGTGTGGTCCCCGAAGCCCGTTTTCGGGAAGACCTGGAAGCCGACTCACTTGATCTTGTCGAACTTATCATGGCATTCGAAGAGGAATTCGGCGGCGAAATTACCGACGAAGACGCTCAGACCATTACCACTGTGGGCGAGGCTGTAACCTATATCAGCCAGCAAATGGGCGGTTAACCCGAACGCAGCCCTTGCCAACTGACAGTTACGAGGTAACTTGAATAAAGTTACCTCTTTTCGTTGTCACCAACACAAGTATCACCCCAAGGCAGATCACAAATAACCCGCTTCCCAGGCCAACACTGGCCTTTATCCACAGTTCACGCATTAAGGTCATGCTGGCCGCCAGTGTTATGCCACTCACGACAACACCTGTGAGACACACGCCTATTTGCAACACGCGATGCCAGCGCTTCAGCCGTTGAGTCAGAATGAGGATGCTGAATATCATCAGAAACAGTGCCAGGGCCGCCTGCTGCTGATAATTCGGGTCATCAAAACTTTCCCCAAAAAATTCGAAGGGCGGTAACAGCGCAGCCGTGCCAAGCAGACTCACAAACAGGCGCATTCCGCTGGAGGCGCGACCTGATCGGGGCCATAAGACAAATAACAAACAGGCCAGGACCAGCAGAAAACGCAATCCAAATGTCAGCAGCAGAGGTGGGGCCGCAGTACGAACGACAGGGTGCAGGCTGCTCCACTCCGCAAGGTCATAAGCATTCAGACTTAAGCTGGTGACAGGGGTGATGATCCAGGGCAGACTGTAAGCGCCGAGCAACAGGGCAAACAGCCCCAGGAAAACGATCTCTTTTTGCCATGCGCGCATAGTTAACTACCTGTAAGGCTGTCAATTCGCTGGCGAATCTGATCGTCTTCTTCCTGCTGGTGGTGAAAGAAGTTGACCATAAATTCGCTGCGACGCTGGCGCAGTGCCATCGGCGCAACCGCCCGAATATCCATCACCGTTGCCCGATCCCGCCCATCGGCTGCGGCATGGGCGCGAGCCGCCTCGAACATAGTGTACTCAGCCCGGTGTGAATCAATGTCCAGGTTTTCAACCAGCGCCAGCCCAATATCCATCGCTTCATCCACGATTGTGGTTTCCTTAAGCAGTTCACGGGCCAGAATGATTTCCTCACGGGTTGCAGCGGTGACGGCTTCCCACTGACGAACAAATGACGAGGGATTTTTGCGGTAAGCGCGGTTGCGCTGGTAAATTTCCAGGCGATCCTGTTTGTTCATCAGGCCGCGCACATTGACCCGCAAACCAAAGCGATCCAGTATCTGGGGTCTGAGCCGCCCCTCTTCGGGGTTCATGGACCCGATAAGGACAAATCTGGAACGAAATGTACCGGACATCGCGCCCCGGCGGACGGTGTAAGCTCCCTGCGCCGCCGCATCAAGAATTGCGTCCACAATCTGGTCATCCAGCAGATTTACTTCATCAATATAGAGCAGATTGTTGTCCGCCCGCGCAAGGATACCGCGCTCAACGCGCACACGATTCTGCTGCACCGCGATACGTTCGTTGATTCCCCCGACGACATCTTCGAGACGAGCATTGAGCGGCAGCTCGACCAGTTTGACAGCTTCATAATGCGAGATGGACTGGCCTGAATGGTATTTCTCATAGCAGTCAGGGTAAAGCAGTTGGGCTGTTTCAGACTGCATATCGTCTGGCAGCGCGCCTTCATCACAATCGCTGACTTCAATATCTGGCAGGATGCCCGACAGGCTGCGCACCGCAGTGGTCTTGCCGGTCCCGCGCGGTCCAATGAGCAGCACGCCCCCAATCGCTGGATTGATGACGGTCAGCATAAGGGCGATGCGCATCTCCATCTGGCCGACAATCGCCAGGAAAGGGTAGGGCCGATGCTCGGCCAGGCCAAGATCGATTTCTTCCTCGGCCAAAATCTGACGCGCACCGGAGCGATTGAGAATACGCAGTAATGTTGAGGGTTCAGACCCATCTTCGAGGCTGGGGAGAAATTGACTTTTCACGCCGGGTTTGTCGTTTCCAGAGTCCGCTGACGTTTACGATAAGCCTGACGCTCCTCGGCGTCAGCCGCGCGGATGCGTTGATCCGGTGTTTCGTATACAGGTTCGGGCACACTGGTTGGCTTGCCATCCGCACCAAGCGCCACATAGACCAGATAGGCAGTATTCGTAATCACAGTTTCGCCCGTAAGTGGATTTTCAGTACGCACAGTGACCCGCACCTCCATAGATGAGTGACCGGCGTAGGTCAGTTCAGCTTCACACAGAACCAGGCTGCCGACAAAAACAGGTTTCATGAACGACATGGAATCAACGGCAACCGTAACAACGGGCGCGCGCGCATAGCGCATCGCCACTAATGCGCCGGCTTCGTCGACCATTTTCATGATAACACCACCATGCACGTTGCCGTGACGGTTGGCATCCTGGGGGCCCATCAGGGCGCTGAGCGTAAAATGCGCCTCGCTGATTGACTTTTTCTCACGCGGCATGTTACTGCAAGTCTTTTTTCAGGTCCGGCACATTCTTAAAGACATTCGGGTCCCATTCCAGAACATCGATAAAATGATGTCCCAGATCAGCCGACATCGGCGGGAGTGGGGCACGCGGGGGCAAATTGCGCGGCCTGGGCGGGGGCAGTTTTCGGATACGCAGGAGTGTCTGGCGGTCACTGACACGCTTGCGGACGATGCGCCCGTCAGCCGTCAGATTACCTATCCATTCGCCGTAGACCGTGTACACATCATGGTTTGGGCCGCGCACAAAGCCAATATACTCGCCACGCGCATCCCAAAGGCAGCTATTCAACAGAGTAGCGTGCCACTCACCACGCGAGTCAAATACAAAAAAAGGCTTATCGGGATCGATCATCGGTTTTTTCTCTAACTTTGCCATGTGAATACCCCACGTTTACAAAGTTTATATTTCTATTATAGCATTATCACATCAACCTGGTTACACAGACCTTGCTTCGGAGAGCAGATTTTCATAAATCTCGATTAATTGGGTCGCGGCTGCCTGCCAGGAAAATTTCTCGACCTGGTCACGACCAAGCTGTATCAGTCCGCTGCGAACCTCTGTATCGCCGAGCAGCTTTTCCAGATTTACAGCAATCTCATCAACACGGTATGGGTCTACCAGCAGGGCAGCCCTGCCGGCAACTTCGGGCAATGAGGAGACATTGGAGGTCAGTACGGGTGTTTCACAGGCCATGGCTTCCAGGACTGGCAGACCAAAACCCTCATAAAGGGATGGAAAAGCAAAACCTGATGCCGCAGTGTACAGGGCGGGAAGATCATCATCATCGGCGAAACCGATCAGGTGAACATACGCCTGCATTCCGGCAGTTTCAATCATCTGGTAGATAGGGTCTTCAAGCCAGCCGCGCCCTCCGGCAATGACCAGATGCACATCCAGACCGCGCTGGCGTACCTGGGCAAGTGCCTGAATCAGCCGTCCATAATTCTTTCTGGGCTGTACTGTGCCAATCGAAAAAATGAACGGGATATTATCCAGCCCGTATTTCTGCCGGACGGTGGCAACCGCATCTGCCGGTGCTGGGCGAAAACGCTGATCAACACCGCCATAGAGTACCATTACCTTTTCAGATGGGGTTCCATAAAGTTCGATCAGGTCAGTTTTTGTAGCCTGAGAATCTGCCAGTACCCGGTGGGCGCGCGCGACTGATTCAGGAACGACGCGATCCAGATACGCTTTGAGACGGGGCGCAGCAGCTTCCGGTACGCGCACGAACGATAAATCATGAACCTGGACAATGGTGCGCGTGCCTGGCAAGGTGGGGGGTAGTACAAAATCTGTCGCATGATAAAGTTCGGCGCGACCCGCAAAAACCTCAACAGGCACAGGCCAGCGCAGGCGGTTCCAGATGCGCGCCAGCCAGACAGGAGTCAGGCGCGTAGATGACCATGTGAAATTGGAAGCGGGTTTCTGTGGCAGATGTGCCGGGTCAGCCCCGGCGATAAATAGCTGATAGCGATGTTCGGAACTGATCGATGCCAGAGCCGAAACCAGCTCACGCACATAGCGCCCAATCCCTGCACCCTGTTCGTAAGCTGGTGTATAGTCAATCGTAATAGTGGACAAATCAGCCGACGTCGTTATAAGTCCAATAGCGGTTGGCGAAGAAGTTCCAGAACATAACCACTACAATGCCAAGTGTCATGGCGGCAATCGTGCCAAGTTTCGCAGCCGCAGTTTCGGATGGGATATAACCAGGGCGAAGGGTCTGGATAAACGGCAGGGCCAAAGGCATTAATGTGTTACCGAGGGGGTGATACGCCAGAGAAATCCAGGCTGTGCGCCCCAGCCACCCGACCAGACTGATGAAGGTAAATAAGGCCAGTTGCCGGCGCATGGACTTGGTCCGGGAATCGGGATAAGTCCACAAACGGTTCCAGGTGAAATTGCTGAGAATTGCGGCACAGAAGGCAATCGTCGTGGCCGCTGCAACGCTTATGGTATTAATCGGCGGGAGAATGGTTGCCTGCACAATGAAGAGTGTCCCAAAGTCCACCAGTGCCCCAATCGCGCCAACGACTGCAAATCTCAGAAATCGTTCAACTTCTTTGGACTTCTCGCCAAAACGGTTGGCAACCATGACAATAATCACATCCAGGGGGTTGCGAAACGTTCTGGATGTCTGCACTGCGTTGAATTGTGTCATCTTGACCTCAAACTCACACTGCTTGTAACCTGATTATAAAGCACACCAAGAATACCAAGTATCAAACCAATATGAAGAAATAGATTGTTGACGTATAAATTATCAAACAGGCTGTGAATTGTAATATAGGTCCAGGTTCCGAAAAGACCCAGTACAACAAACCTGGATAGTGTATCAGGATGTTGGCGTGCCCGCCAAGTCAGCCACATTATCAACAGCCATGCCTTGCTGTAACCTAAAAGCCCAACGAACCCGCCTTCCGCCAGCATATTGAGGTAAAAGTTATGCGCATGACCGAGAGGTTCGTCCCAGTTAATCAGTCGATAGGTCGGGTAGGCCACCTCGTAGTTGCCCAGTCCGACCCCAAACCAGGGATACACACGCGCCATATTGACCGCTGCCTGCCAGTGCGCCAACCGTTCCACGACGGGGTAATTCGCTGAGGTTACATCAACACCCCGTACATCCTCAAAAGCAAAAAACTCTTCTGTCGAACTGCTGATACGCGCAATCACAGACTCTGGCAGCAGGCCAGCAGTCCAAAGCATCACGGTGATGCTCACTAAGGCGACCCCTGACAGGAGGCCGTGAATCAGCTTGCGGGGCAGCGCAATCAGCATGGCGACGATAGCACCGCCAAGCGCCAGCCACGCGCCACGACTCCATGAAGCGATAATCCCCGCTACCAGTAGCAGGGAAATCACACTGTAAAATGCTGCAAGACTCAGATTGCTGAACTGATGATCACGCCACCAGCGCAGACCACAGCCTAAAGCCATCATCATGGTGATGGGCGCGACAACACCGAGGAATCCGCCAAAGGGATTGGGCTGGCCGAAAGTACCAAAAGCTCTGAAGAACCGATCATTAATGAGCAAATGGAGTGCGCCGCTGCCGCCGAAAAATTCGTACAGTCCCACTACGGCATTAGCGGCGGCCGCTGTCGCCAGTCCAAAAACCAACCACTGCCACTGTTTGCCCGAAACAAGATTGATCGTTACCACAGCCAGAATGAGGATTTGCAGCCACTTGAGCCATTCGGTTAGCCATGTACCGAATGACAGAGCGGTGAACATACCTGGCGCGGTCACACCCAGTATCAGGAGCAGGGGCACATACACACGGTTCCACATCAGACGCGGAAGCCTGCGTTCAGTAACAATTGGATCCAAAAGCCAGACCGCCAGCACAGCTAACAGAATTAACTGCCCAATATCCAGCGGCAGTTGAAGGCTGGCTTCAGTCGCAATTAAGGTTCGCAGAGGAGCGAGAATAAGCAAAACGAGCAGGGCACTGTACGGTGTGAGAGCAGCCAGAATCAAAAAGCTGATGACCACACCGCCGATGAACGCGATTTCAACTGGCAGTGTCGCAATGAACCCGCCCACCAGAGCTGCCAGGGCGAACCAATGACCGCGCTGTCTGATTAAGGCTGTCACAGTACCTTGCGAAAATGATCAATGGTCAGTTGCAGGCCATCCCGCAGATCGACTTTTGGTTCCCAGTGCAGAATGGTGCGCGCACGTGTGATGTCCGGCTGCCGTGTCTGAGGATCACCCTTGATACGATCCTGCGCTTTGTAGGTAATGCCGGCCGGGTTGGCTGTCAGTTCATTCACCAGAGTCGCAAACTGAAGTATGGTCATCTCGTGCGGATTCCCAATGTTGACAGGCTGGTTGTAATCTGACATCAGCAGGCGATAAATACCATCAATGAGATCAGAAACATACTGGAAACTACGTGTTTGCGAACCATCCCCATAAACGGTCAGAGGTTCATGGCGCAGTGACTGGGCAATGAAATTGGGAACCACCCGTCCATCTTCGAGGCGCATACGGGGACCATAGGTGTTGAAGATGCGCACAATACGGGTATCGACCCCATGTGTGCGATGGTAAGCCATCGTGAGAGCCTCGGCATAACGCTTCGCTTCATCATAAACACCGCGCGGGCCGATGGTATCGACGTTGCCCACATATTCTTCGCGCTGAGGATGTTCCAGCGGATCGCCGTAAATTTCGGATGTCGATGCCAGCAAAAACCTGGCGCCTTTTGCCAGCGCAACACCCAGCGCGTTGTGCGTCCCCAGAGCGCCCACCTTCAGTGTCTGGATCGGAAATCTGAGGTAGTCAATCGGACTGGCAGGGGAGGCGAAGTGCAGTACGGCGTCGATGTCTCCGGCTACATAAATGTAATTGGTTACATCGTGACGGATAAAGTGGAAATTGGGATTACCAGCCAGATGCGCGATATTCGCAGTATTGCCAGTGATCAGATTGTCCATGGCAATCACCTGATGGCCTTCTGTCAGGAAGCGATCACACAAATGTGACCCCAGAAAACCAGCTCCCCCCGTGATGAGTACGCGCACAATTTGGCTCCTTTGATGCGGCAAGAATCGCGCGCAGTTTAACACACAGCCGTCAGGTGCGATACTGTGAATATCAGACTTTTACGTTACCTTCACCGCTGATTTGCAGATGATGAATGCGACGTGCGAATTCAGTATTAAACACGTCAAGCGCCAGTGCGCTGTCCAGGCAAAAGATTATATTGCGCAGGTATCTGGGGTCGTCGAAGGTGAATTCAATAATTGCATCGAGCATGACACGGGCGCAGCCCTCAAGTGGGTAGCCCAGTACGCCGGTTGAGATGGCAGGCAAAGCGATTGATTTCAGGGCATTGTCTTCTGCCAGCGCCAGACAGTTGGTCGTCACATTGGCAAGGCTGCCACGCTCGTTACCTTCACCCCAGCGCGGCCCAACCGCATGGATGATCTTTTCGAACGGTAGTTTTCCAGCCGGCGTGATGGTAGCATACCCGACTTTACACCAGCCGATTTCACGGCAGGCATCCACCACTGTCTGGCCCACTCGTTCAGCAAACTCTGGTGACATCGAGAGATTGGTATCTGTCACGCGGACAATCCCCGCAGCAGGCAGTGACAGAATATCATCTCGAAGAATGCGAATACTGACTTTATTTACCTTCGCTTTCATGATATAGCACCAGAGACTGTAACGTTTTTCAAGTTAGCCTATTACACCATTATCTCAGTCTCCTCGTCAATAGCTCGCACGTTCGATAAATTAGCGGTGACTCCCAGCAGCAGCACGAACACATAGGACAGGTCGTTAACAAAGACACTGTTGTCGACCAATCCATGACTCAGGAGGTTCACCATACTGCCCATAACACCAATGATAAGCGCGCCGTACAGAGCATCGGAATGACGCAGTTTCTGATACACCTTTACCGCAGTGAGCCAGAACCGGGCCTGAATCCAAAATAGAATAACCACCCCGGCAACACCCATTCGGAGCCAGAAATCCAGAACAAGATTATGCGCATGTGACAGATCAGGTTCGTGCCACGCATCCGGCAGGATATAAGTCCCCCGAAATGCGTACAGAAATTGATCCGGTCCAATACCTGTAATCGGGTGATCGCGAATCATATTGAGGGCGCTTTGCCACACACGAAGCCTCACGAAGTTGGAACCGGTCTCAAAATCCAACAGCCGCGCAAAGCGTGCAGAGCGCAGGGAAAAGGCAAAAAGCAGCGCGCCCGCCACCGCCAAGGCGCCCAATGGCAGCAGCGCACGCCGCCTCCATTTCAGGAGCAGCACACAGGCGACAGCCGCCGGGATGCCTATAAAGAGCGCGCCGGCACTCTGGCTCAAAGCCGCTACCACAAGCATAAGGCCAAGCGCAGCGCCAGCGAGCAAGCGCCGGCGGACATTGACCGAAGCCAGAACGAAGGCCAGCGCAAATGGCACACAGCGACCCAGGAAAAGGCCCAGATTGTTAGGGGAGCCATACACACTTGCCAGACGCGGGACCCCGCCTTCTGCCGTAATGATGGCTTCACCCCGCATCAGGATCACAAGGCTGATAATTGAAACGGCGGCCCCGGCTGCAATTAACGTATCCGCCAGCCGAAGCTGGATTTTCTGATCGTTACAATACGAGCGTAGAATCAGGTAAAAGAAGGCGGGTTCAATGACAGTCACGCGCAGGTCGGTCACGGCTTGAGGTCGCAGTTCTGCCCACAAGAGTGACAGCACACTTATCAAAACCCACGCTGCCACTGCCCAATCAAGGCCAGTGAACTTCGGCAGAACCTGTTTCAGGCGCGGTCCTGCCTGCTGGGAACGCCCCCAATCGGCCAGGAGCCGCAGAGTCCAGGCCGCAGTGGTGACGAGCATCAGAATTTCCGAGATCGGAAAAGCGAATTGCAGAAGCTCTACAGGAAAGAGAAAAAAAGGCGCCCAGAGCATTGTCAAAATCAACCCAAGATCAAGGCGATTATAAAAAATCACAAACAGCAGCACCAGCGCCGCAACGGTTATGACCAGACCCGGTTCAAGGTATACAAGCCCGGCACTAGCCAGCGCAAGTCCCAGTTGAACCGTATCGCGCCTGAACAGGGCGGGTGTTGCGTCACCCCATGTGATCAGCATCCCGATCATCAGCGCCAGGGAGGTGAGCGCGCTGAAGGCGATCTGCCCCGCGCTGCCAATCCTTTTCCAGAGAAACCCAAAAGGAGCAAACAGGTTTCTCCAGGGCAGATGGAGGCCGGTCACAACTGTGGCAAGAAAAGCTACCAGCACGCTGATACCCGCAACAACAGCCTGGCGATCATAAGGCGCGCGCAAACTGCCGCTGCTGACTGCATAACCGGCTAAAGCCCATCGATCCTGCGCTTCGTCAGGGACCAGATCGTCTGTGACGACATGGAGATGGTGGGGTCCATAGTCCAGATTGTGTGACACCGTAACAAGTTTCAACTGGGGTTCCAGCGATTCACTCGTCAGGATAATGTAGGGGTTTCCGTCGCCGTCACGTGGCAGTGCATTGGCAGGCTGGCCGTCAATCGTTGGGTAAAGATAGGCGACATAATCGTCCTCACGCAGCAGCAGGGCGATGTCCTGGCCCTGAAAATCAAATTCAAAGCGGCTGTCGTTTACCCACCCTATATCTGCGCCCAGGTCGCCGAAAGTCCAGACACCGCTGTAACGCGCGAATGGGTTGGTCGGGGCATACAGGCCATCCATCGCGAATGTTCCCGGTGTCCGGTTAACCAGCGCTTCCCAGAGCGGGGTTGGAACATTATCTTCACCCATAATCGCGAATCCCCAGGTGGGGCTATTCGCCGGCATATCCGGCTGCCAGTGATGCAGGATCATCCCACCGAGCCAGGGCCATTCCCGTTCGGCCCGCTCAAGCGCCTGCACGGTATACTGCACGCGGCTTTCCGCACTCACCTGTCCCCAGATCGAGGGGGAACCGGCCCAATCGGACGGAAGACTGTTCCACCCCCATTGACTGGCCCACAATGCCTTATCGCCATCGCCCCATTCCAGCATGACTTCACGCAGAGCGACGATCCGCGAAAAATTCAGATGGCTCAGTTCAATCGTTCGGTCTTCCGGTGAGTCGTTGAAGCCAAATGGTTTGGCGGCCACCGCATCCATGAATGCCTTAGCACCAAAGGCATACAGATCACGCAGATAGTCGAGTTCATTGATGTTATAGGGACCTTGTTCAACTGTTGGGGCAAGGGCGGCAGCCAGCACGGTGGCTGTTGAGTCGGCACTGTGTATTGCCTGGTGGGCACTCTGGAGCATCGCGACATAGTGGGCAACGCGCGGCTCGGTTTCGCCCCAGGCTTCTGTCAGATTAGGTTCATCCCAAATCTGGTAATAATTCACTACCGTGCCGTAACGCTCGGCAAACGCGCCGGCAAAAAATGCCAGCGCTTCCGGGTCATCTGGTGGAGCGGTGACTGTACCGTCCGTATGCGCCCAATCGGGTGAGTTCATCAGCACAGCAACAAGCTGGAGGTCGGGGTAATCTGAGAGTATCTCGACCACAGGGTCCCACTGTGCCCAATTATACTCGCCCAGCTGTGGTTCCAGATCGTTCCAGCGTATATACTGGCGTACCCAAACGACATGAGCCTGCCGCATCCAGTCCAACTGCTGGCGAAGCTCGCTCTTGTCATACTGCAAGAGTTCCGCGTTCACACCCAGACGTGGAAGGCGAAAAGGCAGCGGGCTATCCTGAGTCGCGTCGGCATAACCACGCAGTTGAAAGTCACGGTCCGCGAGAGTGGCAAAAACCGCAGTCAGGCTGCCGCACAGAACAAGCGCCGAGATCGCAAACAGGATGTAACGCCGGATCATGATGTCCAGACCGGGTGTGACGCGCCGCCATCCAGGGTCAACTGATGGGCAATCAGTGACTCGACATCCACAATCCACAGATTACCCTGGTTGATAAAGGCGATCTGCCGGCCATCAGGACTCCATGCCAGATTTTGAGGCGCAGTCAGGCCCGATTGACCGTCCGGCGGAAACACTTTGCGCACATTACTTCCGTCACGGTCAGCGACCATCAGGTCATATTCTGCCTGGGGATTGATACTGTTGGTAATATCACGAGCCTGCATGTAGGCCATGCGTCCAGCAACAAAGCTGCTGCCGCTGGGGGTGAACAAAGGTGAATAACGTGGCGAAGCCCAGATGCCGGTGTTTTCAAACACCTCAGCCTGGAAAGTGCTGGTAGTATCTGTAACCGCCACATGAAACACAGGACTGAATTCGGCTGGTTCATTGCTGATCGGAGCGCCGTGAACGGTGGTTAACAGCAGTTGGTTATCCGGCGACCACGACAGTGTGGAACGCCATGACCAATCACCGCGTGTGTTGAACAGCGGGAATTGAAGCAGCGGCAGCAGTTCCCCGGTTTCAAGGTCCACTGTTCCCACAGCGTCGGCGCGCACCCAACCCAACAGTGAACCATCAGAAGACCATTCGAACCCGGTTCCCCACCAGCCATACAGGCCGCCTGATGACGGCTGCAAAACTTCGGTGATATTGAGCGGGTCACCTGTCTGGGCATCGACACGCATTAACCACAGATCGTTAAACGCCTGCCAGCCCGGCGCAGTCTGCCGGGTTTCCCCGGTGGAATAGCTGATAAAGTTGTCGCGGCCAGGGACCCACGACGCCCACAGCACATCTTCAGGAACCAGTTGGACAGGTTCCTGATCCTGCGAAATATCGGGAAGCATCCACAACTGGTTGAGAAAATTTTCCCGGTCCCCGTTCTGGGAATTGCGCGTAAAGAGCAGTTGGCGTCCGTTCGCAGCCAAGCTGAACACTCGCTGATCCAGATCACTGCTGGTGGTCAGCGGACGTTTGGTGCTGCTGCTGCCCGTCATAGCCCAGGCATTGCGGTTGTTAACATAGGCCAATGTTCCAATGACCGGCACAGGGTCAAGCTGCCCGGTGGGACCGACATAGATAACCTCCGCCTGGGGCTGTGTCAAGATCACCCGGCTGGTTTCAACCGGGTCACGCCGCACGCCATCTTCGATGAGAATGCGGTAACAAATCTCCTCAACCCCATTTAACCCTGCCTGTCCCAGCAGTTCCTCACCTGGGTCAAGACCTTCATTCAGCACCCGGCGCGTCTGGTAGGCAATCTCCTGTTCCTGACACTCGGCCTGTTCCACAACGCGAACTACCGTGACGCGCATTCCATCGCGTATCTGGGTGAACTGTGGTGGCTCGACGCGATCCAATTCTCCGATTTCAACTTCTGCGTCCTGAAGAAATTCGCTGACTGTGACCGGAGAATTGTATTCGTAAGTCAGCTCGCGACCATCCGCTACAAGCGTGACCAGAAAAGAAACCCGTTCTTCTACCGGGGTACAGGCCGCGAACAACAACAGAACAAAACCGAGACCTCTGTAAAATTTGGATGTCATAAACCTGCTCAGAACATTCCTTCCCATGATTGAAGAGAGTGAGACCCCACCGTAATCCTGTTCTGGTGAGGTCTCTGTGACTTGAATGGAAACGCTAGGGAGTCGCGTCCGGGAAGATTTGCCCACGCAGCCGGTTCAGGATGGTGAGTATATTGTGATTGCGTGTGTTGGTTGCATAGGTTCCTACCACGTCACCCGTCAGAATTCCTGGGCCGGCCGGGGCCGTTGATGGCGTGAAGTTGTCGCCCTCAAGCCCATTGTTCGGCAGTTGGCTGTATGCCCGCCACAGATTATAGATCGGTATAGCGGTATTGTTCGCGGACTCGACGTTCCGAAC
>CAZKIB010000034.1:40159-42330 GCA_964552425.1 uncultured Anaerolineaceae bacterium | reverse complement strand
TATATGCAGCGTTTTCACCGCGAGGTTGAAATTGTGTCGCGGCTGGAGCATCGCAACATTGTGCCGGTGCATGACTTTGGTGATTTCGAGGGCCAGCCCTACATTGTGATGCGCTATATGCCGGCCGGCTCGGTGGATGACCTGCTTGGCAGCGGTCCGCTGGATTTTGAACTGAGCCTGAAAATTATTGAACAGATCGCGCCGGCGCTGGATTACGCCCACACCAAAGGCGTCCTGCACCGTGACCTGAAGCCGAGCAATATCCTGATGGACGATAACGGCGATGCGTACCTGACGGATTTTGGGATCGCGCGGGTGCTGGGCGAAAACAAGGGTGGGATCAACATTACAACTCTGCATGTGGTGGGCACTCCGGCTTATATGAGTCCCGAACAGGCGCAGGGTCATACGCTGGATAATCGCAGTGACCTGTACGCGCTGGGCGTGATGTTGTTCGAGATGACGACAGGCCAGCGTCCGTTTCACGCGGAAACACCCTACGGGGTCGCCGTGCTTCAGGTGACGGCTGCGCCGCCCGCGCCGCGCGCCATCAACCCGAACATTCCCCCGGCGCTGGAAGTGGCGATCCAGCGGATGCTGCGCAAGAAACCGGCGGAACGTTTCAGCAGCGCGGTGTCATTTGCAGAAACGGCCCGGCGCGCATTGGAGCGGGACTCGGTGCATGATACGCTGCCGGGGATCGCCAAGCCGACTCGCCCGGTGGAGGTTCGCCAGATGGCGGCCCAGGCCGCGGCAGTGCCCGCGCCGCCGAGACCAGCCACGCCCCCCCCGCCGCGTTATCCTACCGGGCACACGCCTCACCGGGGAGTGCCACCGGTATCCTCGCGGTCAGGCCGTCCGGTGCGCCGCCGCCCCCAGAACCTGTGGATGAGTGCGGCTATCGGGGGCATCATCGGCTGCGCGCTGCTGACGCTGGTGGTGATTCTGATTGCGCTGGCCCTGAGCGCCAACACGCCCGCGAACGGCGCGGCTTTGCGGTCCCCCGAAGCGCGCGATCAGGGTGTGAACAGGACGGCCCCCGCCCAGCTTGACCCTACCAGCGAGGCGGCCCGGCGCGCCCTGCTGGGCTATGAGGAGTGACGCCCACAGTGATCCGCTGCCAGGGTTCAGTTATACGGATAACAGGCAGCCGAAAACCGGGCACTCAGGACGTTTGACGCCTTCCAGCGGCCGGCTATAATTACGCGCCATGACAAAAATACTTTGCGCGCTTACCCTACTGCTGTTCATCGTGGCGGCCTGCGAACCGCTGGCGCCTGCCCCCACCCCTCAGGTGATTATCGTGACGCCTGTGCCGTCGAGTACCCCGCCGGCCACCGAAACGCCGCTGGCGACCCGTACCCCGCTGCCAACCCCCACGCCGGATTATACCCCTACCGCGTCACCCTTCCCGTGTGAGGCGGAGGGCGGAACCATGCTGGCCTTTGATGACTTCCGCAGCGAAATCGCCGGGGAGAACCTGCGTTACCGGGTGTATATTCCACCGTGTTATCTCGAAACGGAAAAACGCTACCCGTACACGATTCTGCTGCATGGGCAGGGCGCGAACGAAATTCAATGGGACCGTCTGGGGATTGATGAGGCGCTGGATCAGGGTATCCGTCTGGGCGTGGTGGCTCCCATGATTATTGTGATGCCGTATACCGGCAGCATCGCCAACCTGGATGCGTTCCCGCCAGAACCATCCTATGAAACGGTGGTGCTGGAAGAATTGATACCGGCGGTTGAGCGCGATTTCTGCACCTGGGAGCAGGCGCAGTACCGGGCTATCGGAGGCATCTCACGTGGGGGGTTCTGGGCTTTCAGCATTGGCCTGCGCCACCCGGATATTTTTGGCAGGATCGGTGGGCACAGCGCGGTTTTTGATGAAAGCAACGCGCCAGCAGCCTTCAACCCGCTTGATCTGGCGCTCAATTCCACGTTTCTTGAAGATGCCGGGACGCGCATCTACCTGGATAACGCCGCCAATGACCTGGCAGGGACGGGCCAGCGCCTGTTTTCCAGCCGGTTAAGCGCGCGCGGTATTGCGCATACCTACCTGATTCACCCTTTAGGCGATCACAGCGAGGATTACTGGCAGGCGCATGTGACCGAGTACCTGGCGTTTTATGCCGACGACTGGCCGCGCAGCACTGCCGATTTGCCAAGCT
>CAZKIB010000034.1:25396-40149 GCA_964552425.1 uncultured Anaerolineaceae bacterium | reverse complement strand
GTCGCGAAGCCAGCCCTTAATGCGCAGGTCGCCAGGTGGCATGGTCGGCATCGCGCACTGGACACTGAACCTGAGAAGCGTTCATATCCAGAATGCAGAGGCGCTTGCGGTTCGCCTGCGTGACCACGATTGATAGCTGTGTGCCATCCGGGGACCAGGCCACATGGCTGAACAGCGCGTCCTTTTCACGATACACTGTCGATTGATCCGACCCATCGGCGTTCATCAGGACCAGAAACTGACCGGCATCGTTGAGCGAACGGAAGAGCAGGCGGTTTCCATCGGGCGACCAGACTGCACCGGTGTCATTGTGAACGGGCCGGTTTGATATATTGGTCACTGCGCCGGATTCAATGTCGAACCGGTAGATTTCGAAGTTTAATTCTGAGGGCCGGATGGCGGGCAGAACAAAGCGTGTGCCATCGGGGGACATTTCGGCAGGGCGCGTGACCATCGTTTCAAAGGGCCATTCCTGTACCAGCGTGACAGCCAGATCAGCCAGGCGGAGATCATACAGCCGCACGGTGTTCGTGCCCACCACGATGTAGCGCAGATGGTCAGGCTGTGACCATAACAACACGACATTACCCGGCAGCAGCCCGGAGATGGTGTCGACCTGGGCCGCCTGCGCTTCCGGTTCAACGACCACGAGTTCCAGTTCCTGCGATGCGGTTTCGGCAAAGGTGAAGGCGATCTGGCGCTGAAAGGGCGACCACGCCGGCAGATGTTTGACCGCGCCGCTGGCGGTACCGGTGGGATAGAGTGTTGTGGGTATGCGGGTATACAGGTCGGCCAGCATGACACTTTCGGCGACAGTTTCGCGGGTGTGTTCCTGCTGGATGTACAGCACCTGTTCACCATCCGGCGACCACTGCGGCGGGTAAAGCGCCGAAGCCAGAACCGGATGCTGGATACTGCGCCCCACATCCAGCATGTAAAAGGTGGATTCCGCGCTGAATCCGATCTGCCCGGCGGCCGGCATGGCCGGCGCAACCATGAACGCCGCCAGCATAAGCACCAGGGCGATTCCCAATGCCAGTAAACTATATTTAAGACCGATCTGAAAACTCATTTCTTAATTTCCCAGGCATGATTTTAATCACCATCATACCATCAGAATTGGCCTGGCAGCGCGCCAATGAGTAAGATTATGGGCATCGAATGGCTGCGCGAGTTGGACGGCGATGTGGTTGACTGTATGGTTTGCGCTCATCTTCCTGGCTTCTTCGGCGGCACAGGAGGCCGATTTTTCAGATCGCACCTATGCACTGTATGTGCCAGAATCGGTGACAGACGCTACGCCTGCGCCGCTGCTGGTGGTGCTGCACGGCGCGGGGGGCAGCGGCAGCCGCACACAGGGCTGGCTGGGCTTTGACGCGCTGGCGGATGATTATGGCTTTATTGTGGTGTACCCTGATGGCCTTGCCAACAACTGGGACTTTGGCGCGGGGCTGCCGGCGCGGGGCAGCCCGGTACGGGTGGATGATGTCGGGTTTCTGGTGTGGCTGGTGGAGAAGCTGGCTGACGAATATCCGGTTGACAGGCAGCGTGTGTTCGTCACGGGCATGTCGAACGGGGCGCTGATGGCTTACCGGCTGGTGTGTTCTGCCCCGGAAACGTTCAAAGCTGCTGCTGGTGTCGCCGCGCCGCTGTTTGTGGCTTCTGCGCGTGACTGCGTCAGGACCCCACAGCCGATTCTGATGATGCACGGTACGGCGGATCGCATCCTCCCCTGGGAGCAGCGCCGCCTGAGCAGCGGGGCGGTGGTGTCGCTGTCTGTGCTGGAGTCTTTTTCGTTCTGGGCGCGGCGGAATGGCTGTGATCTGTACAGCCTGCAAACCGAGGAACTGCCGGATACTGACCCGGATGATGGCTCCACTGTGGAGCATCTGGCGTTTTACGATTGTGAACAGGGCACGGAAGTCCACCTGTACGGCATCAAGGGCGGCGGGCACACCTGGCCGGGGCGTCTGTTTACGATTGATCTGGAACTGGGCATTCTGAACCGGGACATTGACGCCAGTGCCGTAATTATGGACTGGTTCGCCCACCTCGAATTTCCCGGTGACAGCGAGCAGCAGCCCTGAATTATTCCCCGGATACCCAGGCGATCAGATCCTGACGGGATTTCTCCTGACGGGCCTGTTCAATAATTTCCGGGTCTGCGCGCAGCAGACTGAACGCCGTGCGCCCGTGCCGGCGGATGAGCGTGGCCTGCCAGCGCGGATAATAGAACCAGCGCCGCCAATCATGTGGATCAAGCTGATAATTCTGCGCGATCTGGCTGGATGGCGGGAAAAAACGCCCCAGAATCATCTGCCAGCGGCGGGCGGGGTCTGGCATCTGCCACACCTGTGCCAGACCGGCGGACTGTTCTAACCCGGCCGCTGCCGCGTTGAGTACGTTGGACAGGCTGTAACGCAGCAGCGTGGTGGGGATACCCTGTGGACACAATGCCGTGAAGACTTCCGATGGCACAACCTCACCGTAAAACTCGCTGACCAGGCGCAGCATCAGCCAGACCTGCCGGGCACAATGCCAGTCATGGCATACCGCTGTGATTTTGTCCCAGTCCAGTGGTCCAGCGGCGATGACCTGCGCCACGTCGCACAGTGCTTTTAGCCCGACATCCAGCAGATGGGTGTTGATGCCGTGCAGGGCCAGATAAATCAGGCAGTGTTCAGGCGACAGGATGCGCGCGGGTACGCCATTGATTTCTACTGTTTGAGAATTTGCCCAGACTGAGTCCAGGTCCACATGAACGCCGCCGAGCGGTGTCACCAGCCGCCAGTGCAGTTCAACCGTCAGCCATTCAGCATGAACCTGGGGCGCAAAATGATGATGCTGCATATGATAATCCGCAGGGTAGTCGAACGTGTCGTCCGCCCTGTAACCCAGGCTTGCCAGCACATTCAGCGCGGTTTCAGACTGTTCCAGTGGAATCAGCAGGTCAAAGTCGATGTACGGACGCAGGGCGGGTTGTTCGTACACGTACCGGCCCAACGCATGACCTTTGAGCAGCAGGGCAGGGACATTGGCCTTCTGCAACCCGGCCAGCAGCGCCGCAAGCTGCTGTGGATAAATGAACTCATACAGGACAGCGTGCTGCGTGAGATCATCTGCAAGCTGGTCCCGCAGGGGGGATTCAATTCCCAGACGGACAAGGCCGTGATAAAGCAGCATATCCAGATGATGAAAGCGTGCGAGTTGGTATAAGTAGCTGTGGTCTAAACCGGAGGTCCAAAGCTGATGGGCGCGCTGTCGAACAAACTCCGTGATCTGCCGGTGGGTACACAGAACCAGAAAATCAAGCTCAGGCGTTTGGCGCAGCACTCTTGACGACAAGCCCTTGCTCCAGGAATGTGCGCAGCATACTCACCGTTTCAGTGTGCAGGTAGCTGGCATCGACTTCAGGGTAAAGTTGTTGAAGCTGATCGATCAAATCGGCAACCGATGCTGTGCCATCGCACAATTCCCAGAGAATACCGGCTGTCGCATTCAACGTCATCGCAATCCGTTCTGCCTGATTATAAAGTAACCAGCGCCCGTCCGGCAAAACGGTTGCGTTTAATGTGGTTGATTTACATGGAATTAAGGTTTCAAAAAGATCACTTGACAAGTGGTTCCGCTCCGATCACACTACATGACGTACAATCTGTAATAAATCTATTTATCATTTAACTAAATTGTCGGTCTGGGTTTCGAATTTAGGCGTTTGTTAGTTTTATACCGGATGATCAAAGTTTAGATATTACAGACAGTTGGAGTGAGATGACAATGGAAAATAACAAGGAAAACCTCCTGAATCAGGAAATGCCCCGTCGAGAATTTATTCGTAAAAGCCTCATCGCATCTGGTGGTGTGTTTATTGGGGCAGATACGATCAGCAAACTTTCCCTGCCGGAATTGAACGCGGCCATGAAACCTTCAAAGGCTTCGTCTGATAAAAAAGACAAGGACAAGGATAAAGATAAGGATAGACCTGGGACTGGTGGTGGTCGTTACGGGATCAATCGTCTGGAAGTGGTTACAGACGAAGACAATTAGATTTAGGGCAGCTACCTCCCGCCTCGCTCAAACGGATTGTCCTGATCTGTGCTGACCACGAGCGCAGTGGATGGGTCACTCCCTGTTCACTACAGGTTGTTCGCCAAAACCGAACCGGACATGGCCCATTCTGAACGATGAGCGATCCATTTTATCAAATCGCTGGTTATCCCTTTTTGCTCCATATTTCGCCTTCTACAGCACATGATTTCAACTCTGGTTTGAAGCGTGTGCTTTTTGGTTTCCGACATGGGTATGCTTCTGCCGCAGGTGTGCCTGAACAGCAGCCCTACAGCGAAGGTACGCCTTATGGGGTGCTGCGCTGTTATCCCGCTGAGCCGTTCGCCCGCGTTGAGGTGGCGCTGGATGCCGGCTGCGAGACACTGGACCCGGTTGAACTGGTCGATACCTTCGAGCCGCTGATCGTGAACCACGCGATTCGGGAAGCGCCGCTGCATTTGTGGATTCACGGCGCGTGTCTGGTGCGCGGGGATGATGTGATTTTGCTGGTGGCGGAAACCGGAACCGGCAAAACAACCCTCAGCATGGGGCTGCTGGCACAGGGCTACCGGCTGCTGACGGACGATATTATCCTCATTAATCTGCATACCCGGCAGATCGTGCCGGTCCCGCGCTGCCCCAAATATCGCGAAACAGCCCCCGAACGACTCTTGAGTGTCGGTTTTGATCTGGGTCGGGATGCGGAAACACTGGGGCATTATGTCCTGCTGCCAGATGAATACCTGTACACACAGCCCCTGCCCGGCCCGGTGCGGCGGGTGTACTGCTTGCAGCGCAAACCTCACTTACCCCCCGGCGCGCAGCCGCTGTCGTTCACCGATGGTCTGCTGGCGCTGCTGCCACATTCCAACCTGCTTGCCATTGACCCGGTGTTTACGCTGGCGACAGAAATTTTCGGCACAACCCGCTTTATAAACCTCAACCTGAGCCATTACCCCACTGACCTGACTCACATTGCAGCGGGCCGTTAGGCAGGGGAAAGCTGGCCGGGTGAAAATCGGCTTGCTACACAGGTCAATCACGAGTACCATCGAACGTAAGTAATTTCTAACTTCTGGAGGTATAAGCCCCTATGAAGGCTGTTATTCTGGCTGCCGGGCAGGGCACGCGCCTGCGGCCTGTGACACTGACCATGCCCAAACCGCTGGTTCCCGTCGCCAACAAAGCGTTGATCGAGTACGCGGTTGATATTCTGAGAGGTTCCGGTTACACACACATCGGCATCATCGTCAACGATCTGGATTCGCCTATCTGCAAGCAGTTGAACGACGGCAAGAAGCTGGGCGTTAAGCTGGAATATATTGTGCAGGCGGAACAGTTGGGCCTCGCGCACGCGGTCAACCTGGCCCATCCATTTGTCGGTGATGATCCGTTTTGTGTGTTCCTGGGCGACAATGTTTTTCAGGACAAAATGGAAAGTCTGCTGACAACTTTTGAAGAATCGGACGCGGAAGCGGCCATCGCCCTGGGCGAAGTGTCTGATCCGAGCCGCTTCGGGATCGCCGCACTCAGCGAAAACTATGAACGGATTAACAAGGTGGTGGAGAAACCCCAGAATCCGCCGTCCAATCTGGCGATTTCGGGTGTGTATCTGTTTCGTAAATCGATTTTCGATGCGATTGCCCACATTAAACCGTCGTGGCGCAACGAACTGGAAATCACCGACGCGATCCAGTGGGTCATTTCGCAGGGGCATAAGGTTCGCCCGTACATCATCAAGGGCTGGTGGATGGATGCCGGTAAACCGGACGCGATCATTCAGGCCAACCAACTGGTACTCGGTGAACTGCCTTATACCGCGCCGCCAGAGGACCGGCTGCAAATTCGCGGCAATTCTGATGTGTCGCACCGGGTTATCCTGGGTAAGGGCAGCCAGATTGTGGACAGTGTCGTGCGCGGGCCGGTCATTATCGGCGACAATGTTGTGATTAAAAACAGCTACGTGGGGCCGTACACGTCGCTGGGCGATAATGTGGTGATCGAAAGCAGCGAGATCGAAGCCAGCATCGTCATGAAGGACTGTGTGATTCGCAACATGCCGGGCCGCATCGATTCCAGTCTGCTGGCCGATAATTCACAGGTGACATCGGCGCAGCACGTCCCCAACACACACCGGCTGATTCTGGCTGAAAACAGCTATGTCCAGCTTTAGCATGTCGATTGGTTAACCGGATAGTTACACTTTCCAAAGATACTTTACCCCTGGCCCCTCTCCATAGCTGATCGAAATGGAGAGGGGTGAACACAGCGAACAAGGCACGCTCACCGGCTGTCACCAGCAGGGACGGGTGGAAGGTATTCCTTTTGATTTTCAACTGCGCATCAAGGATATTTGTTCACCAAACAGGTGATGTTCAGCGGCTTTTTTGCACGCCGATTCATGATATGGTGTGCAGTAAGGCAATCAGTTGGGACAGGAGCCGCTATGAATATCCTGGTTGGTTATGCAAGTGTTCATGGCTCGACAGCAGAAATCGCTGCGGTTATCGCGAAAGAACTGGAACAACGCCACTTTAATGTCACGGTTCGCAGTGTGGAAGATGTGAGTTCGGTTGAGGATTATGACGCTTTTGTGCTGGGGTCCGCCATTCACGCCCAGATGTGGCTGACGGAAATGTCGCAGTTTCTGGAGCGTTTTCAGGCGAAGCTCAAAGTCGCGCCAGTGGCCTTTTTTATTACCTGCATCCGGGTTCTGGAACCGGATGGATATGACCATGCGTTGAAGGATTATATCAACCATCGTGTGCTGGACAAGCTCAATGTGCGATCCGTGACCGCTTTCGCGGGACGGCTGGAACTCAACGCGGTGGACTGGCAGGAGCGCTGGACCCTGGCAGCCCGGTATGATGGCAAGGAACCACCGGGCAGCTATAATCACGATTTTCGCGATTGGAAGAAAATCCGGGAGTGGGCGAACAAGGTGGCGGACAGTCTGCTGCCGGGTTAACAAAAACCACTCGGATGCCGCGATTCTCACACCGGTGAGGACTGCGGCTTTTTTGTTTTCCCATCCTGCCGGTTAGGAACTTCCAACTTGAAAAAAGAACAAAAGTTCTATAAAATAGACGGTATTGTAATCCATACGACACCAACCTCTCTTTAAGCCAGATTTTCACCTGCGGGCATTCCTGTCAGGAATGTACCTGGTGGTGTTTAAGCGGTCTGAAACGGTGGGGGCAGGTGAGTGTGGGACATGGCACAGAATCCGCCAGAGGAGCGCGAAACATGATGGAAGCCAGTCTAAGCATGAATACGTTTATTCAGACATCATCCATCACCCGTGAGATTGCCCTGATCGTGCGGGATGCCTGTGCCCGTGAAAGCAACATTTTTGGCTTCGGCATCTGGACGCATCATATTGTGCATGTGGTGCGCTGGGGCCGCCTGCTGGCGCGGTTGTGTGGGGGCGATCAGGAAATTGTCGAACTGGCCGCTCTGCTGCACGATTACGCGGCGGTCAAGGACGAAGCCCTGTACGCCGAGCATCATGTGCATGGCCCGCAGGAAGCCGAGAAACTGCTGCAAAGCCTGGGGTATCCTCAGCGGAGGATCGAAGCGGTGAAATACTGCATCGCCACGCATCGGGGCAGCGTACCCACCCAGCGCCAGAGTATCGAAGCGCAGTGCCTGGCGGACGCCGACGCGATGGCGCATATTGAGCAAGTGCCTTCGCTGATGCGGATGGTGTTTGTGGAGCGCGGCCTGGGTATTGACGAGGGGACACGCTGGGTGCGGGCCAAGCTGGAACGCAGTTGGGACAAACTCAGCCCGCTGGCTCAGGAAATGATGCGCGACAAATATCATGCTGTCTTAAAAACGCTGACGACTGCGGACCCTACCGCCGCGTGAGGCTGCGGAATGAACCTCACCCCTGCTCGCTTCGCTCTTTCCTCTGTCCACTGCGCTGGAGCGGAAAGGGAGAACAAGGGGTGAGGTCATCCAGAATTACGCAAAATCCTGCTTCCACCGAATCGTTAGAACGCTATAATCACAGCACCTTTGTGACGGTCAGGCGATTGTCCAGGTCGGGATTAGCCTTGTTAATTGCATCGGCAGAGCCGAGGACGAAGACCTGCCCATGATCCTTCACCGCATCCAGCGCATCGGCAAACTGCCTAAAGTGTGCGGCGGTTGTGCCCAGCACCTCCTCGCGGATGCGCTGGCGATCTTCATCCGTGCTGCCAATCAGATGCCGCACCATCGCTGTATAGCCTTTGGCGTCCGGCAGTTGATAGGAGTCAATGCTGCCGATTGTGCCGATGATGCTTTTGGTCAGTTCGTCCGGGTGCAGGTCGAGGCTGCGCAGATACTGGGCCGCCGCGTCGTAATTTTCGAGCGTGCCAAGCAGATTCGGGTCGCGGTAGCTGAGGAAACTGAACACGCCCGTGTAGCGATCAAAGGTCGAAAAACCGCCGTATGCGCCGCCCTGAACACGCACTTTTTCCCACAGGTAGGCCGTGTTCAGGAAGCCGCGAATGACCATGACTGAGCCGTGCATCTGGTAGCCGTAGTCGTACAGGCGTGTGCCTTTGGCGACATAGTTGACCTGCGCCGGGATGGTGAGACCTTCGTTGGCCGGGCCGTGTTCCGGTTTCCAGATCGCCAGATCGCCGGACCCGGTGGGCAGCGCTTCCATAAATGCGCTCAACTGCGGCTGGAAGATGGTCCAGTTGCTCTGGTCCAGGGTGACATTGGCGATCATCAGGTTGCGGTTGACCAGCAGGTAGCGCATTTCTTCCAGCACATCCAGCACCGAGGGCCAATCCGTTTCGATCTTTTTGATGAGATCGCGCAGGAAGAACAGGTTGCTCACCCCGCCCATCTGCTCCGATACCCAGTCGGATTCTGAAAACTGGGCGCGCAGGCGGGAATTGACCACGCCATGCCCGCCGGGGACGAGGCTGGCTTCCTTGCCGGCTTTGGCTTCCAGCACGATCTGCATGAAGCGTTCCGGGTCATCGAATTTCACCGTCAGCAGCACATCGCGCAGAATATCGAGCAGGTCCTGCGTCTGGCTCATTGTGCCCTTGCCACGCAGGAACAACCACGCGGCGGTGTTTTCGCCGTCCGCGACAGTGGAGGTCAGCGACGAGGGACGAATGCCGCCGGTTTTGCGCCCGATGCGCTGGGACAGTTTGACATAATCCTCGGTCTGCGTGCCCATTTCCAGCAGCGCCTGGCTGAACAGGCCAATGTAGGGCAGGTAGACCTGCGGCAGCACTTTCAGATTCATGCCCACGTCAAGATAGACAATGCCGTTGGTGAACAGGTCATGATAGAGCAGCGGGCTACCGTGCGCTTCGCCAAATTCGATGGGGAGGTTCTGTCCCTGTTTGTCGAGGTCGGCCAGCGTGAGCATGGGAATGAGCGCCAGATTTTCCGGCGTATCGGGCGTTTCCTGCATGATGCGCAGCGCCTCGGTATTGTCGATCACGGCCTGAATATCGGCGTCATTCATCGTGGCGCGGACAGCATCAAGACGCGCGCGTTCTTCGGCTTCATCGCGTTCACGCACAGTTGGGTCAGGTTCCAGAATCACGGTGGTGCGGTGCGGATTATCCAGCAGGAATTTGCCGATCAGGTCTTCAAAATAGCGTTCGCCTTTTTCCAGGCGCGTCTTGAGATTGTTCAGCGGGGCCTCGAAGGCCAGCGGGGCCAGCGGATCGTGGCCGTAAACCCAGGTTGTCAGGGCGCTGACCATCATCGCCAGCCCACGCGGGAACCCGCCGGTATTGTATTCGCGCAGGCTGAACTCGACGGTATTCACCGCCGCCTCGATCATCTCCGGCTCAATGCCTTCTTCCGCCAGTCTGGTCAGCGTGTCGAAAATCAGCGCTTCGACTTTAGGAGCATCGGCGCTGTCGATGCCTTTCAGCCCGGCGGAGAAATACATCTCGCGCACCTGCTCATCAATGCCGCCGCCGGTCAGGTCTTCGCCCAGGCCGGAATCGATCAACGCTTTGCGCAGCGGCGAGGCCGGGGTATCCAGCAGGATATGTTCCAGCATATTCAGGCCGAGGGTCAGTTCCGGGTCGGTGTTTTCAGTCAGCAGCCAGTTGACTGAAACCATGCCGCGACTGCTGCCTTCTTCCTCTTCCTCACCAGCGTAGCCCATGCGTACCGTGCGCGGTTCTGTAAAACGCGTCTGCAAGGGCATTTCCGGCTGGACATTCAGGCGATCAAATTCGCGGATAAAATCGTCGATGATACGCAGACGCTGATTCGGATCATCATCGCCATAAAACCAGATTTTGGCATTGGATGGATGATAATAGGTTTCGTGAAACTGTTTGAACTGCTCGTAGGTCAGGTCCGGGATGTGTTTCGGATCACCGCCGGATTCCACGCCGTAAACCGTATCCGGGAAGAGGGACTGTTGTGACCAGCGCGCCAGCACACCGTCCGGCGACGAAAATGCGCCTTTCATTTCGTTGAACACCACGCCCTTGAAGGCCAGAGGCTGGTCGGCTTCTTCCAGTTCGTAATGCCAGCCCTCCTGCTGCAAGATTTCGGGGGTGATGCGCGGGTAAAACACGGCGTCCAGGTAGACATCAATGAGGTTATAGAAGTCCTGCAAGTTCTGGCTGGCAACCGGGTAGCAGGTTTTGTCCGAAAAGGTGAAGGCGTTCAGAAAAGTGTTGAGCGAGCCTTTCGCCAGTTGGATGAACGGGTCTTTCACCGGGTATTTGCGGGACCCGCACAGCACTGAATGTTCCAGGATGTGCGGCAAGCCTGCGGAGTCAGTGGGCGGGGTGGCGAAGGTGATGCCAAAAGTCTTGTTGGTATCGTCATTCTCCATCGAGACTAACTCCGCGCCGGTGCGCACATGCCGGAAGATGCGCGCCCGTGTGTTGATTTCGGGAATGTTCTGTTCGCGGAGCAGCTCGAAGCCGTGAATGGTGGTCATCGAATAATCCTCTACCTGTCAATACGCTACGGAAAACCGGAAGCCGTTATTGTACCACCAGCGTTGTAAGATTCGCGTCAACCCGGCGCAGATTCCTCAAGGCTCGTTTGCGGGAAACGTCCGTAACAATATAATGAGGAATGGGGGAACTATTACTTCAACACCGCCAAAATTCTCCGAAACAAATAACTGGGAACAACCATTTGAAAGGTGATTTTTCTATGCGTGCTGCACGATGGTTATGGATTGCGCTGCTCATCTTCGGGGCTGCCGGGGTGCTTTCGGCCCAACAGCCAGAGATTGAAGGCGGCGAGATTTTCGCCAGTGGGTTTAATGGCCCACAGGGGGTAATGGTTGACCCGGATGGCAATGTCTGGGTGATTGAGGCAGGCGCGGGTGGCGATGAAGAAATTATCTTCGTCGCGCCGGGCAACCCGGAACCGCTGCCTTCGCCCATTGGAGATACAGCGCGGATTGTCATGATTGCGCCTGACGGTGAGCAAACGGTGGTGGCTGCGCTGCCTTCCGTTTTTGCGGCGCAGATCGAATTTATCGGCGGCGGGCGGCTGGCCCTGCATGGTGGCGTCCTGTACGCCACCAACGGCCAGTGGATTGAGGGGGTGACGACAGAACGCTACCGGATGATGGCGTCAGTGGTGCGCATTGAGGACGGCGAGGGTGTGGAAATCGCCAATACATGGGCCTATGAGGACGCCAACAACCCGGACGGAACCATTCGCGATTCGCACCCCTATGGGATCACGCCGGGGCCGGATGGCTGGCTGTGGGTAGCGGATGCGGGTGGGAATACCCTCCTGCGGGTTGACCCGGCCAGTGGTGACATTGAGACCGTCGTCGCGTTTGAAGGGCTGCCGGGTGTGTTCCCCAACCCATTCCGCAACGATGCGCTGGAAGCCGACCCGGTTCCCACCGCCGTGGTGTTTGATGAGGAAGGCAACGCCTATGTGGCACTGCTCAGTGGCGCGCCCTTTGTTCCTGGCAGCGCCAAAGTTCTGAAGGTCACGCCCGATGGTGAGATCAGCGATTTCGCGGTGGGGCTGACCATGCTGACCGATATGCGGCGCGGGCCGGATGGCGAACTGTATGCCGTGCAGTTTGGCCTGTTCACCGAGGAAGGCCCGGTCCCCGACGCGGGCGCGCTGGTGCGCATTAAAGAAGGCGAAGCTTCCGAAGTCGTTTTTGATGGACTGCCATTCCCGACTTCGATTGACTTTGATTCCGAGGGCAATGCGTATGTCACGATCAACGGTGTAGGCGCGCCCGGCTCCGGCGCGGTGCTGAAAATCGAAGCGCTGACCGCTGCCGAAGGCGAACCCGTTACTACCGGGTAGTACAACAATCAGGACTCATAACCTCACCCCAACCCCTCGCCAGCCAATGGAGCGGGGTTGGGTGAGGTGACGGAATCAATCTGGATTATTGGAACATCTGTATCCCTGGCGAACATTTATTGTGAGAAGAGACACAATGCTGCGATTGTTCATGGGCGGGCTGCTCATCATGCTGGTTTTCAGTGCTTGCGCGCCCAATCAGTCCTCTGCACCTGTACCCACCAGCACCCCATCTGTCGATACCGCTCTGGTTGAGCGTGGCATCGCCGTTTATCGGGAAAATTACTGCGGGACCTGCCACTCGCTGGAGACAGCGAATACACGCGGTATCTTCGGGCCGGAACATAACCAGGCTGCGACAGTCGCCGAAACCCGTATTCAGGAGCCGGGCTATCAGGGCGCGGCCACGAACGCGGAGGAGTATCTGCGGGAAAGTATTCTGGAACCGGAGCGTTATCTTGTCGATGGTTTTGCGGCCAGCGCGCACAAAATGCCGACCTACACGCATCTGGAAGCTGCCGATATAGAGGCAATGGTCTACCTGCTGCTGCAACAGCGTTAATCAGTTGACTGCTGAATAATCCTGGCGACCTGCTGTGGGGCTTCCCACTGCGGGTAATGGCCGGTGGTATCCAGCGGAAAATACGCGGCATCGGGCCGGCGTTCCAGCACAGCTTCCGCGATTTTCGGTACAGAGACCGGGTCGCGCTGGCCCCAGATGATCGTCAGCGGGGCGGGGTGCTGTGCCAGGGCATCCAGCCAGGTATGTTCATGGACTCTGCGTTCGTTCAGGTAGCGGATCAGGCGGTGATAGGCCCGCGCGCCATCGTTGTACTGGATGAGCGACCAGAAGGCATTAATTTCCTCGTCCGGCGGGCGCTGCGCGAACAGGCCGCCAAACTGCCGGGCAAAGGTCCCCCGCCGGATGAGCCGCAGGCCGGTGATGAGCGGGCCAGTGAGCGGGTTGAGCAGCAGGCGCTGGGTGATGACCGGGCGGTAATATTTCAACAGGACGCTGCCATTGAGCATCAACAGCCGCTCGACGCGGGGTGTGCCGCGCCGCAGCAGTTCCAGCGCCACCGAATTGCCCATATCGTGTGTCAGAATATGGACCGACTCAAGGCCAAAGTGTTCGCAGATGCTCTGTGCGATGCCAGCCTGCTCGAACAGCGAATAGTCATGCGGGTAAGGTTTATCCGAGAAGCCGAAGCCGAGAAAGTCAAACAGGATGAGTCGGTAACGGTCTGCCAGCAGGGGGGCGAGGCGGGCATAATCGTAGCTGGCGGTGGGGAAACCATGCAGCACCAGCAGGGGTATCCCCTCTCCCTGAACACGGACGAAAATCCGCCGTCCGCCGAGCGTCAGCCATTCACCACCTGCGCGCCACTGGTCGAGATTCATCATTCACTCAGCCTGAACCGTTACTTTGGGCGTGATTCAGCGTATAATAAAGTAAATAAGGATTTTCAAAAATGGGGAAAATTGGAGGATAGTGCCCATGTTTGACGCATCATCACTTTCGCAAAGCGCCGTTCAGCCGCGTGTGGAGATTCGCCCGCTGCTGCGGCAGGTCTATATGTGGATGACACTCGGCCTGCTGCTGACCACCGGTGTGAGCGTGGCCGTTTATAATGTGCCGGCGCTGCTGCAACTGGTGCTGAACCCGGCTGTGCTGATCGTGGCAATTATCGGTGAACTGGCGCTGGTGTTCGCGCTGAGTCTGGCGATCCAGCGGATGTCGGTAGGGGTGGCGACAGGCGCGTTTTTCCTGTACGCCGCGCTGAACGGTTTTACGCTGTCGCTGATTTTCCTGGCCTACGAGCTGGGCACGATCACGATTGCCTTTGGCACCACGGTGATTCTGTTCTTTGTCATGACCATGATCGGCTTGACGACCAAGATTGACCTGAGCAAATTCGGGGCTTATCTGATGATGGCGGTGATCGGCCTGGTCATTGCGATGGTCGTGAACATGTTCCTCAACAGCGGCCCGCTGGATTATCTCATTAGCTGCGCGGGTGTGATTATCTTCACGGCGCTGACGGCTTATGACACTCAGAAGCTGCACCGCATGGCCGCTGATCCAGAAATTCAGGGCCAGGAAGCCACTCTGCTGACCAAGCTGTCGCTGATTGGCGCGCTGACACTGTACCTGGACTTCATCAATATTTTCCTGTTTCTGCTGCGCATTTTCGGTGGCGGCAGCCGCGATTAGGATTTTCTCCCCTGAAGAACCGGGCGCATCGCGATGCGCCCCTACAGCCAGGTTCACCTGATCGTGCGTGTGGGCCTGTTGAGATGCTAAGACGCCCGGCGGCGTTCCGCGCTGCGTTCGGGTTCCCAGAACTGGGGATGGGCCGGGTTGGTGAAGCGCTCGATGTCCGTCCCCGGTTCCCAGCGGGTATCGTCCGGCAGTACTGTATTTT